>JBDHGI010000123.1:0-16260 GCA_039589955.1 Gemmatimonadota bacterium | reverse complement strand
GGGGATCTGCTTCGGGCTGGGCTGGGGCTTCGTGGGCGCCTGCACGGGCCCCCTGTTCGCCCTGGTCGGGGCCGGCATCCCCGTGATGGTGGTGGGGCTGTTCGGCGCGTTGGCCGGTGCCTGGATCTACGGGCTGACGAGGCCGGGGCTACCCCACTGAGCTCGGGCTGCCTTCCATCCGGGCCATGAGCTCCTGGAAGCGCGGGTTCGGACGGACGGCGTCCAGGTCCGGATCCCGCGCGAGCCACTCGCGATTGCCGAAGCCCACGCCGATGGCGGACTCGAGGCAGTCCAGCGCCCGGTCGACCTTGCCGGCCACCGAGAACAGGCACGCGGCGTTGTAGCGCACGCCGGCGTCCTCGGGGTCCATGGTCAGGGCCCGGTCGGCCCACTCCAGACCCTCCTTCACGCGACCCAGCCGGCACAGGCTCACGGCCCTCATGGTGGCGGCTCGGGCGTCGTCGGGGTTGAGGTCCAGGTGGCGCTCGGAGACCGCCAGGGCGCTCTGATAGGCTTCGCGGGCCTCTTCACGCAGGCCCCGGGCCTCCAGGGACTGACCCACGAAGAAGGCGGCGGCGTAGTCCTCACGCACCCGTGTGGCCTCCCGGAAGAGCACCGCAGCCTCGTCGAAGCGACCCTGCTGGAAGCAGGCCCGGGCGTGGAAGTAGCGTGCCTCGAAGAGCCGCGGATCCAGCTCCACCGCCCGCTCGAAGGCCGCCTCCGACTCCGGCAGCCGACCGGATACGAAGAGCACGGCCCCGTGTGCGGCGTGGGCCTCGGCCAGGTCGGGGTCGAGCTCCAGGGCCCGCCGGCTGGCCTCCTGCGCCGCCTCCAGATCCGCCCGCGCCGCCGGGTAGTACATGCCGAGGAGCGCCGCCACGTCGGCAACGCCCGCGTACGCCAGGGCGAAGCCCGGATCGACGTCGATTGCGCGCTGGAACATCTCCCGGGCGTACTCCAGGCTCTTGCGCCGGGTCTGGAAGAGGAAGCGGCGGCCCCGGATATAGAGCTCGTACGCCTCGATCTCCGTCGTGGGCACCCTCGCCATGGCCCGGCGCTCGTGCTCCCGGAGCACGGCGTTGAGCACACGGGCGACGTTGGAGGAGATCTCGTCCTGGATCTCGAAGACGTCGTGCATGGTGCGGTCGTACCGCTCCGACCACAGGTGGTACCCGTCCTGCGTGCTCACCAGCTGCGTGGTGACCCGGAGTCGGTTGCCCGATCTCTGGACGCTCCCCTCGAGGACGGCCCGGACGCCGAGCTTCTTGCCGATGACGCGCACGTCGTCGGTGACGCCCCCATAGGCGAACGAGGACGTCCGCGCGACCACGCGGAGGTCTCCCACGCGACAGAGATCCGTGAGGATCTGGTCGGCGATGCCGAACCCGAGGAGCTCCGTGTCGACATCCCCTTCGCCGCCGAGGCCCACGAAGGGAAGGACCGCCACCGATCGGGGCGGCGCCTCGGCTGGAGCGATGACCGGCGCCCCGCCTCCCAGCCGCCAGGCGGTGAGCGCGACGAGGGGAAGCAGCAGCCCGAGGAGCACGAACTCCCAGGTGATTAGGGGGGCCTGCACCTGGTACCGGGTCACCGCCCAGTCGGTGAACTCGAGCAGACCCCACGCCGCGGCCAGGTAGATGCCCACGACGTGGGGAACCCGCCGCCTCAACAGCTCGCGTATGGTCTCGTCCATCACCCCAGTTCCCGCACCTCAGTTCCCGGCGCTTCCGGAGGATCCGACTCGGGTCCGAAAGCGACCCTCCCGGGAATCTAACGCATCGGGATCCCCCCACGTGGGCGTGGAAAGGCCCCGGACGACAATGTCGCCCGGGGCCTTCCGCCGGAGGGTCCCGACCTACCGCCCAACCCCGTCACGTGACCGCTCCAGCTGCTTCTCGAGACGCTCCATCTCCTCCCGGAGGCTGCCCTCGATCTCCGACCGGATCTCGGCCTCGATGAGCTCGCCCAGGCCCTGGAGCTCGAGGCCCTCGAGCTTCAAGGTCCCGAGCTCGGCGCCAACGGCTTCCAGCTGCCGACGCAGCTCCTCGGCCTCTCGTCGGTCCACGCGCTCGAGCCGGACACGGGCTCGCTCCATCTGCTCCCGTGACCGTTCCACCCGCTCACGCGCCCGCTCCGCCCGCTCGCGCGCCCGCTCCATCTCGTGGCGTGCGGCCTCCACGCGGACCTGGACCTCCTCGCTCACCGCGTGACCGCACCCATGGGAAGTGTGCAGACGCACCCGGGGAGCCACGACGATGTGCTCCCGGCTATCGCCGAGGGCCACGACCACGTTCGGGCTCTCCACCATCTCCACCGCACACGCCGCGTCCACCCGATGAGGGTCGGCTCGCAAAGCCAGCGTCGCCGTGCCACTCACCACCGTCCCCCCCACGATGCACGCCAGCGCCACTACATCCGTGCCCAGCCCGCTCATCGTCACCTCCTGAGTGTCCAGGTCCTCATACTCCTCAGACGAGTTCCGGGGTGAAAAGGTTGCGTCTGGCCCTCCGGGCCCGAGAATGAAGGCCTCCGGGTGGCGGGTCGTATTCCTTCTGGCGCAACCCGAATTCCGTGGGCGGACCTGCAGCGACGGGAGGTCCCATGCACCTCGCGGACACCTCCGACGCCGAGATCCTGTCGTCGGATTCCACCATGTTCTGGAAGCGAGTCTTCCCCGCCGCCTGGACCGTCGGCGTGGGGGCCATCGCGGCGTTGGCCTATCTCGACCTCATCGGCAGCCCGCCGGCCCCGGCGCCCGTGAAGATCGTGCTCGTCGGTGGGTGGGCCGTCTTCAGCGCCCTCTTCCAGCACTGGTTCGGCCGCCTCCAGCACGTGTGGCGGGTGGGGGACAACCTGGTCATCGGCGACCGCGAGCGCGGCCTCCGACTGAGCCTGACCGAGGTCCGGGAGGTGAAGGAATCCCGCATGCAGAAGCTCAAGATGGTCACCCTGGAGCTTCGCCGTGCCACGCCCCTGGGCCGGAAGATCGTCTTCGTTCCCAAGGGGGCGAAGTCCATCTGGGTCCCCTGGGCCGACAGCGCCGTCGCCGCGGACCTCAGAGATCGGATGGACCGCCTCGCCCCACCGGAGACGGGGCGCACCCTCCCGGGCTGAGGCGACCCCGGCCGAGACGGAGCCGGGACCGGGGCGGTCCGCCGGGAACTCGCCAGCCATCGGGGGTACGGGGGCCCTCCGGCCCCGAACAGGCTCCCGCCCCATGCACCCTGCCACCTCAACGTCGACGCCCCCGGCCGTCGAGCTCGAGTCCCTCCGGAAGAGCTACCGGGAGGGTGGGCGGGAGCACCGGGTCCTCGACGGGGTCGACGCCGTGGTGCGCCGGGGCGAGCGGGTGGCCGTGCTGGGACCCTCGGGCTCGGGCAAGTCCACCCTGCTCAACCTGGTGAGCGGGATCGACCTTCCCGACGACGGCGTCGTGCGCATCGGAGGCGTGGACCTGACGGCCCTCTCGGAGCACGAGCGGACCCTCTTCAGGCGCCGCCACCTCGGCTTCGTCTTCCAGTTCTTCAACCTCCTGCCCACCCTCACCGTCATGGAGAACCTCCTCCTTCCGCTGGAGCTCAAGGGCACGGTGGGCGCCGACGAGGAGGACCGGGCGGAACGCCTCCTGGAGGCCGTGGGACTGGCGAGCCGCGCCGAGGCCTTCCCCGACCGGCTCTCCGGGGGCGAGCAGCAGAGGGTGGCCGTGGCCCGGGCCCTCGTGCACGAGCCGACGCTGGTGCTGGCGGACGAGCCGACGGGCAACCTGGACGAGGACACGGCGCAGCTCGTGGCCGATCTCCTGGGGCGGCTGGTGGGGGACCGGAGCCACACCCTTCTGGTGGTCACCCATTCCCGGGCCCTCGCCGGCCGCATGGATCGCGTCCTCCGACTGGATCACGGCCGGCTGGTGGCGGAGCCCCGGTGAGCCTCGTGCGCAGGGCGGGCCGGCGTCACCTGACCCGGCACCCGGCTCAGCTCGTCCTGTCCGTTCTGGGCGTGGCCCTCGGGGTGGCCGTCGTCGTCTCCATCGACCTCGCCATCCAGAGCTCCCGGGAGGGATTCCGCGTCTCCGCCGAGACGGTGGCGGGCAGAGCGACCCATCACGTCCTGGGTGGCGTGGGCGGCCTGCCCGACTCCCTCTTCGCCCGGATCCGGGTGGACCTGGGGATGCGGGCGTCGGCGCCCGTCGTCGAGGGCTACGCGTCCAGCCCTCTCAGGCCAGGCGCGGCGCTTCGCGTCGTCGGCGTGGACCCCTTCTCCGAGGGCCCGTTCCGCCCCTTCGTGGCGGGCGGCCCGTCGGGGTTGGACGTATCGGCGCTCCTCACCGTCCCGCGAGCCGTGGTGCTCAGCGCCCGAACGGCAGGGGCTGCCGGGGTGGGGCCGGGGAACGCGCTCCCCGTGTCCGTGGCGGGCCGCTCGGAGTCGCTGCCCGTGGCGGGCCTCCTCGAGCCCGGCGAGGGGCCGACCCGATCCGGCCTCGACGACGTGCTGATCCTGGACATCGCCTGGGCTCAGGACCTTCTGGCGATGCCCGGCCGCCTCTCCCGAATCGACCTTCGTCTCCCCGAGGACTCGGAGCCCGAGGCTCTCGAAGCGCTCCGCGCCCTCCTGCCCGCCGACGCCCGTGTGGAGGCCGCGGGCGTGCGTACCGCGGCGCTCTCGGAGATGATCTCCGCCTTCGACCTGAACCTGAGGGCGCTGAGCCTGCTGGCCCTGGTCTTCGGGATGTTCCTCATCTACAACGCCATGACCTTCTCCGTGGTGCAGCGCCGGGAGATGATCGGGAGCCTGAGGGCCCTCGGCGTCACGCGCCGTGAGGTGCTCGCCGCCGTCCTCCGGGAGGCCGCGTGGATCGGCGGCGTGGGCGCGGCGGCGGGGCTCGTCGTGGGGACGGCCCTGGGGCGGGGGCTGGTTCGCATGGTGACCCGGACCATCAACGACCTCTACTTCGTCGTGTCCGTGCAGGAGCTGACCGTGCCGCCGGCGGTCCTGGCCAAGGGGGCGCTCCTGGGCCTGGGCGCCACCCTCCTCGCGTCCCTGCCTCCCGCGCTGGAAGCGGCCTCGTCGCCACCCCGTGTCGCCCGTACCCGGTCACTCGTGGAGGGGCGGGCGACCCGCGCCGTCTCCCGGGCCGCGGCCCTGGGCGCGCTGCTGCTGGGGGCGGGGTGTGCCGGGCTGGCGGTTCCGAGCCGCAGCCTGGTCGCGAGCTTCGGCGCCCTGTTCCTCGTGATCCTGGGCATGGCCCTTCTCGCTCCCGCCGGCGCGGTGCTGCTCGTCGGCGTGCTGCGTCCGGCGGCCGCACGGTGGATGGGCATCCTGGGCACCATGGCGGCGCGGGGAGTCGTGACGGCCCTGAGCCGGACGGCTCCCGCCATCGCCGCGCTGGTGGTGGCCGTGTCGGTCACCGTCGGGCTGGGCGTCATGATCCAGAGCTTCCGCGGCACCCTGACCCGCTGGCTGGACGGCACGCTCCAGGCGGACGTCTACGTCTCCCTGCCCTCCCCCATGGCCTCCCGGTCCGCCGGGACCCTGGGGCCGGACGTGGTCGGATCCCTCACGGCCCATCCCGCCGTCCGGGGCCGCAACACCTACCGCGGCGTGGAGGTGCCCGTGGAGGGAGGGATCCTGCGGATTGTCGCCCTCGATCTGCACCCCCTGGGCGAGGCGGCCTTCGACTTCCTCGAGGGCGGGGCCGCCGAGGCGTTTCCCGCCTTTCGTGACGGAGGCGCCGTGCTCGTCTCCGAGCCGTTGGCGTACCGGCGGGCTCTCGGCGTGGGCGACAGCCTCGTGGTCCCCACGCCCGCGGGAGCCCGCGCCCTGCCCGTGGCCGGGGTGTTCTACGACTACGGCTCGGACCGGGGCGTGGTCATGATGAGCCGTCGCACCTACGAGGAGCTCTTCGACGACGACGGCATCACCTCCTTGGGGCTCTTCCTGGAGGACGGGGCGGACCCGGAGCGGGTGGTCGAGGAGCTCCGCGCCCTCGTGCCGCCCCACCGCACGCTCGTCGTCCGGACCAACGCCACCCTCCGCTCGGCCTCCCTCGAGGTCTTCGACCAGACCTTCCAGGTCACGGCGGTATTGCGCCTGCTGGCCTTCGCCGTCGCGTTCGTCGGCGTCCTGAGCGCCCTCATGGCCCTGCAGCTCGAGCGGGCCAGGGAGCTGGGCGTGCTCAGGGCCAATGGCCTCACCCCGCGGCAGGTGTGGCGGCTGGTCACGGCGCAGACGGGCCTCATGGGACTGATCTCCGGCGCCCTCGCCGTGCCCATGGGGCTGGTGCTGGCCTCGGTCATGATCTTCGTCGTGAACAAGCGGTCCTTCGGGTGGACGCTGCGCATGGAGGTGGGTCCCGACGTTGTGGTCCAGGCCGTGGCCCTGGCGCTGGTGGGAGCCCTTCTCGCCGGCCTCTACCCTTCTTGGCGGATGGCCGGCACCTCCCCCGCCGAAGCGCTGAGGGGCGAGTGAGCCCGGCTCGACGGTCTCGGGGCGCGGCCGCGCTGCCATGGATTCTCGCCGCCGCGGGACGTGGGCACCGGCGCCGGGCGTCCCGGGGTGCCGCGCTCCTCCTCACCCTCGTGGCCGCTTCGGGGTGCGAAGGGAGAGGCCACCACGAAGACGGTCGGCCGTCCCTGGTCGCCACCCTCGGAGGCGCCGACACCGCGGGGTATGCCCGGGCCGTCGAACCCCGCGTGTTCCGCTTTCCCGAGGACCACGGCCCCCACCCGGCTTTCCGCACCGAGTGGTGGTACGTCACGGGAAACCTCGCCGGCGAGGGCGGACGGCACGTGGGCTTCCAGCTCACGTTCTTCCGCTACGCCCTGGCCCCCGATCCGCCGGCCTCGTCGTCGCCGTGGGCCACGAGCCAGGCCTGGATGGCGCACTTCGCGGTGACGGACACGGACCGGGGCGCCTTCCACGCCTTCGAGCGCTTCGCCCGGGGCGCGCAGGACCTCGCCGGAGCCCGGGCGAGCCCCTTCCGGGTCTGGCTCGAGGACTGGATGCTCGAGGGCGTGGGAGCCGATGCCGCGTTCCCCATGCGGCTGAGCGCCGAGGAGGACGGAGTGGCCCTCGACCTCGTCCTGGGGGCCGGCAAGCCCCCGGTGCTCCAGGGCGACGCAGGCCTGAGCCGGAAGGGCGCCGAGCCCGGGAACGCGTCCTACTACTACTCCCACACGCGCATGCCCACCCGCGGGACGGTGATCCTGGGCACGGACACCCTCGCGGTCCGCGGCACGGCGTGGATGGACCGGGAGTGGAGCACCTCGGTCCTCTCCGAGGGCCAGACGGGGTGGGACTGGTTCGCCCTGCAGCTGGACGAAGGCTGGGAGCTCATGGTGTATGCCCTGCGCACGGGCGACGGCTCGGCCCACGCCCTCTCCGAAGGCGTCCTCGTCGACCCCGACGGCGCCAAGCGCCGCCTGGCCTGGGGCTCCGAGGTGGTCGTCGAGCCCCTCGATGCCTGGACCTCGCCCACGACCGGAGTCCGGTACCCCTCCAGGTGGAGGATTCTCGTGCCCGAGCGGAATTGGGATCTCCAGGTCACCCCCGTGCTCGAGAATCAGGAGCTCGACCTGGCCTTCCGCTACTGGGAGGGCGCCGTCCGCGTGATGTCCTACGGGGAGGGGGCGCCCGTCGCGGGGCGCGGGTACGTGGAGCTCACCGGATACGGTGACGCCCCCCTGCCGGAGCGGTGACCCGCTTGCCCCGGAACCTCCTCCTTCCCACTCTACCGGTGCCGCTGAGGCACCGAGCCCGATGACCGCCGGCGCGCTCGCCGGCCAGCATAGATCCGAACCCCCCAGCCCAACCATCGGCCAGGAGCTTCGTCATGCTCAGGTCCAGGCTCGGGCGGCCCGTCGCCCTGTGGGGCCTCGCCGTCCTCGTTCCCGCGCTCGCTTCGGCTCAAGCCGTTCCCCCGGAGAACCTCGACGCCCTCCGCTTCCGGCACATCGGCCCCGTGGGCAACCGTGTGGCGTCGGCGGGCGGGGTGCCCGGCGACCCGCTGACCTACTACGTGGGCGCCGCCTCCGGCGGGCTGTGGAAGACCACCGACGGGGGCATCCGATGGGAGGCGAAGTTCGACGACCAGGACGTCCACGCCGTGGGCGCCCTCGCCGTGTCCATGTCCGATCCCCAGATCGTGTGGGCGGGCACCGGCGAGCCCCACATCCGGTCCAACGTGACCATCGGGGACGGCGTCTACAGGTCCACCGACGGGGGCGACACCTGGACGCACATGGGCCTGGACGCCACCGGACGGATCAGCCGCATCGTCATCCACCCCACGAACCCGGACATCGTGTACGTCGCCTCGGTGGGCCACGCCCACGCCCCCCAGGAGGAGCGCGGCATCTACCGCACGGTGGACGGCGGCTACACCTGGGAGCACGTCCTCCACGTGGACGAGCACACCGGCGCGTCGAGCCTGGTCATGGACCCCAACAACCCCCGCATCCTCTTCGCGGGCATGTGGCAGATCCTGGTGAACACGTGGGGCCGCGAGAGCGGCGGTCCGGGAAGCGGCATCTTCATGTCCCGGGACGGGGGAGACACGTGGGCGCGCCTCGTGGGCCGCGGCCTTCCCACGCTACCCGTGGGGAAGATCGACGTGTGCATGACGCCGGCCGACTCCCGGGTGGTCTACGCCCTCATCGAGACGGGGGACGGAGTGCCCTGGCACGGCCAGGAGACGGAGAGCGGCGAGCTGTGGCGCTCCGACGACGGCGGGCGGCGCTGGCGGCTGGTGAACCACAGCCGTGACCTGGGCGGACGGACCGCCTACTACAACAACTGCCGGGTCTCCACCGACGATCCCATGGAGGCGTACTTCCTCACTTCGGGGTTCGCCCGGACGTATGACGGAGGCAGGACCTACCAGAACGAGGGCGGGCTGCGCAGGCCCGGCGGTGACCACCACGACATGTGGATCGACCCCACCGACGCGGACCGGATGATCGTCGTCCACGACCAGGGCGTGTCCATCTCGCAGAACCGCGGCGAGACCTGGCTGCAGGTCCAGCTGCCCATCGCCCAGATGTACCACGTCACCGCCGACAACGCGGTCCCCTACAACGTCATGGGCAACCGCCAGGACGGACCGTCCACCCGGGGTCCGAGCAACAGCCTCTACTTCGGCCGTGGCGGGTTCATCCCCCGGGGTGACTGGCACGCGGTGGGGGGTGGGGAGTCGGGGTTCGCCACGCCGGATCCGCTGGATCCGAACGTCGTCTGGTCCAGCGCGTCGGGCTCGGGCGCGCGCGGCGGGATCGTGGTCCGCCACGACGAGCGCACGCGGCAGTTCCGGAACGTGGAGGTGTGGCCGGAGAGCACCGGAGGGTGGCCCGCCGAGGACCTGCGCTACCGCTTCCAGTGGACATTCCCCCTCCTCATATCCCCCCACGACAACAACACGCTGTATGTCACGAGCCAGTATGTGCACCGTACGCGCAACGGCGGGCAGAGCTGGGACGTGATCAGCCCCGACCTGACCACCAACGACAAGAGCCGGCAGGGGATCAGCGGCGGCCTCACGCCCGACAACATCGGCGTCGAGTACTGTTGCGTGATCTACGCGTTCGACGAGTCTCCGGTGCAGCAAGGGGTGTTCTACGCCGGGTCCAACGACGGCAAGGTGCACGTGAGCAGGGACGACGGAGAGACGTGGACGGACGTCACCGGCAACTTCCCCGACTGGCCCGCTGACGGCGTGGTGCGGGGCATCGACGCGTCGAAGTGGGACGCCGGCACGGCGTACCTGGCGGTCGAGGCCCATCAGGTGGGTGACTTCGCGCCCTACGTCTACCGCACGGAGGACTTCGGGGAGAGCTGGACGCTCATCACCGAGGGCATCGCGGACCACCCCTTGAGCTTCACCCGGAGCATCCAGGAGGACACGGAACGGCCGGGCCTGCTCTTCCTGGGCACCGAGAACCGCATCTATGTGTCCTTCGACGACGGCGAGGAGTGGCAGCCCCTCGTCAACAACATGCCGCCGGCCCCCATCTACGGCCTCGTCGTCCAGGACCACTTCGACGATCTGGTGGTGGGCACCTACGGGAGGGGCTTCTGGATCCTCGACGACATCACGCCACTGCAGCAGCTCACCGACGAGGTTCGCGCCTCGGTGGCCCATCTCTTCGAGCCCAGGGACGCCTACCGGTTCCACGGCCGCACCACCCCCTGGACCATGCCCCACGACATGACCGTGGGCGAGAATCCACCCTACGGCGCCTCCCTGAACTACTGGCTCGACGAAGCCAGCGCCGGACGGCGCGTGACCCTAACCATCGCCGACGAGGGCGGCACCGTGGTGCGCACGCTGAGGGGCACCGCGGAAGCCGGGCTCAACCGGGTCTGGTGGGACCTGGAGGGCGAGCCCAGCACGCCCATCCGGCTCCGGACCCCACCGCTGTACGCAGACTGGGTGAACCTCGGCCCCGACCGCATGAGGAGGCGGTCGGGGATGTCGCTGCTGCAGCCCCCCGGCACCTACACGGTGACCCTGGAGGTGGGCGGAGCCGACGCCGCCACCCGGCAGCTGACGGTTCTGAAGGACCCCAACTCCGAAGGCACCGTGGCGGATATCCGGGCCCAGACGGCGGCCCTGGCCGAGATCCGCGACGACCTGGAGCGCACGGCCCAGGCGGTGAACCGCATCGAGTGGGTGCGCCGCCAGCTCTACGACCTGGTGGCTGTGCTCGAGTCCCAGGGCGACGCCGGGGACCTCGTGGAGGCGGCGGTCGCCCTGGACGAGCAGCTCATCGCCGTGGAGGAGGAGCTCATCCAGCTGCGCACCACGGGGACCGGCCAGGACGGCGTGCGGTGGCCCGCCAAGGTGGCAGAGAAGCTGGGCCACCTGCGGGGTGGCGTGGCCAGCGCCGACTTCCCGCCCACGGACCAGCACCGCGAGGTCCGCGGGGTGCTCCTCGTCATCATCCAGCGGGCCGAGGCGGATTTGGAACGGATCCTCGAGGGCGACCTGGCCGACTTCAATCGCCTGCTGACGGAGCGGGGGCTGAATCCCTTGATCAGCTAGCGCGCGGGGAGCCGGGCCCGGGAGGCGGTGCGGGCATCCTCCCGGGCCCGGTACGCGTCAGAACAGCTTACCCGCTAGAGACGGCTCCTTGTCCGTGCGGGTCCCGATCTTCACGAAGGTCGCCAGCCGGACCGTGCCTTCGGCGTGGAGCACCTCGTGGATGGTTCTCACCGCCTCGAGGATGTCGTCCAGCTCCCCTTCCACGTTGGTGCCCTGCCCGTGGAGGGTGGCGTGGATGCCGGCGTCCTCCAGGATGTAGTGGGCGCGCTTCACCTGCTCCCTTACCGAGACGCCGGCCCCGATGGGGATGACCTGGATCTCGCCCGTGGCTTTCATGGCTGTTGTTCGCTGTTGAGGTCGTGACGTTCTAGAAGATCCGCCCGGGCTCCCGCTCGAGGAGCTCGAGGAAGGCCGGGTCGTCGTGGAGGGAGGTGAGCAGGGGGTCGGTCCACAGGGTGTGGGCGTTGTACCGGGAGGGCATGCTCGACCTCCCTCAGCACCGGGCAGGGTCACCTTGAAGATCCCGGCGCCACCAGCGCCGCGCAAGCTAGCCCTCAGCTCGGGGTTGTGGCCTTACACACAGCCGACAGCCGCCTGTCGACCTCCTCGCATCAGGTCACTCCCCTCCCAGCGCCACCACAGCGTTCAGCTTCGTCACCCGACGCGCGGGGATGATGATCGCCATCAGAGCCGTCGTCAGCAGAGTCGCCAGGACTACCCCAAAGACACTGGGATCACTCGGATCAACTTCGTACACGAACGGTACGAGCTGCCCGGAGGCCAAACGCGCCAAGCCCAACCCGATCCCCAGTCCGAGTGCCAGCTGGGCGAGCCCCCTCTTCATGACCATCCCCACCAGTCCACGCCTTCCCGCCCCGAGGGCCAGGCGCACACCCATCTCATGTGTCCTTTGCGACACCGCGAAGGACATCAAGCCATAGAGGCCCATGGCACCCAGGAAGAGCGCCGCCGCACCGAACAGCAGGGCAAGCCGGCCGAAGACCTGATAGAACCACGTGAAGCGAAGCATGATCCCGTCCATGGGAGCCACCATGTCCAGAGGCAGGTGCCGGTCCAGCGACCCCACCGCGCTGCGAATGTTGGTGAGGGTGGCCAGGGACGGACCGCTCGCCCGGACGGTGACGTACGTCAGGTTCGGGAACCACTCCCACTGTGCAAGAGGTACGTACAGCCCGGCGGGATGACGCCCCGACCCGAACCCCTCCATGGAAAGGTCCGGCACGACGCCCACCACCGTCCTCCACGGCGCCGCGTCTCCGTCCCGTCTCACTCGTCTAACCCGCTGACCGATGGGGTCGCCCTGCAGATGCACCCTCGCGAAGCTCTCGTTTACGATCGCGACGAGCGGCGAGTCACGTATGTCGGAATCATCGAACAGCCTGCCTCGGACCGCTCGCACACCCAAAGCATCGAAGTAGCCCGCAGTGACATGGCCGAGCCTCGCCTCCGGAAGGCTTTCGCCCTCCGCGTAGACACGGTCCCCGGCAATGAAGCTCGTGGAGGAGTGGCCGAAGCCCGGTAGCCCATCGCTGAGAGCCACCGCGACCGCCCCCGGGATGGCCTCGACCTCGGGAAGCAGCCGCTCGTAGAACGCACGCCGGGCGTTGCTGCTCGGGTACCTTTCCCCGCGGAGCGCGAACCGCGCCGTGAACACGTTCTCGGTCTCCCAGGGGAACGGGTGGGTGTCGAGGCGCGTCACGCTTCTGGCCATGAGCCCCGCCATGATGAGCAGGACGCACGATACAGCCACCTCCGTCACGACCAGGCCGGCGGTGAACCGCCCCTGTGTGAGGCGCTTGGAGCCTTTGGCCGCACCCTTCATGGCCTCTGCCGCTCCTGTCGCCGAGGTGCGCAGCGCCGGGAGGACCCCGGCGAAGACGCATGAAAGGACGGTTGCTCCGAGGACGAACGCATAGACGCGCACGTCGCGCACCAATCGAGGCCAACGAGACCCAGCCACAGGCCGATACCTCCGCCGATGATCGCCAATACCGCCACTTCCGTCAGTAGCTGTCTGCCCAGCCGGAGACGGCTGGCTCCGAGGGCGCCTCTCAGGGCCACCTCGTGCGTGCGAGCGGATGAACGGGCCAGGAGCAGGTTGGTGACGTTTGCGCACCCCAGGAGCAGTACTCCGAAGGCGGCGGCAAGCATGGCGTAGACGACCCTGTAGGCGATAGTCGGCACGATGCGCTGCTTGAGCGTCCGCACCACCACACCGAGTCCCTGGTAATCCGAGGGGAACTGGCTTCGCAGCTGGGTAGCGATGCCCGAAAGCTGAGCCTCGGCATGTCCTCTCGACACACCGTCCAGCAGGCGACCGGCGGCCAACCAACGGACCGGATCGCCCTCTTCGTCGGCAGCCAGCGGATCGACCGTCATCGGAGTCCAGAAGGCCTGAGCGCTCGGGAACATGTAGCCCTCGGGCATGACGCCGATCACCGTTGTCGGCCGCCGATCGAGGTAGACGGTCTCGCCGATGACGGAGGGCGCTGCGTCGAAGAGGTTGTGCCACAGCTCGTAGCCGAGGATGATCACACCGCCCCGACCCACCCCCTCCTCCTCCGGCCGGAACGTCCGCCCGAGGATCGGTTGCACACCCACGGCATCCAACAATCCCGCGGTCACGTACGCCCCAATTCGTCGTTCCGGCCGGCCGTCATCGACGGATACATTGCGCCAGCCCCACCCGTACAGCCCGAACCCCTCCAATACGGTCTGGCGCTCTCGCCAGCGCATCAGGTCCTGCTTCGTGAAGCCCTGGTGGTCGATGTCTTCGGAGGGATTGGTCCAGTCCACCGCAAGGATGCGGTGCGCCTCGGGGTAGGGAAGCTCACTCGGGGTCCACGCCTTGGTGATGTTGAACACCGTCGACGTAAGGCCGATACCCAGCCCGAGGGTCACGATGACCGAGACCGAGAGGACCGGGTACTTGGCGAGCATCCTGATTCCGAATCGGAAGTCCTGGACGATGGAATCGAGCGCTGGGCCCCGCCCGCCGGAGGGCGGTCTACCGGGCTTCACACCACGGCCCAGCGTCCTGTTGAGACTTGGCCACAGCGAAGCTGTTACCTGTCCCCAGTACCAACGCCTGGCCTCCCCGACGCCACGCCCCCGGCGCACCAGGTCCGCGAACTCTTCGTCCAGATCTTCGAGGATGAACTTCCGGTCCCTCTTGGGCACGACCAAGCGACAGACAGACCTTCCGTCATGCGGTCCATCATCTCCCTCGCGCGACGCAGGGCTGCGGCGCCTTCGCGGGTGAGCCGGAAGTACTTTCTGGCGCGGCCTCCGGGGATGGGTTGGGGATCGGAGACACGAGCGGTCACGTACCCCTTCCGCTCCAGTCGCTCGAGGCACGCGTACACGGCCCCGATGGCGACCCGTCGATCCGTCCTGTTCTGAATCTCCCGTCGGACCGTGACGCCGTAGGCGTCGTCGTTGAGTCGGAGCAAGGCCAACAGGACCATTTGCTCGAACTCACCCAGGTGCTTTCCCTTGGACACGTCCCCATCACCTCCCAACCACCAGGATGTTCTGCAAAGGTGAATAATATTACACACCTTTGCAGAACATCTACAAGGCCCATTATCTCCAGATTTCCAATCTCTAGAGCTCCTCGTCAACGGAGTCGAACCGATGAGCGACCTGTTCCGCCCTCGCACCGCAGCCCTCGTCCTCCTCGCCTGCGCCCTCGTGCCCCTCCCGACCCGTGCCCAGATGACCAAGGCCGAGGTGGCCACCTTCATCGAGGCCCGTCAGGAGCGGCTCACCGACATCGCCATGGAGATCTGGGACCTGGCGGAGCTGGGGTACCTGGAAGAGAAGAGCTCGGCGCTCCTGGCCGGAGAGCTCGAGGCCCACGGCTTCGCCGTGGAGTGGGGCGTGGCCGAGATCCCCACGGCCTTCGTGGCGTCCTTCGGCAGCGGCGAGCCCGTCATCGGCATCATGGGCGAGTACGACGCTTTGCCGGGGATCAACCAGGACCGGGTTCCGGTCCGCCAGCCCATCGAGGGGAAGATCGCCGGGCACGCGTGCGGCCATCACCTGTTCGGGACGGCATCGGCCGCCGCGGCCATCGCTGCCGCCGAGTGGCTGGAGCGCACCGGCAACCCGGGGACGGTCCGGTTCTACGGCACCCCCGCCGAGGAGGGCGGCTCGGGCAAGGTGTACATGGTGCGCGCGGGCCTCTTCGACGACGTGGACGTGGTGCTCCAGTGGCATGCGGGGGACCGCAACAGCGCCAGTCCGGGATCGAACCTCGCGGTGAAGTCGGCCAAGTTCCGCTTCACCGGCGTATCCGCTCACGCCGCGGCAGCCCCCGACCGCGCCCGCTCGGCGCTGGACGGTGTCGAGGCCATGAACTTCATGGTGAACATGATGCGGGAGCACGTGCCCCAGCAGACGCGGATCCACTACGTCATCACGTCCGGCGGCAGCGCGCCCAACGTCGTTCCTGACTACGCCGAAGTGTACTACTACGTCCGGCACCCGGACCCGGAAGAGGTGCGCGTCCTCTTCGACCGGGTCGCCGCCGCCGCCCGGGGCGCCGCGACGGGGACGGGCACCACCGGCTTTGCAGGAGGTGGTCTACGAGAACCTGACCGAGGTTGGGGGCGTCCTGTACGACGATCACGAGTGGACCTTCGCGGAGCGCCTCAAGGAGACACTCACGCCGGAGCCCGCCCTCGAGTCCGCCGCGGAGGTCCAGCCCTTCGAGTGGCACACCACCTACGCGTCCACCGACGCCGGCGACGTGAGCTGGATGGTGCCCACGTCCACGCTCAGCACGGCCACCTGGGTGCCGGGGACGGCAGCACACACGTGGCAGGCCATCGCAGCGGGGGGAACGAGCATCGGGGTCAAGGGCATGATGTCGGCGGCGAAGGTCCTGGCGCTATCGGCGGTGGACCTCTTCTCCGACGGCGCCCGTCTCGCCGCCATCCGCACCGAGTTCCGGGAGAAGCGGGGGACCGACTTCCGGTACGATCCCCTCCTGGGGGACCGGGACCCTCCCCTGGACTACCGCGCGTCCGTGGCCCGCTGAGGGGCGCCTAAGTCACTCCTCCGCCAACCAGCTCCAGCCGGGCCCGGGCCTGGGCGTGGTCCGGCTCCAGCTCCAGCACCCGGCGGTACCGGGCCGCGGCCCGCTCCGTCTGGCCCGTGTACCGGTACGCCTCCCCGAGGTTGAACTGGGCGCCCGCGTG
>JBDHGI010000122.1:0-13300 GCA_039589955.1 Gemmatimonadota bacterium | reverse complement strand
TTGCCGCTTGGCATCCCCGGGAGGAGCCAGGCGGAAACGAGAGCCTGTGAATCTAGAAGCCCCCCCGTCCAGGGCCAACCGCCAGGACCGCTTCGGGTCTCGAGGCCGGCCTCTGCTGCCTCGGGCGCCGGCCAGGCGTCAGTCCCCCCAGACGAGCCGCAGGTACCGCTCCGGGGCCGCCAGGAACTCCCTCACCAGCCTCACGGGCTCGAGCTCCTCGAAGGAGACCGGGCGAACCGGCGTGACGTCGAAGCTGAGGATGGTGGCACCCGGAGTCGCCATGAGGATGGGTGCGTGGGTGGCGATGATGAACTGGGAGCCCCCGTCCACGGCGTCCCTCATCATGGCGAGGAACCCGAGCTGGCTCTGGGGCGAGAGCGCCGCCTCGGGCTCGTCCAGCACGTAGAGCCCCCGTGGAACGAGCCGGGATGCGAAGAGGCGGAGAAACGCTTCCCCGTGGGACGCCGCGTCCGGGTCCGTGCCGTAGCGACGCTCCATGTCGCCGACGGACGCCTGGTGGGGTCCCTTTGCCAGGGAGCGGGCGTATTCGGAGGCGTCGGCCAGCTCCCGATCGATGCGCGCCACCTCCGCCCGGTGCTCCGCTCGGGCTCGGGACAGCTCCTTCTGGAAGCCGAAGAAGTCCTCCGCCCGCAGGAAGAAGCCGCGACGGCTACGTCCCCTCCAGGTGAGACGGAGGCACCGAGCCAGATGACGCTGGGCCTCAAGGGTCGGATCCTGCTCCAGCCTGGCGGCGCCCACCGCCGGCAGCTGTGCGGAGATGGCCAGCGCCTCGAGAAGTGTCGACTTCCCGGTCCCGTTCTCTCCCACCAGCAACGTCACGGGCGCCGGAAGGTCGACGGTCCCCAGGCACCGGATGGCGGGCACCGAAAAGGGAAACCCCTCGGCGTCGGATGGCGCCTCGTACCGGACCGAGGCGAGCTGGCTACCGACTAGCGGCGCTCCGCCGTCCACCGGTTGTCCGCCCGGTTCACGTCGGGGAACCGCTCCTCGGGATCGATGACGACCTCCACGACCCTCCCCTGCATGGCCACGGGGATCACGGCCCGGCCCTCCACCCACACGTCGTGAGCGGTCATGATGTGCCCCGTCTGCCCCGCGTCCGTGGACACCCGCAGTAGGATGGGCATGGCGATCCCGCCGCGATCCTCCACCACCACGACCTGCCGGCCTCCGTCCTCATTGACCCCGGCCACCGCTTGATCCAGGACCGCGGTCGTGTACATCCACGGCAGGAAGAACCAATCGAGATCCCGCCCGCTCACGTCCTCGAAGGTCCGGAAGAGGTCCAGGGGGTGGGGGTGCTTGAAGGCCCACCGGCGGACGTAGGCGCGCATGGCTGCGTCGAACACCTCCGCCGTGAGGATCGTCCGAAGCGCCCGGAAGACGCTGGCGGGCTTCCCGTAGGACGCCGTCCCCCTGTTGCCGAACGGTCCGTAGAGATCGGCCGGGCGCATGGACTCGGTCTCCTGGTCGCTCCCGGCGATGCGCAGGTATCCGTTCATCGTGTTGAGCCCCGAGTTCACTCCGGGGAAGAGCTCCGGCGTGAACAGATCCTCCGAGAACGACGCGAGCCCCTCGTCCATCCAGGCGTGGCTCCGCTCATCGGACCCCACCACCATCGGCCACCACATGTGGGCGAGCTCGTGTGAGATGACGCTGTACAGGGAGATCGGTCGCCGCCCGCCGCCGATGATGGTGATCATCGGGTACTCCATCCCGCCGCCGATGACACCCTCGTTGACCGTCATCTGCGGATACGGGTAGGGATACCAGGTGGAGTGGGACTCGATGGCGTGGCGGGCGAACTCGGCGGATCGCTCCCAGTTGGGTCGATCCGGACGGTAGAGGGAGTGGATCGTCGCCGAGCGTGCGCCGCCGTCGTCGCCAAGGAACGAGGCGACCGTGGCGTCCCACACGTATCGATCCGACGCTCCCCAGGCGAAGTCCCGGACATTCTCGGCGACGTAGCGCCACGTGAGGGTTCCGTCGGCTCCGCCCGGCGCCGTGGAGCGCCCGGCATCCCGGTCCGCCACGGTCACGACCCGGGTCACCTCCTCCCGGGAAAGGGCCTGCAGCCGTGCGGCCGCCTCCGGCATGAGCACCTCATCGGGGTTCTTCAGTACGCCCGAAGCGCTCACGAGCCAGGCCTCGGGCGCAGTGATCTCCACCTCGAAGTCCCCGTAGTCCACGTAGAACTCGCCGTCGCCCATGTAGGGGTCGCGGACCCATCCGCGCAGGTCGTCGTACACGGCGACCTGGGGGTACCACTGGGCCAGGAAGAAGACCTCGGTGCCGTCCCGTCCCATGCGGAACGTCCCCTCGGGGACGAGGAAGCTCCAGTCGATCTCCAGGGTCGCCGAGCCCCCGGGAGGCAGCGGATCACTCAGCGGCAGGGAGACGACGGTGGCGAGCGATGCCACCCCCCGCCGAAGGTCGATGATCGTCGGGCGGCCCTGGACCTCCACACGGTGTAGCGTGAACCCCCCGGTCACGGGAGCGGGCCGGGTCCGGGGGTTGCCCGGGGCGAAGACGTTCTGGGCCAGATTGAGCCAGATCTCCGTAAGCGTGTCCGGAGACTCGTTGTGATACATGACGGTCTCCGAGCCGGTCACGCGGGACTCCTCCGGGCTCAGGCGTGCCTGGATCCGGTAGTCCACACGCTGCCGCCAGTAAAGGGGTCCCGGCTCACCGGACCGGGTTCGGGTGCCTGCCTCCAGAGCGGCGCGGTAGGCGTCCGGCACCGGAAGCGTGTCCGGAGGCGCGAGGATGGCGACGGCCAACAGATAGGGCAGCATGGGCGCGCTCGTGCGGCGGAGGGCAACGGAAGGGAACCCGGGACGAAACCCGAGTCTGCGCCATCGTCCCTGCCTCAGCAAGCGCGGGCCAATGACGTCACTCGGCCCTCATGGCCTCCCTCGGATCTGCGGCCACCGCCCGGCGGGCAGGCAGCAGGGCCGCCAATTGTTGACGATTCGCTTCCTTTACTCTGCGCGACAGAGTACATTGCGATAATATCCGTCTTTACCAGGAGAGCTCGTGAGATTCGTCGCTGCCATCGCCCCTATCGGAATCGCCGCCCTCGGCGGAGCCCTCGCCGTCTTCGGCAGCTACGATGACTCGCCCGGAGGAACGCTCTTGGGCATGGCGCTGGTGCTCGGCGCGCTTGCATTCGGCGCGCGGAGCGCCCGGCGCCAGCAATAGCACCGAGTAGCACTGCAGCGCCTCGCCCCGTCTCGCCAACCGTGGGTGCCAGGCCCCGCTCTGCGACGGCCAGCTACAGGACGGGTCTCCTCAGAGCCGCTCCAGCTCCTTGCGCGCCCGATCGAGGATCTTGCGGATCTGCTCCGTCTCCTCGAAGTCCGATCGGGCGGCGGCTCGGAAGGCGGCCTTGGTGAGGCGGCCCCAGGCACCCCAGATCTCTGCCGTCTCCGGACCTGCGTGCACACCCCACTCCTTCCAGCCACCCGCTCTCTTCCAGATGCGCTCCACCGCCTCCTCGTGGAGTTTGAGCTCCTCCCGGCCGGCGTCGGTGAGGTGGTAGACCTTCTTGCCTTCCTCCTCCTGCGACCGGATCAGGTCCTCGTCCTCCAGCTGCTGGAGGACCGGGTAGACCGTCCCGGCGCTGGCCCTGTACATACCCCCGGACCGCTCTTCGAGGCGCTTCATCAGCTCATACCCGTGGGCCGGGCCGTCGTCCAGGAGGGACAGCAGCGCCAGGCGAACCTCGCCCTGCCGGAAGAAGGCCCTGCGTGGCCCACGCCCGCCGCGGCCGCCTCTTCCCCGCCGACGAGGACCGAAGCCCACGTCCCAATCGAAGATCCAGTCGAAGTCCCGACCCATGCATCCGATCCCGATCATCATCGCCTCCTCCCGAGGGTTACACTCGCACGATTTGTCGTAAGTTATATCGTACGATATATCCTGATCCCTCCTTACGCAATGGCTGGCCCGCCGCGCCAGGAGTGGGCCGAATATGCCCCGACCCCACGCGGCCGACGAAGGGGACGCTTCGCTCAGGCGAGGGCCCGCCTAGCGACGCTTCAGGTCCTCCAACTCTTCCAGGGTGCGGGGCCAGTCCTTTCCCAGGAGCCGGCTGAGCCCCCGGTCCGCCAGCACCTTCCCGCCCGTCTGGCACGTGGCGCAGTAGTTGGTCTCCCGGTCGGCGTATCGGATTCTCTGGATGGGCGAGCCGCACATCGGGCAGGGCTGGCCATACTTGCCATGAGCAGACATCTCCGGGTGGAAGGCCGTGATCCGCCCCGGGAAGCGATCGCCGAACTCCGCGCGCAGCCGATCCACCCACTCCCCCAGGGAGCGACGCGCGGCCCGGTAGAGACGCGTCGCCTCGTCGTCGGTCAGGTTCCGGGTCAGCTGCAACGGAGAGAGCCCGGCGAACAGCAGGATCTCGTCGGAGTGGGCGTTCCCGATCCCGGAGAGGATGCGGGGGTCGGTGAGGGCGCGCTTGAGTGTGCGGTTCTCACGGGCGAGCGCATCGTGGAACTCCTCGAAGCTCGCCTCGAGTACCTCCAGCCCTCCCGGATCGAGCTCCCGGAGGCCGGCCCGCCCGCGAACCACGTGCAGGGAGGCACGCTTGTGGCTCGCCTGCTCCGTGAGGAGCAGCGTTCCGTGGGAGAAATCGAAGGCCGCGTGGGCTCGCTTGCCGGGAAGGGCGGCACCGGGGCGGCTCCACCGGAGCCTACCCGTGATCATGAGGTGGAACACGAGATGGAGATCGTCCTCCAGGGTCCACACGATGCGCTTGCCCATCCGACCCAGCGCCATCACCCTCCGGCCTTCGACGTCGGACAGCGGCGGGTCCCAGCTCTTCAGGAGCGAGGGGGACCGGAGGCGGATGCCCTCCAGGACATGGCCCTGGACCGTCCGCTCCAGGCCCTCGACGTAGGCCGTGATCTCCGGAAGCTCGGGCATGGTCAGCCGAGGTGGGCCCACTCGGCAGATCCGCGAGAGCCTTGCGAACCGCGGGCGAACCACAAAGCTTGAAGTCCCCACCCTGACCGGAGGGACGGATGGAAGCTCGATGCACCGGGTGCGGCGGCCGCGTGATGCCCTACCGTCAATACGTCCTTTACTTCAGGCCCACGGCCACCTGCGGGTCGTGCGGACAGAGGGTCCGCTTCCGACACTTCACGGCGGTGGTTTCTCTCGGCGTGCTCACGGCCGCGGCCTTCCTCGTGTTCACCCGTGTCGTCGACTCGCCGCCCCTGGAGGTCACTGTGGCGGCCATTCTGATTCTGGGCGCACTCATTGTCGACCTGTGGACATACCGGAACGTCGAGTGGGACCTCGCGCGTGAGCGAGCTTCCGAGATACCCCACTCCGGGAGTCTCAGCGTAGGGGGATGATCCCACGGGTGACGACCTCCCAGTAGCTGGAGAACCCTCCGTCCGCCAGGACGCTCACGGGCTGGAGGGTCTGGGTGGCATGGTACCCCGGGACCGCCGAGGGATGGATGCCCCCGAAGTTCGGGAAGTAGCTCCGGATGACCACCGCCTCCTCGCCCCGGGGTAGCTCTGCCAGATTCCGAACCCACCGATCGAAGCGTCCTCCACGCCACAGGTAGAGCTCCACGTTGGACACATAGAAGGCGGTGAGACGCAGGCCCATCTCGCGGAGGACATCCCCCAGCTCGCCGACGGCGTGGGTGCCGGCCAGGTCACCGACCACGGGCACGATGCGATTCGCCACCTGGAGCTCTCGCACGAACCGATACCCCTCGGCATCCGCCAGGTACGAAGCCGGTCGCCCCTCCAGGTCGGTCTCCGCGACGAGCTGTCGATAGGTGGGATAATGGGGTCGCGGAGGCCGGCCGAAGGTGGTGAAGCGCAGCCCGGGCCCGGCCTCCACGAAGGCCTGGTGGAACCGGTGCATGGTCGCCAGATCTTCATCCGACACCTCGATCCCGTACCGGCGCACCGAGCCCTCCACGGCGGCACGGAGCGCCACCACCCGGAGTGAGTCCGCGCCGACACCGTCGACCCAGGCGACGATGGACGCCACGGTCGAGTCCACCCACGACGCGGGATCGGGTGGCTCCGGCCGACCGTGGAGAGCGGAGAGGAACTCCACCCGTGTCGGTGCCCCCTCGATCAGCGCCTTCAGGAGGAGATGGTGGAGGAGGTTGTCCCGTCTGACGTCGGTGATGAACGCGATCCGGGGGCGGATCCGCGCGATGTACGAGAAGTTCTGATCCGGCCCGACGCCGACGTAGGCGCCTCCCGTGACCCCCCTTCGCTCGAGGGCGCCCAGGACCTTCAGATGACCCCGCTCGTTGGAGATGAGGTTGTCCGTGTCGAAGAAGCCGCCGCCCTCGGAGATCCGGGCCGACAGGGCGGCGAACGCGGAGTCCGACAGAGCCTGCTCCGGGGGAACCGCTCCGAGGAGCGCCCCGGCCGGAGCGGCCTCCGACTCGCACCCGACCCCGCCCAGGAGCAGGCCAGCGACGAGCCACCGGCGCCGGACCTTCCTCACCGGATCCAGCCCGACGTGTAGAGGATGACGGCTCCTCCCGGGTGGAGGATGGTCTCGTTGGGAAGGACGATGACCACCGTCTCCGCCACCTCCAGCGGCACCGTCGGCACCAGCTCAGGTGGCAGGTGCATCCGGTTGAGGAAGACCGGCAGGCAGCCTCGGTTCCGGTGCTGGAAGCAGGGGCCTTCCGTGGTCTGCTTCACGATCAGGCCGGGAACGTTGGACCACCGGACCAGGTCCTCGAGCTGGTGCCCCTGCGCGAGGTGCTCGTCGATGATGGGGCGGAAGATGGGGCCCACGCGGAGGGAGCGTGGGCTCACCCCGATATCCAGCCGCACCTCCCGCTCGATGGCCTCCATCCTGTCCGCGGACACGGTGAGCCCCCTGATGGGCAGGGGGGCCTTCCGCATGGCGAGGTCGACGGTATAGACGCCGCCGGAGTCGTTCACCTGCAGGAGGGGCGAGCTGAATGGCTCGTATCCGAGGCGCTCCGCCACGAGGCGGTATTCGCCGGGCGCGGGAGCCTCGAGCACGTACCCACCGCCCTCGTCCGTGAGGGCGAAGGCGACCTGTCCGTTCCCCGCATCCATGAGACGGACCAGCGCAGCGGACACCGGCCGGTCGCTTCCCTCTTCGACCACCCGGCCCCGGAAGCCTTGGGCCGCGGCCGGTTCCGGCAGGAGCAGAACCGCCGCCGTGAGGAGGCTGGGCAAGAACGGAGCGCTGCGCATCGAGATCGGGCAGAGACGAGTGGGCGATGGGAAAAGGGGGCCCGACCCCCACCGGCGCAACCGCTGAGCGGCCGGCCCCGCAGCGCGGTTGACACACCCGGCCGACCCGCCCGACCTTCACCACCGTGACTTCGACGGGATCCCCGGAGGGGCTGGCACCCCCCGGTGGATCCACCGACCCTCCCCACCGGAGCCCATCATGCGCACCCTTCGCGCCCTCCCTTTGCTCGCGCTGCTGGCCGCGCCCCTGTCCGGACAGGACCTCGAGCGCCCTGAAGGATGGAAGGTCCGCTTCGACCGACCCGGCTCGTCCGAAGCCGACCTGGAGATGTTCGTGTCCATGCCTCCGGGCTGGCACATCACCACGGGACCGTCGGCCATCTTCTGGGACCCCTCCCTCGAGGCGTCGGGAGCC
This sequence comes from Gemmatimonadota bacterium, assembly GCA_039589955.1. Classification (GTDB taxonomy): domain Bacteria; phylum Gemmatimonadota; class Gemmatimonadetes; order Longimicrobiales; family Gaopeijiaceae; genus SZUA-318. The sequence goes on along the minus strand of JBDHGI010000122.1, from coordinate 5,644 downwards.
TACCGTCTGGAGATGGAGGTCTTCCTCTTCGACCCTGAGGGTCGACGGGAGGCCTTCGGGGTCTTCTTCGGGGGCCATGATCTCGAGGGCCCCGACCAGGCCTACACATACTTCCTGATCCGTGACGGAGGGGAGTTCCTGATCAAGCGCCGCCAGGGCGCCGACACGCCGACTCTTCAGGGGTGGGCGGCACACTCGGCCATCCGCTCGTTCGCGGACCGCGGAGACGACGCCTCGGTGAAGAACGTGCTCGCGGTCGAGGTCGACGAGGAGAACGTGCGATTCGCGGTGAACGGCTCCGAGGTGGCCACGCTTCCCCGGTCGGAGGTGGACATCGACGGCACCGTCGGAATCCGGGTGAACCATCGGCTGAACGTGCACGTGTCCCGACTCGAGGTGACGCCCGCGGGCTGACCTGACGGCGGGTCCGCCGGAGCTCGCGGAGCCCTGCCCTCCACGCCACCGGCCGTCGACTTCAGCGAAGCCGACGTTGCTCGCGGATGTCGTCGTCTGTGCCGTGGACCCCGTCGGGTCCGGTGGAGCCCACCACGAATCCGTCCCGCCGGGCCTGGAGGTAGTAGGGGTTTCCCCAGGCGTCCTCGGGGGTGCCGGTGAACTCGCGGCGCAGCCAACCCTCGAAGTTACCCGGGAGGCCCTCGCCGCGGTTCACGCGGGCGGTGAGCTGATCGGCCATGGCGGACACCCGACGGACGGTGATCCTCGACCTGAAGGAGTCCGTCACCGGCGCGGCCGTCTCCAGCAGGCGGGCCCGGGTCGTCGGTACCGCCATCGCGACGCCGAGGCATATGACGCCCAGATAGAGTAGCTTCTTGATCATGGCGCTGCGCCTCCGCACAGGGCTGTCGTACCCATGCATCCAAGCTGATCATGGAGCCGCCACCCGGACAACCGTCTTCGCTCGTCGACTGGCTCGCCTCGGGGGCGGCGGTGGGTGTGTTCGCCACGGCCCAGCTGGGCGAGTCGTGGGCCTTGCCCGGCGGTCGGTGGCTGGGCGTGGCGTGCCTGGCGCTGTCGCTTCCCCTCTTCGGCCTACCCTTCCTGCACCTGCGCCGCTACGGCGCGGCCGCGCCCGGAAGAAGCTACATGCACACCGCCCGCGTGGCCGACCGGGGGGTCTATGGCCTCGTCCGCCATCCCCAGTATCTCGGGTATTCGCTCCTGGTCACCGGCCTGACGCTGCTCAATCCCAATCCCGCCACGGTGACGCTCAGCGTCCTGGCCATCGCCGGCTTCGTCATCCAGGCCGTCGCCGAGGAACGATTTCTCGTCCGGACCATGGGTAGGGCCTACGTGGACTACCAGGAGCGGGTGCCGAGCTTCGACCTCGTCCGCGGCCTGTGGCGCAGGTGGAGGCGCCGCCGCAGGGCGGGAGGCTGAAGGGTCGAGCTACCCGGGGGAGGATCCCGGCGCCACACGCGCCTCCTCCCGGTCGTGGGTCGTCCGGAGGGGCAGCTCCGGCATCCGCCAGGTGAGGAGCCAAGCGACGGCCACGATCCAGGCCGTCAGGAGGTAGACCCTCGTCGTGGCACGGGTGAACGCGTCCCGGACACCACGTCCCACCCGCTCCGCCTCGGCCGCGCCCTCGGCACGGATGCGCTCCGCCTCCCTGGCCGCCTCCGAGACGATCTCCGCCGCCTCTCCGGCCGCGGCCTGCTCCAGCCGGGTCGCCCTGGTCTCGAAGGTCAGTCGAATCCGAGCTGGGAGGTCCCCGCCGCCCGTTGAGGCCAGGCGCTCGGGCGCGTGCTCCGGCGAGGCCGCCATGGCAGGGGGAAGGTCGAGGGAGGCGAAGGCCATTCCCAGGTTGGTCGCCAGGACCGTGCCCATGACGGCGGCGCCCACCGTGCCTCCGATCTGACGGAAGAACTGAGCGGCGCTGGTGGCCTGGCCCACCCGGCGCACGTCCACGGCGTTCTGGATGGCCAGGGTGAACAGCGGCAAGGTCGGCCCGAAGCCCAGCCCGCAGAGCACCATGAGGAGGGTGACGTACCCATAGCCCACATGGGAGTCCATGCGGCCCAGGAGCAGCGTGGCCAGGAAGAGGAGCGCCCCACCGCCGAGGATCTGATTCCTGAGGTGTCCGACGCGCGACGCGACCTGCCCGGCGAAGGTGGAGCCGAGCACGAGCCCCATGGAGTAGGGCACGAGGGCCAGGCCCGCCCGAGTGGCCGACACCCCGAGCACGTTCACGAGGAACAGCGGCAGGAAGATCACGACGGACATGAAGGCCGCCCCGAAGAAGAAGGCGGCGGCGTTGGCTCGCCGGAAGACGGTGCTCCCGAAGAGTCCGAGATCGACGATGGGGCTCCTCGCCCGACGGGAGCGCGCCACGAAGCCCCACAGGACCACGACACCCAGGGTGAAGAGGGCCGGGGTAAGCCACGACGCCCACCCGGCGGTCTCGGGCCCCAATCCCGGAAGCCAGGGAAAGCGCCGTTTGTCGATCTGGAGGGAGATGATCAAGGGTGTGAGCCCTCCCAGGAGAAGCGCCGCCGACAGCAGGTCCGGGCGACCGTGCCCGCCCGGAGGGTCCAGCCGGGGCATGCGCCTGAGGAGGAACCACAGGGCCACGGCCCCGACGGGAACGTTGACGTAGAAGACCCAGCGCCAACCCTCGACGCCGGGCACCACCCCTCCGGCATGATCCGTGAGGAGGCCGCCGACGAGTGGGCCCAGCACCGAAGCAATGCCCCAGGTCCCTCCTACCAGGCCCTGGTATCGTCCCCGCTCCGCCGGGGGGAACAGATCCGCGATGACGATGAACGTCATGGCGATGAGGCCGGCGCCCCCGGCTCCCTGGATCCCCCGGAAGTAGATGAGCTGGCTCATCCCGTCCCCCAGCAGGGGCAGGACGCCGAGCTCTCCGGAGAGGCCACACAGCATGGAGCCCGACAGGAAGAGGACCACCGCCCCGATCTCCACTCGCTTCCGGGAGTAGGTGTCGGCCAGCTTTCCGTAGATGGGCACCAGGGCCGTGGAGGCCAGCAGGTAGGCGGTGGCCACCCAGGCGTACCGACTCACGCCCTCGAGGTCCTCGACGATGCGGGGCAGCGCCGTGGACACGATGGTCTGATCCAGCGCCGCCAAGAACAACGCCAGCAGGATCCCCACGAGGATCAGCGTGCGATCTTCGTCGGAGACGGGCGCGGGCCCGGCTGTGGGGACGGGCGGGGACATGGCCGCGAAGGATGCACGATTCCGGAGCCGGGGCAAGGCCGGGTCCTCGCCCAGGCAACAAGGAGGGCCGGCCCCCGACGGGGGACCGGCCCTGGATCGGCGGTTCCGACGGATCTAACGACGCCGTTCCATCCCCTCGATGTACCGGAGGAGCTCCTCCCACTCCTCGTCGAACGGCGAGCTGTCTCCGGAGATGTCTCCGACGCGATCGACGGTGAGCGTTTGCGTGAACGTGCGCCCGCCCACCTCCATGGTGAGGGTGTACACGCCGGGCTCCGCAAGGGGGGCCTGGCCGCCGCCGCGACCGCCACCGAAGCGGCGGAAGAGGGAGCTCACGCCGACGCCCGGCATGACCAGGCTCGCCAGCTCGCGCATCCGGCCGAAGTCGAAGCCGCCTCCGCCTCCACCCATCTGCTCACCGGGGCGCTCCCGGAAGGCTTCAGGGTCTCGTCCGGCGCCCCCTCCGCCCCGGCCCCCGAACATGCGCATCATCGCCGAGCGATCCGTCTCACCGGTGAGCACGCCCACCATCCGGTCCAGGAACTGCTCGTCCCAGCCCTCCTCCACGAGGGAATCCCGGACGACCACGGCCCTGGCCGCGACGATCTCCTGCTGCTTCTTCTGGTACGGCCCCGGGTCCGCGGCCGGCGGAGCCTGGCCACGCATGTTCCACGTCACGGCGTGGAAGCCCGCCGTGGCGGGGCCCGATATCGTCGTGAGCTCCTCCCCCTCCGAATCGGTGACGCCGATGCGGATCTGGGGCCCCCGGGTCGGCATGCCCTGTCTTCCGGCTCCGCGTCCTCCGGGCGGGCCCTGGGCGGGCGGAGCGGCCCCCTCGCCGTCGCCTTCCTCTGCCTCGGCCACGGCCGCCGCCAGCTCCTCACCGATGTAGTAGTGGATCTGCGCCTGGGCGCCCGGCGTGGGCCGGTCCCACCACATCTGTCCGGCGGACTCCCCGCCCCGAGCCTCGCCGCCGAACTGGAAGGCGGGCGCGGGCTCGAAGAGGGCGCCCCCGTCGGCGAAGACCCGGTCGGTGAGTCCCTCCAGGGGAGCGATGTCCACGATCCAGATGGACCGGCCGTGGGTCGCGGCGATGAGCTCGCGGTCCCGGGGATGGACCTCGAGGTCGTGGACGGGCACCACCGGCATCCCGTTCATGAAGCGCTGCCAGGTCTCACCTCGATCCGCCGACACGTAGGCCCCCACATCGGTGCCCACGAACAGGAGATCGGGGCTGTGGGGATCCTCCTCGATGACGTGGACGTAATCCACGCCTCCCGCCGGCAGCCCGTGGGCGATGGAGCGGAAGCTGTCGCCGCCGTCGTCGCTGACGAGGACGTACGGCGTGAAGTCGTTGGTTCGGTGGTGATCGACCGTCACGTAGAGCCGGTCTTCGTCGTGGTTGGAGGCCTTGACCCGGCTGATGTACCCACCGGGCGGCACGCCCTCCAGTCGGTCGGTGAGCTCCGTCCAGGTCGCCCCGTCGTCCCGGGTCATCCACAGGCGTCCGTCGTCGGTGCCGGCGTACAGCCAACCCTGGCGCAGGGGAGACTCATCGAGTGCCACCACCGTCGCGTAGGTCTCGGCGCCCGTGACGTCCGGCGTGATGCCGCCGGTGGTCTCCGTGCTGACGTGCACCTTCTCGGGGTCCGCGTAGGAGAGGTCCGGCGAGATGGGCTTCAGGTCGTCGCCCCAGTCGGTGCTCTTCACCACCATGTTCCCGGCTGCGTAGAACCAGCTCCGGTCGTGGGCCGACTGGAAGAAGGGAGTGTTCCAGTTCCAGCGCATGCTGTGGGCGAGGGAATCGGCCGTCGCCCGCTCCCGGAGGCTCACGATCCTGGGATCGTCCTCGGTCACGCCCTGGTCCAGGAGCATGACGATGGTGTCCTGGTGGGGTGTCCACACATCCTCCCAGTCCGGCCTGGAGAGGCCGTTCCGCTCTCCCGTCGCCAGGTTGGATCGGCCCATGTTGCCGCCCTGGGACTCCGACCACACGATGGCGGGGTCCTCGGGGTCCTGGGCGCTCACGAAGCCGTCCCCGCCGCTGATGGTCGCCCAGTGGTACTTGTTGAGCTGGCCGTTGGCCAGGCGGCTGGGGGCGCACCAGGTGCCGTTGTCCTGCAGCCCGCCGCACACCCGGTAGGGCACGTCCATGTTGTAGCTGACGTCGTAGAACTGGCCGAGGGCGATGATGTTGGGCACCATCCAGTTGCCGCCCTTGTCGAACGTCACGGCCACCCCGCCGTCGTTGCCCACCACCACGCGGTCCGGGTCGTTCGGATCGATCCACATGGCGTGGTGGTCCACGTGAACCTCGTTGGTGGTCGTCCCGTACGTCTCCCCACCGTCGCTGGAGAACTGCACCGGGGTCGAGGAGAAGTAGACGCGGTTCTCGTCCAGGGGGTCCACACGGACCTGGGAGTAGTAGAAGGGACGCGTGTTGACGTCG
>JBDHGI010000121.1:0-13422 GCA_039589955.1 Gemmatimonadota bacterium | reverse complement strand
CGTCGGCTCACCCGGGACCCCTGACGGGGCGGCTCGTGTTGATCCTCGCTGACGAAGTCCGACCCGAGCCTCGGCTCACTCTCGCGCCCCACGGACCGGCCATCTTCGGCCTCGATCTGGGGCGGCTGGCACCCGGGGATGTGGCGGGGGTGGACAGCACGACCCTCGGCTATCCCGCGGAGCTGGCGGCCCTACCCCCAGGTGACTACTACGCCCAGGGGGTCATCAACGTCTACGACCGCGTGGAGCAGGCAGACGGTCACACGCTGTGGTTGCCCATGACGAACGGACGGGTGTCGTTCTTCACCGTCGAGGCGGGGAACCTGTACAGCGAGCCGGTCCCCGTCTCCATCGGCCAGGGAGGTGCGGTCCGCATCACCGTCGTTGGTGATCCCCGAGGAGGCTCCCCCGGAGGACACCGAGTGGCTGCGGCACGTCAGCATCCGGAGCGAAAGGTTGTCGACGTTCTGGGGAGGCCCATCTACATCCACGCCACGGTCCTGCTGCCCCGGGGCTACGCGGACGACCCCGACGTGGGCTATCCGAGCGTGTACGCGCTGGGCCACTCCGTCCCCTTCTCCTTCAGTCCGGACTCCTCGCGGGCGCGGAACATCGGACGGGCTCCCCAACCCGAACTTCTTCGGCGGCGCGTGGATCCTGCAGCCCGATCCCATCGACTTCCGCAGCTACCTCCTCATCGACATCTACGACGACGCGAACGCCTTTCTCGATTCCGGTGGGCAGCTTGACGGTGGAGTGCCCCTTCCGGCGTAGCGTCGAGGGTCAGGTGGTCTGGACCGTGCGCCAGCTGAGCCGGTTCGGGGCCGTGCTGGGTTCCTGGGGCAGGTCCGGCTACCAGCGCTCCGCGTGGGAGACCGTCTATGGCCCCACGGACGAGGACGGGTACCCCAGGCCCCTCTGGGACAAGCTCACCGGCCGGATGAAGGGGAGGTCGCCTCGTACATGCGGGACAACGGGTACGACCTGCGCGACTAAGCCGAGCGCAACTGGGAACGCCTCGGGCCCGGGCTGGTGGGCAAGCTCCACTTCTTCGCGCGGGACATGGACGACTTCTACCTGAACCGGGCCGTGTGTCGGTTCGAGGATTCCCTGGAATCGGCCGCCGACCCCGAGTCCGACGCCGAGTTCACCTACGGCCGGCCCATGAAGGGACGCGGGTGGCATGCCCTCACCTGGGCGGAGATGGTGCGGCGCATGGCGACGCATGTCCGCGACCACGTCCCCGCCGGGGAGCCGGTGGAGTGGTGGCGGTGAGGCGGGAGGTACCGGACGGCGGCCTGGGGCGCCTACGTCACTCGGGGATCGAGTAGAACACCTCCCCCGCTTCGTCCAGGAACTCGAGGCGTGGGACGTCGAGGGAGTCCACCAGAATCCGCAGGCGCGTCCGGCTGTGCGCGTCGCGGAGCATGAGGACCGCCGTCCCGTTCTGGCTTCCAAGGAAGACACGGTGGGCGGCGAGCCCCTCTCCGGCCATGCTCTGGAGGACCGCCTCGATGGAGTCCCTCTGGGCACCGGTGGCTTCGCGTCGCGCCATGAGGAGCGGCAGCAGATCCTCGATGGCCACTTCGGTGCTCCGGTCCCACACGTCGACGCCGGCGGAGCGGCGGGTCCCGTTGTCGCTGTAACGCAGGCTGACGACCTGGTCCTGGCGGAACTGGTCGAAGGTGATACCGCCCGAAGCTCGGTATCCGTCGTCGGTGACGTCGCCCTGGTAGGTCAGGCCTCCCACCTCATCCCCTCGCTCGTTGAAGAAGATCATGCCCGCGGCGGTAGTCCGCCCTCCGGACAGCTCCTGTGGATACTCGGTGCCGCCGAACGTCGGTCCCGGTAGGCGGCCCTGACCGGCAATGGCGAGGGCGGGCGTGCCGCCCTCGTTCAAGATGTCGATGCGCTCCACCTCGAGAGTATCCACGCGCATAGTGGAGGGGGACCGGAAGGCCCCGAGGAGGAGCACGGCGATGGCGACGGTGGAGCCCACCGCCCAAAGCTTGAGGAAGCGCACCTCCCGCCGAATCGTGTCGGGAATACCGCTCTGTGTCATGGGAATCTGTCTCGTCAGGGAAGTCGGTCGCTGGGAGCTGAGCTTACAGGCAGCATAGCCGGAGTCCGGCGCCCCTGGCCAGGGGGAGCGCGGAGAGCGCGAGTCGGGAAACCGAGGGACAGCGACGGCGTACGTATCACCGTGGGCCAATCGACGAGAGCGCGTACATACGAGGTCCGAGATGGGGATCGGATTCCTGGGTGAGACCCGCGCACGCCGTGTGCTCGGTGTCGCCCTGACGGCCCTGACGATGGCTCCCACGGCCACCAGCGGACAGGCAGGGGCCAGACTGGAGGGGATCGTCGTAGAGGCCCACACGGGGCGGTCCCTGGAAGCGGTCGACCTTCGGATCGCGGACACGGACCTCGCGCTCCGGACGGGCGAGGACGGGTCCTTCCGGTTCGTGGATCTCCCGGCCGGTCCCCTCATCCTCACTGCGAGGCTTGAAGGGTACGTCGCGTTCACGGACCAGATCCTGATCCAGCGTGGCCGCGTCCACCATATCGAGATCCGCCTGGAGACCCTCGGCGCCGTGCTGGAAGGATTGCAGGTATCCGCACAACGCCCCCGGCCGGAGCCCGGCGCCCACCCCTTCGCGGGCGGCGAGCTTCTCCCCCCGCACGCCCTGGTGACGGTGTTTCGTCCATCGGAGGCAGGGGGCGGCTCGGCCTTCCTGATCCGGGGCGTGAAGACGCTCACCGGGCGGTTGGCCCCCGCGGTGTTCCTGGACGGGGTCCGGGTCCTGGATGGGGACTCAACCGTGCCGTCCGGGGACGTCCTTCCGAGTATCTTGGACCTGATCCCCGCCGAGGCCATCGACTCCATCCGGGTCCTGCGAGGTCCGGCGGCGGCCGCCCGTTATGGGCCCGAGACCGCCAACGGTGTCATCCTGGTCTACACGAGACGGGGGCGGGGTCCGGGGCGCTGAAGGGGTGGCCTCCCCAGGGGCCACCCCTTCAGGCCTGACCCGCACTCAGCTCGTCTCGACGAAGGGCAGGGGATAGCAGGTGGTGTTCCCGTAGGTCCCACCTACATGATCCGTGCCCTCGAAGAAGGGTAGCCCGAACCGGAGCATGTCGTTCAGCCGATGTCCGCCCTCCTGGAACAGCTCCCGACTCCGCTCCTGGATGATGTGATCCATGAGCGGTCCGTCGGTGGCCGGGTCGTACGCGGGCAGGCCCACCCGGGTGTGCAGGTCGTTGATGATGGCCACGGCGGTGGCGTCGTCCCCGGTGTTCGCCGCCGACTCCGCCACGATGAGCCGTGCCTCCGCCCACTTCGCGATGGGGATCGGCGTGTCCCGGCTGGGCCACTTGTCGCTGGCCCAGAGCTGCGTGACGCCGTCCAGGCCGACAGTTCCCCGGTCGGTCACGTGCACCCTGGGATCCGGCACGCCCTTCCATTCGAGGTCCCGGAAGCCCGGCGCCACCGTGTGGTGGCGATCTTCGATGTAGTTGACCCGGCCCTTGTTCTCCCGGTAGCTGAAGTCGGACCCTCTCGTGGCGTTAAGCAGGAAGCCCTCCGGGACCGGCTCCGCCGCCTGCCGCGCTCCCTGGTAGTCGCCCATGTCGAGGCGCACGCGCGCCAGTCCGACCCGGGCGGCATTGATCATGGTCGCGTCGCCCGAGGACTGGGCGAGCTGAAGCGCGCTCTCGAACTTCTCCTGGGCGAGGGTGAGGACCGCCTGGGGCGCCATGGGGGCACCGCCGTCGATGGTCACCTCGCAGAAGGTCTCCCCGAAGTAGGTGTACATGAACGCGCCGTACGTCGCCGCGGTCGCGAGCTTGAGGTCCTTCTCCTCGACGCCCTCGAACCCGCTGATGCGCTCGACTACGTCCTCGGCCTGGAAGCGCGCCGTATGCATGGTCGTCCACAGGCCGAACCCGCCCCCGCCACACGACCCGGTCACGTAGTTCGCGAACGTGTCGGTGATCTTCCGCTGGCCCCAGTTCCGGTTTACCAGATTCCCTGAGGATTGCCACATCTCGTCGCTGTGGGCGGCCGATCCGAAGGTGTAGTTGTTGTACGCGCACTCGAAGTCGGCGATGACGCTGTTGACGAGAATGTCCGCCAGGGCCGGGTCATCGAGGGCGTCTTCGGTCACGTCTCCCGGGAGCTTCACCTCCAGGAGGCCGTCGCACGCCGTGAGCCCGCCTGCCAGCCCTGCGGCTGCCAGCAACGCCAGGAGCCGCCGGCGCGCTCTGTGTGCGCCCGTCGTTGGGTGGTCGCTCATGGTCTCCCCTTCATCGGTCTGGGCTTGATCGTCGGTCCGCTGGTCCACCGGTTGGCTGTTCATGGCGCGGCCTCAGAAGCTCAGGCGGATGCTGGTGGTGATCGTGGTGAACTGCGGCCAGCTCTCCTGGTTGTAGGCGTCGGTCGCGCTGCTCTCCTTTCCGATCTCGGGGTCCGTGATGCGGTGTCCGTACTTCGCGTCCTCCTGTGTCCAGATCCTGAACGGGTTCTGCACCGCGATGGTGAACGTCCCACGGGAGGATCCGATCCTCTCGACGAGGGATTCGGGAAGCGTGTAGCTGGCCGAGAGCGTCCGTAATTTCGCGAAGCCCGCTTTCATGGTGCCGGTCTGCCACACCTGCCCGATGGAGGCGTAGGCCGCGAGCTCCGGGTCGCAGATGGGACGCTCGTTGATGCACCGGCTGTTGGCGAAGAAGAGGTGCGACCCGGCGACGTCGCCGTTCACCCGCCAGTTCCCACCCTGATAGTCGGCGAGCGCGTACAGGCGGAGGTCTTGGAAGAGCGTGAGCGTCGTCGACAGGCTGCCCTGCCACTTGGGTAGCGCCGACCCCCAGTAGACGGTGGGCGCCTGGCCACAGGGGACGGGTGTCCCGCCGGAGTCCCTGCCGCTCTGCCCGGCTCCGCCGTCGCACATCACGTTGGTCAGGTTGCCGGAGGCGTCGTACTCGGCGCTCACGATCTTCCGGTGGAAGATCCCATCGATGGGAAAGCCCACGACCTGCTCGTTGTTCGTCGTCGGCGGTATGGCGATGCCTCCCAGATCGATGATCTCGTTGGTGTTGGTCGCCAGGGTGAACGCGACATTCCAGCTCAGGTTCGCCCTGCGGACGGGCGTCGCGTTGATCCCGAGCTCGATGCCGCTGTTGGCTACCTCGCCCACGTTGAGGAACTGGCTACCGGGGAACCCGGTCGAGGGTCGCACGGGGGCCTGGATGAGCGCCTGCTTGGTGGTCTGGTCGTAGTAGGTGAACTCCACACCCAGACGCTCATCGAAGAAGCCGGCGTCGAAGCCGATCTCGAGCTCCTGGCCCTTCTCCGGCTCGAGGTCCGGGTTTCCGATGTTGCTCGGCGTCACCGTGGGCGTCGCATTGTTCCCGCTCGAGGGGGAGTAGAGGCGTACCGCGGCGAAGGCGCTCGGCTGTTGGCCCGCCTGACCCCAGGCGGCCCGCAGCTTGAGCGTGCTGAGGAATCCGACGTCCTGCAGGAAGGCTTCCTCGCTCATGACCCAGCTGCCCATCACCTTGGGGTAGACCACGAAGTCGTAGTTCTTCCCGAACGCCGAGTGGTCGTCGCCCCGGACGCCCGCCGTGAGGAAGAAGCGGTCCTTGTAGCCGAGCTGCTGCTGTACGAAGGCGCCTACCGTCCGCTCCTCGACGTAGCTCTCCGATGCGTTGCGCAGGGCCGTCGCGCTCACGGTCTCGAGCCCGGGAACCGGGAAGGTGGATCCCGAGGCCCCGGAGCTCTCCGTCACCCGACGGATGAACGTGCCTCCCACCGAGGTCTCCGAGCGGACGTCCGGGGTCAGGTCCAACCCCGCGGTGGCCGTATAGTCCACCGTGGTCAGGGTGTTGCGCGTCTCCCCGACGTCCTTCTGGCCCAGGCTCGCACCGAACCACGGTCCCGGCTGCTGGAGGCTTCGCTGGACGAGCTCGCTGCCACGACGGAAGGTGTGATCGTTCCCCACCGTCAATCGCTGAGTCAACCACTCCGTCGGGTGGTGGTTGAGCTGGAGGCTGTAGATCGTGCGGTCCAGCTTCTCGATGCTCTCGATCTCGTCGTAGTCCTCGGGGGCCACGAGGATGAATCCACGCGTCCGCGTGTCCTTGAGGAGGGGGGTGCCCCAGAGGACCATGGTGGTGATGGGCTGGTATCCCGACGACTGGGTCTCCAGCCGCACCGTGCCTAGGTTGAACTGCAGGTCGAGCTCGTCGGCCAGGACGAAGCTGAAGTTGGAGCGGAGGTTGAGCTTGTCCTGCCAGTTGTAGCTCACGACCCCCTCCTGCCGGTTCCAATCGCCCGAGAGGTAGTACTGCACGTCGTCCGAGCCGCCCCGGACGCTGGCGCCGTAGGCCTGGTTGTGCCCCGTGCCGAAGGGAGAGCCCAGCCCGTTGTCGATCTCGTTCTGGATGATGTTGAGGCTGACCAGCTCATCGCCCTGCCGCGCCCACACCTCCGGGTACATCTCGGTCGGGTTGGGCATGTACGTCACGCCCTGATCGGAGCGGAAGTCCCACTGGGCTTCCTGGGCACGGCCCCGCTTCGTGATGATCTGGATCACGCCGTTGGACGCCTCGGTGCCGTAGAGCGTCGTCGCCGCCGGACCCTTGATGATCTCGATGGAATCGATGTCCTCGGGGTTGAGGTCGTTGATCCGCGCCGTTCCGGCCCCGGCGCTGGCGCCGACGCCACCCTCGTCCGGGTCATTGTCCACGCGGACGCCGTCCACGTAGATGAGGGGCTGGTGGCCGAGGCTCAGGCTCCCCACTCCCCGGATGGCGATAGCGCCGCCTGCTCCGGCCCCACCCATGGCGTTGGAGACGCTGACGCCAGGCACGCGGGCGCCGATCATCTCCCTCACGTCGGCAGGTGAGGTGATCTCCTGCAGCTCCGCCCCTTGCAGCTGGCCTACGGAGTTCCCCAGCGCTCGCACTCGCTGGGCGCCCGGCGTGCCCGTGACGACGATGGCGTCCAGCTCCACCGCGGTGGGCTCGAGGGCCAGCACGACGTCCATGGCTCCGACTGGGACCGTCTGCTCGAGGGTGAGGTAGCCGATGAGCGTCACGCGCAGCGTCACCTGCTGACCCGTCATGTTCAACAGGAGGAAGCGCCCGTTGGTGTTGCTGAGCACGCCCCGTTGGGTGCCGACGACCTGGATCTGGGCGTCGCCGAGGGGCTCGCGCGTGTCCGCGCTCACCACCCGTCCCCCGACGGCCTGCTGCTGGGCGGAGACCGGCACGGCGAGGACGAACATCACCAGCAGGGTGAGCACACCCGAGAGCCTGAGTGCCTGTGGACGGTCCCTGGGAGGAGCGTCCCCACGGAACTCATATTCGTGAGGATCGAGCCGATGAGGTAACACGATGCCTCCTTGACCGGGTGCGTAGCAGGCGGTGGGGTACGTCAGAGAGTTACCACGACATCCCGCGAGCGGCGGCTCGACCTGGGCTTGATCCGACGCCGGTCGCGGTGCCGGCCTTGTTCCTCAGGGTGCCAAGTCGGATGCAAAAGTGCATACCGACCCTGCTCGGTTGAGATACCAGCCCCCCGTCGGTTCGTCAAGAAGGTCTGCGGAGGCGGGAGTAGGGGCGCTACGACGCCCTACCAGGAACCCCGCTCGCCGATGTGCCCGATGACGGCTCCCAGCCGGTCGGCCGCGCCCCTCCAATTGGCCTCGACGGCGGCTTGCGCGCCGTCGGGGTCCCGCCTCGCGATGGTGTCGACGATGGGGGTGTGCTCCCGGTACGATGTCTCGATCCTGTCGGGCAGCATGAGGGTGTAGACACGCCCGTAGCGCTCAACCTGGGGCCTCAGCGAGCCGTGGAGGGCGAGGAGCCGGGGACCGGCGGCCGCCTCCACATAGGTTCGGTGGAAGGCCTCGTCGAGGGGCCAGTACCGGAGTGGGTCGGGCTCACCGCTCTCCGCGAGCTCCAGCAACGCATGGTTGCGCTGCCGGAGGTGCCCGACGATTCGCTCATGAACGGAGGGCTCGAGGTCGCACGCGTAGCGTGCGGCGAGGCCCTCGAGCTGGCCCGTCATCTCGAACAGCTCCCTCGCGTCCTGCTGCGTGAGGGGCGCCACGGTGGGCCGCCACTGCTGGCCGTTGCCTCTGAGGATGAAGCCCTCCTGCTCCAGCCTCTGCAGGGAAGCCCGGATGGGCGTCCTGCTCACCCCCAGGCGCTCCGCCACGTCCGACTCGATGACGCGGGAGCCGGGAGCGAGACTACCCTGGACGATGAGCTCCCGCAGGCGCTCATACGTCTGCGTCGTGCGATCCTGGACCTGACCGTTCATCGTGCCCGCTTGCCGGGGGGTTCTGGAACAAGATCCAGTACATTACTCGGGTCGTGCACGGAGGTTTCAAGCCCTCGGAGGAGGCTTGCCCCGCCTTCCCCGCTCGTCTACTGTGACCCCATCTGCCGATTTGTATACAAGTATGTATGTGTTCGTCCATGCACTGTAAAGGGAATGTCCCGCTATGAACGCTGCCCCCATCTCGCGCCGCACGCTGTTGAAGGGCGCGGCCGGCGCCGCCGGTGCCGCGCTGCTGGCGCCCATGGTCAACCGCGGGCGCTACCTCCTCTTCGCCCAGGTCGCAACGGAGTACTCCGCACGGGCGGTACGCCTGGTCACGGAGTCCCTGGTCATCGACATGTTGAGCCCGCTGACGATCAACAGCGAGATCCAAGATCCCTGGGTCCGCAGCGCCGAGAACTTCACCGAGGAGGACCATCGCGCCTTCGTCGAGTCGGGGATCGACGTCTTTCACATTGCAGTGGGGATGGGGGGATTCGAAAGCGCCCTGCAGTTCGTCTCGTTCCACAACGGCCTGATGGCGGGTCGGGACGAGTTCTTCATGCGGATCGACAGCGCGACGGACTTCGAGCGCGTCCGGGAGTCCGACAAGATCGGCATCCTCCTCGGGATCCAAAACTCGTCCCATTTCCGTCGCCCCGACGACGTGAACCTCTTCCATGCCCTCGGCCAGCGTGTTTCGCAGCTCACCTATAACTCCCGCAATCTGATCGGCAACGGCTCGACCGAGCGGGTGGATGGCGGGCTTTCAGACTTCGGCGTCGCGATCGTCGGGCGCATGAACGAGGTGGGGATGGCAGTGGACGTGTCCCATTCCGGCGACCGGACCACCCTGGACGCGATGGAGGTGTCGAACAGGCCGGTGCTCATCACGCACTCGAACGTGCGGGCGTTGGTCGGAGGCCATCCCCGGGCCAAGCCCGACGAGGCCATCCTGGCCATGGCTCGGACGGGGGGCGTCATGGGCATCACCGGCGTTCGCAACTTCGTCACGCTGGAGGAGCCGACGACCGTGGAGCACCTGGTCGATCACTACGACCACGTGCGGGACTTGGTGGGCGTCGAGCACCTGGGCGTCGGCAGCGACATCGACCTGCAGGGCTACGACGACCTGCCGGCGGAGCAGTACGAGCGGCTCAAGGCGGCCTACAAGGACACCTACGCCTTCCGGGACAAGATCGACATCGACGAGGTGGCTCACCCGAAGCGCATGTTCGACCTCACCGAGGCGCTCATCCGAAGGGGATACATGGATGACCACATCCGGGGAATCCTGGGCGGCAACTTCGCTCGCGTTCTCTCGGAGATCTGGAACGTGCCGACGGAGGAGGAGGAGCGGGGATGAAGGCGGAGGGATCCGCTCCGGCTGTCGCACCCTACGTGATCCGGCCGCTGCGGGCTCTCGCCGATCTCAAGGCGTGCGTCCGTCTCCAGGAGGAGGTGTGGGGGCGGGGCTTCAGCGAGGTGGCTCCAGTGTCCCTCCTCAGGGCGAGCCAGCGGCTGGGGGGCCTGGTGGGGGGTGCCGTGGACGAAGGTGGGGAGCTGGTGGGCTTCGTGTTCGGCCTCACGGGAATCGAGAGCAGCCGGGCCGTGCACTGGTCCCACATGCTGGCGGTCCGCCCCAGGCAGCAAGATGGGGGCTTCGGCAGGCGTCTCAAGTCGTGGCAACGAGACCGGTGCCTGGAGATGGACATTCGGCGGGTGTATTGGACGTTCGACCCGCTGGAGTCGCGGAACGCCTGGCTCAACCTGGGCCGTCTGGGCATCGTGGTACGGGAGTACGTCGAGGACATGTATGGTGTCAGCGACTCTCCGCTGCACGAAGGCCTGGGAACGGACCGCTTCGTGGCCCTCTGGCTCCTGGACGACGACCGCGTGGAGAAGCGCCTGGAAGGGCGTGGAGCGTCGCCACCCGCGTGGGGGGACGTGTGCCATCTGCCTCGGGCGTTCCCCGTCACCGGGGAGGGAGGCTTTCCCCGACCCGGGGCCGTCCGTCCTCCCGGGCCTGAGGAGGAGGGAGCGGTTCTGGTGCCGATTCCCGCCGACATCCACCGGATAAAGGCTAACGATGCCGGTCTGGCCGCGGCCTGGCGGACGGCCACCCGTGCGGCACTGGCCCCCCGACTCGCCGGCGGGTGGGAGGTGCGGGAGCTCGTACGTTCCACCGAAGCCCTCTCCTGCTACGTGCTGCGCCCCGCTCAGGAGCCCGGTGTTGCCGGCGAGCCGGACCACGCGGGCGTGAAAGGACCTGCCAGATGACCAAGAATCCGTTTCTGCTCCGGACCTCCAACCTTCACCGCGACCTTTGGTCACCTGTTGAGATGACTGGCCTGACTCATTCCGGAGGCAGTACGATGCACCCGGTTTCCTCCCCACAGATTCGCCTCGGCTTCTCCTTGGCCCTGGCGCTCACCCTCGCGCATCCCCTTGCCGCTCTGGCGCAGCAGGAGCTTGCGCCGGTGGTGGCCGTGGCCACCGCGCCGCTCTCCGTCGCCGGAGCCCAGGAAGCGGCGCCCCGCCGGGGCCCCACCGACCCAGCGGAGATCGAGGCCTTCCTCGACGGCGTCCTGAGTGCCCAGATGAAGGCGAAGAACGTCGCCGGGGCGACCGTGGCCGTCGTTCGGGACGGTGGGCTCTTGTTCGCCAAGGGCTATGGCTACGCCGACGTGGACCGGCGGAACCCCATAGACCCGGCGCGCACTCTGTTCAGGATCGGGTCGGTGACGAAGCTGTTCACGTGGACGGCGGTGATGCAGCTGGTCGAGTCGGGGGATCTCGACTTGGACGCGGACGTCAACACGTATCTGGACTTCGAGATCCCGGCCACCTTCGAAGAGCCCATCACGATGTGGAACATCCTGACCCACACCCCGGGATTCGAGGAGGACAGCCGGGATCTCTTCACTGAGGATCCCGACGAGATCATGCCCATGGGTGAGTGGCTCGCCACGCACATCCCGGGCCGGGTGCGGCGGCCTGGCGTCTTCTCCTCCTACTCCAACTATGCAACGGCGCTGGCGGGCTACGTGGTGGAGCGGATCTCGGGCACGCCCTACGACCAGTACATCGAGGAGCGCATCCTCGAGCCACTGGGAATGGGGCATACCACCACTCGTCAGCCCCTTCCGGAGCACCTGACTCCGGACATGTCGCAGGGCTACGCCTGGGCCGGAGGCCGGTTCGAGGCGAAGCCCTTCGAGATCATCATCGGCGCTGCCCCCGCCGGCTCGGTGAGCGCATCCGCCACGGACATGGCGAGGTTCATGCTCGCCCATCTGAACGAGGGTGAGCTCGACGGCCGACGCATTCTGTCGACGGAGACCGCAAGGACGATGCAGGCTCGTGCGTTCGGCCACGATGACCGGCTGAACGGATTCGCCCTGGGCTTCTACGAGAAGTCCCGCCCGGGGCTCCGGGCCATCGGCCACGGCGGGGACACCCAGTGGTTCCACACGGATCTGGCCCTGATGCCGTCGGAGGATCTCGGGGTCTTCGCATCCTACAACACCGTTTCGGGTGGTGAGCTGAGCTTCGGTCCGTTCTTCGACGCGTTCATGGACCACTACTATCCGGTCGAGTCGGAGCTGGCTACGCCGTCGGAGGCGGACCGGGAAGTCGCCGGGCGGATCGCCGGCGAGTACGCCTTCAATCGTCGCTCCTACACGACGTTCCAGAAGGCCATGGGCCTCTCCGGGGCGGTCACCGTGCGGGCGCAGGAGGACGGCGCTCTCGTGCTCAAGTCGCCGCTGGGCCTCTCGCGGCTGGTGCCGGTCGGACCCCTCCTGTACAGGGACGGGCTGGGCGAGGACCTCGTCGCGTTTCGCGAGGACGCCGACGGACGCGTCACCCATGGGTTCCTCGGGATCGCGCCCATGATGGCGCTGGAGCGGGCGCCGCGGAGCGAGGCCATGATGCTCCACCGGGTCCTGCTGGGCCTGGCGCTGCTGGCCTTCCTCGGCACCGTGGTGGCGGCGCCGCGGCGGTGGTGGCGGAAGCGCAAGGGCACCGCCCTCCCGGGCGACGACCTGCCCGGGAGGAAGACCCTGGTCGCCATGGCCCTCGTGAACCTGGCGTTCGTCGGCGCCGTGGCCATGCTGGCCCTGGACCCGATGTCCCTCATGTCCGGACCGCTCACCGGGCTGAAGATCGCCCTCGGGCTTCCGGTGATCGGGATCGTGCTCGCCCTCGGTGCGGCGGTCCTGGCCGTCCGCCAGTGGATGAAGGGGTCGGCCACTCTGGGAGCGCGGCTCCGCTACAGCGCCGTGGTGGTCCTCGCGCTGGTATTCGCGTGGTCGCTCAACGTCTGGAACCTCCTGGGATGGAGGATGTGAGCTGCGGCAGTCGGGGGCAGGCTCCCGGACCGCAGATGTGGAAGAGCGCAACCGTACTCGAGCCAGGAGGGCTCCGATGCTCCGTCGTTCATTGTCATTTCTCTACCACGCCGTCGTCGTTTCGGTCGCGTTCGTCTTCGTTCCGTTGGCGAGTGACGCGACCGCGCAGGTCACGGAGCTGAGGGAAGGCCGCACGTCGCGCGGCGCTCTCTCCGAGGGAGACACCGCGCGATACACGGTTCAGCTCGGCGACGACTACTTCCTGTACGGGGAGGTCAACCAGATCTCCGTCGATGTCATCGTCCGGCTGATCGGCCCGGAAGGGAATCAGAGAGGGCGCTTCGACGGCCTCGCGCGGGGCGGCGAGCGGTTCTCTCGTCAGACGACCGCGGCGGGAGTCCACACCATCGAAGTGATTCCCTTCGAGGAGGAGACAGGCGAGTACGAGATCACCCTCCATCGTGCGGAGCCCCTCGAGACGGACCCGAGAAGGCTGACGGACCAGCTGATGTCCCCCTATGACACCGATGACACGCCGGGTGCCGCCGTGCAGGTGTGGCGTGGGGACCGAACGCTCTACTCGAAGGCGTACGGCATGGCGAACCTCGCCTACGGCATTCCCTTCGAGACCGACACGCGAACCAACATCGGGTCGACCTCGAAGCAATTCACCGCCTTCGCCGTTCTGCTCCAATCCGAGCGGGGGCTCCTTTCCCTGGACGACGACATCCGGAAGCACATCCC
>JBDHGI010000120.1:0-13493 GCA_039589955.1 Gemmatimonadota bacterium | reverse complement strand
GCCCGCCTCGAGGTCCTCCGGCTGCGACGGGACTACCGGGGGCTCCGGGATCGGGTCCTCGCCACCGAAGACGAGGTCGTCGGTGCCGCAGGCTCCATGCGGATCCGCACCCTGTACCTGGGTTGGGCATACCAAGGCCTCGGAGAGCCCGACCGGGCACAGGAAGCCTTCAGAGAAGCGCTGTCCGTCGCGGAGCAGCTGGCGGACGAGCAGCCCGGGGATTTCCGGCTGCCGGGTGCGGTGGGACTGGCTCTGGCTGAGCTCGGCAGGGGCGAGGACGCGGTGGCGAGCGGTCGGCGTGGGGTGGGAATTCTCGGCCCGGCCGACGACGCCCTGTGGGGGTACAACACAGTGTGGGCGCTTGCCCGGATTCACGGCCGTCTGGGCGAGGCCGCCGCCGCCGTCGAGCTCATCGAGCAGGCGATGTCCACCCCGAACCAGGCCGGCCACGTGGGCCTCCTCGAGCTGGATCCGCTCTTCGACCCCATCCGGGATCACCCCGGCTTCCAGGCTCTGCTGAAGAGTTACGCCGATGACGGGGAGCGCTGAGGGACTGAGCCACGGCCGAAATCAGAGGGAACGGCGCACCAGGCGGCGGCTGCGGGGATCCAGCGCCGCGAGGTCCGGGATCTCGAACCGGTTGCCCGCGGTGTCCCTCAACACCAATTGGTTGTCGCCGAGCCAGGCGACGTTCTTGCCGGGCTCCCGCACGGCGAACCAGCGACGGCCCCGGTCCGTCTCCACCCGCCAATACCGCGTGCCCATGCGGATGTCGACATCCTCGACGCGTGTGATGATGGAGAGGTGGTACCGCTCCCGCAGGGCCTTCTCGACGAGCTGCCGTTCGGCACCGGTCAGGGCGTCCAGGTCGCGGACCGTGACCATCTCCTGCCGCTTCTCGTCCAGGAAGACGATCTCGGAGCGGCTCGTGAGAGGCCTCAGGTAGCGGGCGGACACGACGATGGGCTCCTCTGCGTCGGGTCGCGCCAGGTAGAGGCGGCCACCCTTTCGAGAGATCCCGGTGAGGTGGGTCTCGAACACGTCGTCTACTCCTTCCATGCGGTCTGCTCCGCCCGGAGTCGATTGATGTCCGTCTGGAGCTTCACCAGGTTGGCGAACTGCCCGCCCTCGATGGCCAGCAGCTCCTCGTGGGTGCCCTGCTCCACGATCTTCCCCTCGTCGATGACGAGGAGACGGTCGGCGTTGCGGAGCGTGGCGAGGCGGTGCGCGATGGCGATGGTGGTCCTCCCCTGCACCAGGTTCGCGATGGCCTCCTGGATCTGCTTCTCCGTCTCCGAGTCCACAGCGCTGGTCGCCTCGTCCAGGATGAGCACGGGGGGGTCGTTCAGAATGGCACGGGCGATGGCCACACGCTGGCGCTCGCCCCCCGACAGGGAGGAGCCGCCGTCGCCCACGGTGGTATCGTAGCCGTCCTCCTTCGCCGCGATGAAGTCGTGGGCCCGAGCCGCCCGCGACGCAGCCACGACTCTTCCGAAGGACGCGTCCGGCACTCCGTAGCGAATGTTCTCCAGGATGCTGGCGTTGAAGAGGAAGGGCTGCTGCATCACCATGCCCACCTGACGCCGCCATGCCTCCAACTCCATCTCTCGGAGGTCGCGACCGTCGATTCTCACCGCTCCGGAATCGGGATCGTAGAAGCGGGCGACGAGGTTTATGATCGTGCTCTTGCCGGCGCCGGACTTCCCCACGAGGCCGATCATCTCGCCAGGTGCGATGGAGAAGTCGATGCCCTTGATGACCTCCCGGCCACGCTCGTAGCTGAAGCGGACGTCCTCGAAGGCGATCGCTCCCTCCACCCGGGTCGGCGCCGCCTGGGCGACGACCGGCGAGCCTTCTTCCGGCTGGTCGATGACGGCGAAGATCCTCTCCGCCGCGGTGAGGGCATTGGTGGCCCAGTTCAGCACGGCGGAGAACCACTGTAGCGGGCCGTAGAAGAGCGCCATGTAGCCGACGAAGGCCAGGAGCGTGCCGAGGCCCACGCCGGTCACGCCCTCGATGATGGCCCGACCGCCTGCGTACCACACCAGCACCGTGCCCAGCGCCATCATGAACGACATGGTCCCGAAGAAGCCCTGGAAGGTGCGCTCCACGGTCACGTGCACCCCGAAGAGCTGTTCGTTGGCCTGACCGAACTCGCCTTCGCGCCGTCGCTCCTGGACCAGGCTCTTCACCGCCCGCACGCCGTGTATGGACTCGCCAAGTACCGTGTGCAGCCTGCCCACCCGGTTTCCGTGCTTGTGGAACAGGGGACGGAGGAGCGTCCAGAAGCCTCCACCACCCAGCACGAGCACGGGAACGGGAAGGAAGACCAGCAGCGCGAGCCGCCAGTCGAGCACCAGGAGAATCACCGCGATGGTAGCGAACGAAAGTAGATTGACCAGGAAGTACGGCACACCGTCGATGAGGAAGTGCTGGAGCTCGCCGGTATCGTTCATCACCCGGCCCACGAGAGCGCCGGACTCGTGGCGGTTGTGGTATGTGAGCCGCAGGCGCTGCGCGCGGGCGTGGAGTTGGGCGCGCATGTCGGCCACGACCCTCGCCCCGAGCCACGCGTTGGACCAGGCCGTCATGAACTGGCTGCCGGCGCCCACCAGGAAGGCGGCCATCATGAGGCCCACCCAGAGCAGGAGCTCGTCGTGCTGGCCACCCTCCAACACACGGTCGGCGATGAGCTTGTATGTCATGGGGGGGACCATGGCCGCGCCCACGGCGAGGGTTGCCCAGCCGACAAGCGCGGCCACACGCATCCGGTACGGCTCGAGGATGCCCAGGAGGCGCCGAACGATGCTTCCCCGGGAAAGGCAACGTGGGCATGTGGCGCCACGTTCGGGCAGCGGGGCGCCGCAGGTGCCGCACACGGCCCGCTCGATCTCGTCGGGCAGCTCGACGGGTCTGCCTTCTCGGAGCTGGTCCAGCGCCCGAGCGAAGAGCGCGAACTCGCCCACGAGGTTCCGGGAGTAGTAGGCGAGGACCGACTCCGAACCGTCGCTCACCGCGACCAGCCGGGACGCGCCGAAGAGCTCGTCGATGCGCACCGCGGTGACGTCCTCGAGGGAAAGCTCCGAGCGGTCCCCGCCGCCCCCGAGGGCCAGCACACGGCGGCCGTCCGCCGCCACCCACGACACGCCGAAGCACCCCTCGCCGTCCAGATCGGCGGTGACGGCCACGGTGGGCTCGAAGTCCGAGGGTAGCCACTGGGCGAGGGAAGGGGGGACCGGGTCTGCGAGCTTCACGTGTCGGTCCTCCCCGCTGGATGGATCGGCCAAGTGAGAGAGACTAGGGGTTGGCCGAGGGGCTGCCTAGGCTCTTGCGACACGGCCGAGGGCGCGCGGTGGAGCAGTCACCCCTCCGGCCCCTCCAGGAGCTCGAAGATCCTCGACACGGTCACGGGAGCCACGCCCGGACCCGTGATGTTCGGATAGTGATCGGCGTGGTCGGTCATGTCGATCCGTGCCGCGGCTTCCTCGTACGAGAGCCCCTGGGCGTGGAGCGCGACCGCCTGGGCGTGCAAGTCGCGGATATACCCCTGCAGCCAGTCGATCCGCTCCCTCTCCTGGTACGGCCGGCCGTGACCGGGGAGGATCCAGTCGAACTCCAGGCTCTTCAGGTGTTCCAGTGTCTCTGCCCATTCCTCGAGGTACCCGTCCCCCATGTACGGGATGCCGGCCGTGATCAGGTCCCCCGTCACCAGCAGCCTTTCGCGGGGAAGGTGGACGACCACGTCGCCACCCGTGTGGCCCCGCCCGAAGAAGAGCAGGCGGATCTCACGGTCTCCGCGGAAGAGCGTCATCCGCTCGGAGAGGGTGGTGTTCGGCCCCGTGGGCTCGAGCCCGCTCTGGCCCTCCAGGTAGTTCCGCATGTAGAGAAGGCGGTTCTGGAGCTCCATACGCTCCGCCTCGGTCTCCGTCCTTTCGAGCTCCTCTTCCATCTGCTGGATCTGCTCCGGAAGCGTGCCCACGAACATCTCGTACGAGCGACCGAGGGATCCACCGTTCAGGAGCATCTCCCGGGTGACCTCGTGGCCGATGACGTGGACCTCGGGCGGGTAGATCTGGTTGCCGTGGGCATGATCGAAGTGGTAGTGCGTGTTCACGACGTAGCGGACGGGCTTGTCCGTGAGCGCCTTGATCTCCTGGAGAATCGCCGAGGCGGCCGCGGGGGAGATGTGGGAGTCGACGAGGAGCACGTCGTCTTCGTTGACGATCACTGCCCCGTGGGATCCCACCGCCAGGTTTCCGGTGCCCCGTGCGTGGTAGATGCCGGGCAGAACCTCCTCGAACTCGAAGGCCGGCCCCTCGTAGTCCGATCCCGGGGGAAGGGGAGCTTCGGCAGCCGGTGGGGCCGCCTCCTGGCATGCCAGGGCGAGGCCGCAGAGAACGAGTATGGTCTTGGCTCGCATGAGAGTCCTCATGTTGGTGGTCCGCGAAGGATGCGGACCTCGTTGGTGCGTCCGACGTCATCTCGGCGGTGTCAGACTCAAGAACCATCAGCAGAGGTACGCTATGCTCTAGAGCGCCCCCCAACGCTTCTCGGCGATCACGATCCTCCCTGCTACCCCGCCATCCCGATCATGATCAAGCCCCGACCGCTTGCCTCACTCCGCCGGACTCCGCCTAATGCATGGATCCGGACCCCACTTCCCTCGGTTCCCTCCGCTCAAGAGAGGCGACCCATGCCCCAGCTCGTTCGCACCTCGTTTCCGGCTCTCGCCGCGGCCGTCCTGCTGTCCGCTCCGGCCCTTGAAGGCCAGGATATCACCGCAGACCAGTTCCAATCCCTGCAGGCGCGGCACATCGGCCCGGTGGGCAACCGTGTCACCAGTGTCACCGGAGTGGCCGGCGACCGATTCACCTACTACGCCGGTGCGGCCTCGGGCGGCGTCTGGAAGACCGTGGACGGGGGTATCAACTGGGCTCCTGTCTTCGACGACTATCCTGTGCACGCCATCGGAGCGATCACCGTCGCGCCGTCGGACCCGAACGTGGTCTGGATCGGCACCGGCGAGCCGTTTATCCGCTCCAACGTCTCCATCGGGAACGGGGTCTGGCGCTCAACCGACGCCGGGGACACCTGGCAGCACATGGGCCTCGACGAGTCAGGCCGCATCTCCCGGGTCATCGTGCACCCCACGGATCCCGACGTGGTATACGTAGCGGCCCTGGGCCACGCCTACGCTCCCCAGGAGGAGCGGGGCATCTACCGGACGGCCGACGGGGGCGAGACGTGGGAGCGCGTGCTCTTCGTCGATCAGGAAACAGGCGCGTCGGACCTGGTCATGGATCCGAGCAACCCCCGCATTCTGTTCGCTGGCATGTGGTCGGTGAAGATCCGCACCTGGACGCGGGAAAGCGGCGGGCCGGGTGGAGGCCTCTTCAAGTCCCGGGACGGAGGGGACACGTGGGTGAGGCTCGAGGGCAACGGGCTCCCGGAGGGTGAGGTGGGCAAGGTGGCCGTCTGCATGAGCCCCACGGACCCCGATCGCGTGTACGCCCTCATCGAAACCGGTGATGGCGTGCCCTGGCACGGGAGCCACACGGACTCCGGTGAGCTGTGGCGCTCCGACAACGGCGGCGAAAGCTGGGAGATGGTCAACCAGAACCGGGATCTGGCGGGCCGCACCGCGTACTACAGCCGCTGCGCGGTCTCCACCAACGACCCTGACGAGGTGTACTTCCTCGCCGCGGCATACTCCACCACCAAGGACGGTGGTCTGACCCATACGGTGGCGGGCTTCAACCAGGCTCCGAACTGGGATCACCACGACATGTGGATCGATCCTGCCAACCCCGATCGGCAGGTGGTGAGTGGTGACGGCGGCGTCGGGATCAGCGAGAACCGGGGGCGCACCTGGTTCCGTGCGCAGCTTCCCGTGGCGCAGATGTACCACGTCACGGTGGACAACGCGGTGCCCTACAACGTGATGGGCAACCGGCAAGACGGACCGTCGGTGCGTGGGCCCAGCAACAGCCGCCTTGCTGGTGGCTTCGTCTCGGCCGGCATTCCTCGGGGCATGTGGCATACCGTGGGGGGCGGCGAGTCGGGCTTCGCCACGCCCGACCCCGCCGACGCCGGCGTGGTGTGGTCTAGCGCTTCCGGAGCCGGCGGAGGGGGCGGTATCGTCGTTCGCTGGGAGGAGGACTCCCGCCAGTTCCGCATGGTGGAAGTCTGGCCCGAGAGCACCATCGGACAACCCGCCGAGAGCCTGCGCTACCGATTCCAGTGGACCTTCCCGCTGCTCATCTCGCCGCACGACAACAACACGATCTACGTGACCAGCCAGCACGTGCACGGCACCACGAACGGTGGCCAGAGCTGGGAGGTGATCAGCCCGGATCTGACGACCAACGACCGCAGCAAGATGGGCATCAGCGGGGGCCTCACCCCCGACAACATCGGGGTGGAGTACTGCTGTGTGATCTATGCGTTCGATGAGTCGCCGGTCCAGCAGGGCGTCTTCTACGCCGGCTCCAATGACGGGCTGGTGCACGTGAGCCGCGACAACGGGGAGACCTGGCAGAACGTGACCGACAACCTCCCCGATCTGCCCCCGGACGGGGTCGTGCGTCGCATCGACGCCTCCAGGTGGGATGCCGGTAAGGCCTACCTCACGGTGGAGCATCACCAGGTCGGCAACTTCGACCCTCACGTCTACCGTACGGAGGACTACGGGGAGAGCTGGACCAAGATCGTGGATGGCATCGGTGAGGGGCCGCTGAACTACGTGCGCAGCATCGAGGAGGACCCTGTGCGTCCCGGGCTGCTGTATCTGGGCACGGAGTCCACCATGTACATCTCCCTCGACGACGGAGACAGTTGGAGATCACTGCACACGAACCTGCCCCACACCCCGATGTACTGGACCCAGATCCAGCCCCACTTCAACGACCTCGTCATCGGGACCTACGGTCGCGGCTTCTGGATCATGGACGACATCACGCCGTTCCAGCAGCTCACCGACGAAGTCACGAGCTCGGACGCGTATCTCTTCGAGCCCCGTGACGCGTACCGCTTCCAGGGCGTGTCGGAGGTCTTCACGATGTTCGACGACCAGTCTGCCGGCGACAACCCACCGTATGGGGCCAGCCTCAATTACTGGCTCGGCGAAGAGGTCGAGGGAGACGTCGAGATCCGCATCAGCGACGCCGAGGGAGAGCTCGTCCGCACTCTGGAAGGCACGAAGACCCAGGGCATCAACCGTGTCTGGTGGGACCTGCGGGGCGAGCTCTCCACGGAGATCAAGCTGCGCACCAGGCCGCTCCATGCCGACTGGGTGGAGCTCGGACCCGAGCGGTGGCGTTCCTACCCGGGTGGCGGGCGTGTATCGCTGCTCATGCCTCCAGGTACCTACACGGTGACCCTTGCCGTGGGTGAAAGGGAGCAAACCCGGAGCCTCGAGGTGCTGAAGGACCCCCACTCCAAAGGCACCTTGGCCGACATTCTGGCCCAGCACGAGGTCCTCGAAGACATCCGGGCCGACATCGAGGCGACCGCGGCAGCCGTCAACCAGCTAGAGTGGATTCGGAGGCAAGTGCTGGACGCACAGGCGGTGCTGGCGGATCAGGAGGATGGGGCGGAGCTGGCGGAGCGAGCGGGAGAGGTGAGCGAGGCCCTGGTGGCGGTGGAGGAGAACCTCTTGCAGATGCGGGCGACGGGCTCGGGTCAGGACAACATCCGCTGGCCGACCCGCCTGCTGGAACGGTTGACGTATCTGGCGGGGAACGTGGCCGTGGCGGACTTCCGCCCCAACGATCAGCAGGGCGAGGTGCACGCGATCCTCAAGGACCGCCTCGTCCGTATCCAGCACGACATGCAGGAGGTGCTCGAGGGGGCGCTGGCGGACTTCAACCGCCAGTTGCAGGCGCGAGGGCTGAGGATCATCTCGGAGGAGGAATAGCCGACCGGAACGGGCTGCGGAGGAGGGTCACGTTGCGGCCCGCCTCCGGGACGCGCACCTCAAGCTCCTCGGACGAGTAACGAGCGAACGGAGCTGCATGCGGAGGGGCCGTCCCCGACGGGACGGCCCCTCTCGGTTCGCCGCCGTGAGCCGAGCAAGCTCACCCGTTCGTGGGCACCGCCGCTACCGGTCCTCCCCGTCGCCGATCACGATGTCCGGATCGATGGTCTGCGTGGATCCGTCGCTACAAGTGATGGTGACGTTGTACGCGTAGGGGTGGTCCTCAACCGCGCCCTGCACCGGTGTAGGTGTCGTGGCGGGTGCCTCCTGCGTACCGGTATAGCTCACTTCCGGGAAGGGCCAGTCATCAGGGTCTTTCGCGGAGATCACCCACTGGGTGGCCCGCCCCGATGGTTCCCTCCACTCCACGTGGTCAGCGCGCGACATCAATACCCGATTCGGCTGCACCTGAGGGTTCTCACCAGGAGTGCAGGCCGCGGTGACTGTGGCAAACCTCGGCTCTGGAGGGGCATCCCCAGGGGTGCCGGAGAAGCCGACGAAGGCGAGCGTGGCGACGGAGACGAGAATGAGGGCAGATGGGCGCACGGAGCCTCCTCGGTGGACGAACTGCCACGGAGATATGGGGAAACAGGCTCGAACGATGGGCCCCTTCCGGCGAGAACTCAAGGAGAATGGCGGGACCCGGTTCGAGCCGCCAGCCGACTTGAAGCTACGGAATCGTCGCCACGGGTTATTCTGGCTCACCGTACGCGCGGTGCCTACCTTGACAACGCAGGAGCCCCAGGCACGGGCCGATCTGAGCCCACCGGACACCAGTTTCGGGTGAGGCCGCGGAGGGATGGGCCCGCCTCGCCGAGGGAGATACCACCGGGGCTATCGGCGTCTTTGAGGGCCTACAACCATCGGCTCCGCCACAAACTCCGTCGTGGAACCTCTGGGAGGCCTTCGCCGTCGAGAGGATCACGCTGGCGAGGCTTCATCTAGCCCAAGCGTGGCTGAGTTGGCTGCAGTACGTGTCGCCGGCGTTTCTCGCCGCCGCATTTGCCGAGCTGGGTCTATCGCGGCGGGCCGAAGTACTTGTCGAGCCAATCGAGCGTCTCGGCAATGCGTTCGTTCCTGGGCACTCCGTGACCGAAGCCCTCGTAGATAACGTGGCGTTTGTCGGCCTGGGGTGTTCCCAGGAGACGGAACATGGGTAGCTGCGCGTCCTCCACCGGCTCCAGCGGATCGTGGCGCCCGTTGAGCATGAGCGTCGGCACGGTGACCCGCGACACGTAGTTGATCTGGTCCACCTCCGGCAGCGCCGAGCCGGAGGCCAATCCCCCGACGATGACCACGTTCACTCTGAAGCGAGGCTCGACCGCCGGGACGATCGCGGCGAAGCGCCCACCCCAGCTCGTACCGTAGTAGGCGATCTTGCCCGCGTCGATCTCGGGCCGGCTCTCGAGGTAGTCGACTGACCGTCGCATCTCCGATACCCAGCTCCGCGCGAGGTCGACGAACTCCCGTGTCGGCTTGGGCCACGTCGTGTTCATCCCCGGAGGCTGATCCGGGTCGGCGCGGGAATAGGTGCCTCGGAGGATTGGCCGAAGCACGGCGCGACCACTCGCCACGAAGTGCTCGATGGACCCCGCGATTCCCTGCGGATCCGGATCTGGCCTGGCGATGGCCGCATTGGAGCCCGGAAACCAGACGACGGCCTGATACGGCGCGCTGGAGGCTGACGGCAGATAGAGGAAGGCCCGGATCCGGCCCCATCCTACCCCATCGAACGATACGATCTCGATTCTGCCGAACTCATACTCGAAGGACTCCTCGACGACCGCCTCCAGGGGCGCCGGATCGTAGTCGAACTGGGAGGCGTACGCCCGGAAGACTTCGTCGGAGACGGGCTGTTCCCTCGCGTAGTCCCGGACGAGCAGCGGCATGTCCGCATCCGCCTCACCCCCGAAATCGTCCTCCCGAGTGTACTGGGCGAGCCGGAAGCCGTTGACCGGCAGCCGATCGAACGGGGACTGCACGTTGGGCCCGCTGAAGAAATACGTCGGGTCGCTCCAGGCTCCGCCGACCGCATGCTTCCTGTCTCCGGCGCTGTTCAGAACCCACTCACGCACGTTTCCTGCCATGTCGAGGGCACCCCAGGGACTCAGCCCCTGGAAGGTCCCCGCAGCTGCGGGCCCGCTGCCCTCGAAGTTGCTGAGGGGGATGATCGACCCACCCAACACCGTTCCCGCGGCCTGGACCCAGTGCCGGAGCGTCGGCAGGCTCTTGCCCCGGAACACCGCGTACGCGGCTGCTTCATACCAGCTCACACCCGTGACCGGCAGAGATTCCGTTCCCGACAGCGGACGACCGAGCTCCCACGTCGCGGGCCCGGGCCGCCCCGTGGCGTCCTCGAACCGCTCCATGGCCTCGGACCAGCTCAGCCGCCGGCCGCCCTCCACGAAGTCATGGGTCCAGAATTCCTCCCGCTCATAGCCGCCGGCTTCGACGAACTCCCTGAACTGCTGGTTCGTCACCTCGTATCGGTCGAGGTAGTAGTCCGCGTACGACTGCGGCGCGAGCGGACCGATGGACGTGATGAAGCCTCCGGCCGTCCCGCCCGAGACGCGAATCATGCCCGCCGGGATCGAGCCCCCGGGTGGGAGGGCGAGACGGATGACCGCCCCCCCTCCTCTCATCAGCTCCAGCGGCTCGTGCCCGTCCATCTCGACCCGCCATCGCTTCAAGCCCCGCGGCACGCGGAGGTCCGAGATGGGGGTAGTCCCCAGCTCGACCCACGGCCCTTCCGGATGGGCGTACTCCTTGAAGAGCACGGTAGCCCCGGCAGGTTCGGTCTCGATGACCGGCACCTCCGAAACAACGTCGACAAGGCTGTCGAGCGCCGGCAGGTCCGGGATAATGGCCAGGACCCGCTCACTCACCTCGAGCGCCGTTGCGAACTCCTCGGCATCGGCCAGGCGACCGATCTCCAGCACGGCCTCGCCCCTGGCCCAGGTACGCTCCAGCGAGCGGCGCACCGTCCACCCGATTCCCGCCAACAGGGCGACGACGATCGCGACGGAGGCCAGGGTTCGCACGGGGCGTCGGCCGGCCGTCGGTGGCACGGTTACCTGAGTGGCCCGGGCGGCGCCGGATGGCCGGCGCGCCCAGGCGAGGGCCACCACGACGGGGAAGCCCACCGCCAGGATGCCGACGATCACCCGCAGGGGCGTAAGCGGCCACTCGAACACCTCCCACAGGAGTTGGAGCACCTGCAGGCCGATCCAGGATACGGCCAGATACCCGATCGCCCACTGGGCGACCTTGCGCTCGGAGAAGCGGTCTTTGAAGGCTGACATGGGCGAGTCGTCCTGACGGAGAGGTGACCCGCAATCTTCGTTTAGCCTCCCGGATACGAAAGAGTGTTGCTCGGGAGCGCGCCGTTGGCCTCGCCGGGCCGGCCCAAGTGGAGGAGGATCACGCCCTCCAAAACCTGCCGCCTAGAGGTCGCGGGGCCAGATGTCCGGATTGCCCGGGAGTGCGACCGCGCCGAAGTCCCTGAGGTCCAGGGTCGCGATGGCCTCGGCCTCCAGTCGCTCGGCCACCGCCATGACCAGGGCGTCCACCAGCCCCAGGGAGAGGTCTCCGTACATCTGGTCGATGGCCACCGCCCTGCGCAGGTCCGCTGCCTCGCCCCACTCCACCATGAACGCACCCTCGGCGAGGTCATGGCGAAACGCCCTGGCCGGCCCGAAGCCGAGGCGCGTCCAGACGATGTGGTCCACCTCGGGGAGGACGGCCCAGGGGAGCACCCACTCGTCCGGGCGGGCCTCGAAGGCCGCGCGCAGCGCCTCGTGGTGCCGGTCGTCGGCGTCGATGAGGGCGATGACCGCGCTGGTGTCGGCGACGATCACGACTCCCCCAGCCCGCCCAGCAGCTGGTCCGTGCGCTCGGAGAGCGCGCCGTCACCGCTCCGGCCAGCCCCCAGGCTGCCCGGGAGACGGCGTCCTCCCCGTGTTCGGGCGTACGCGGACACGGCGGCCCGTATGAGCTCCGCTGCCGAGCGGCCCTCCGCAGCCGCGAGCGCCTTGATGCGGCGGTAGTCCGTGGTCCGAGGACATGGGCGGGTAGGACGGGCGCAAGCCGCCATGGATGTGTCCGCCGGACGGCGCCAGAGTCTCCGGGTGGCGGAGGCGGCAACCTGACTCGACACGGCGACGGTAGCGGCGTAGGTTACATGTAACCAAGACGGGAGTCTGCCATGGGCAGCGAACACGATCGGCGGAAGGCGACACGAGACAAGGTGCGGGCGCACCGGGAGCGCCTGCGGAGCAAGGGACTCCGCCCCATCCAGATCTGGGTCCCGGATGTGAGGGCGCCCGGCTTTCGGGCCGAGGCCCGACGTCAGGCCGAAGCCGTCGCCGCTAGCCAGTGGGCCGAGCGGGACCAGGCCTTCATCGACGCCATCTCCGATTTCGAGGAGCGTTGAGGCGCGGCGAGCTCTGGACCGTCGCAGGGGGCGGCGCCTACGCCGGGAAGCCGAGGCCGGCCGTGATCCTGCAGGACGACGCCTTCGTCGGCACCGCTTCGCTGACGATCTGCGCCGTGACCTCCGATCCCACTGAGGCGCCCCTCTTCAGACTGCTGCTCGAGCCGAGTGTCGAGAACGGACTGAGGAAGCGCTGCTCGCTGATGGTCGACAAGATCACCACCGTGCCGCGGCGCAGGCTGGGGTATCGGATCGGACGACTCGGCGAAGAGGACATGGTTCGTCTGGACCGAGCGGTGCTCGTGCTTCTCGGGCTTGCAGGAAAGGTGGGGGATTGAAGCACGGCACGCCGGTTGCTCGCTCGACGTCCTCCGGCCATCCTTAGCCCCCGCCCCGCCTGCGTAGGCTAGGCGGCTGCGTTCGCGCAGCGGTGTCTGCCGGAGGGGAGGAGAGACATGGAGACCAAGAGGCGTGAGGGATCCAGCGCGGACTCCGAGAGGGTGAGGAGGGGCGCATCGGCCCCACCCGTCGGGCCGACGGAGCCGCCGGCGACGCAGCCGGGCCTCGCCACGGAGTGTCGCGACTTCGTCCAGAGCGCTCTGGTGGACTTCCCTCACCGCATCCGGGTCACCGACTGGCACGGCGTCCGATGGGAGGCCGGGCGCGGAGAGCCGCACTGGAGCGGCCGCGCCCTCGACATCCGCTTTCACTCGGAGGAGCCGGCACGACACCTCCTGCGACTCGACGGGATGCGCTTCGTGGAGGCGTTCCTGGAGGGGCGCGTCGACCTGGAGGGAAACCTCTACGTCCTCGCCTCGCTGCGCCGGGACGCACGCCTGCGCCTCAAGCTCCGAGCCCTCGTCGGGAGGGTCCTCCGGGTGCTCGCCTTCCAGAACCTGCGCCGGGCCCGCGTGAGCGTGAAGAGCCACTACGACATCCCGCAAGAGGCGCTCAACGTCTACCTGGACCGTGTCTACATGTCCTATTCGTGCGGGATGTTCGAGGACCCGGACGACCTGAACGTGCGGGAGCTGCGCCGGCCCGGAATCGGCGAGGCCGACGACTTCGATTCTCTCGAGAAGGCAC
>JBDHGI010000119.1:0-13548 GCA_039589955.1 Gemmatimonadota bacterium | reverse complement strand
TTCCGGGAAGGCGTCGTCATCGAGGTGGACCACCATCGCCGCCGCCTGGTCATCGATCCTCCCGAGGGGTTGTTGGACCTGTGATGCGCATCAACATCGTCACCATCTTCCCCGACTTCTTCACCGTTCCCCTGGGTCTGTCCATTCTCGGGCGGGCGGCTGAGGCGGCGCTGGTGTCGTATCGCGTGGTGGATCTGAGGGATTTCACCCACGACAAGCACCGCACGGTGGACGACGTGCCGTACGGTGGTGGGGCCGGGATGGTCATGAAGCCCGAGCCCTACTTCGAGGCCGTGGATCACCTCCGGCCCTCGGGACCTCTCGTACTGCTGTCGGCCCGTGGCCGTCCGTTTCGGCACTCCGACGCCGTGCGATACTCGGTCCAGCCGGAGCTGACGCTGCTGTGTGGCCACTACAAGGACGTGGACCAGCGGGTGGCGGACCATCTGGCCACCGAGGAGATCTCCCTCGGTGACTTCGTGCTTTCCGGCGGGGAGATCGGCGCGCTGGCCGTCACGGATGCGGTGGTGCGACTCCTCCCCGGGGCTTTGGGCGACCACCAGGCCGCGTCGTCGGACTCCTTCTACGACAGCGGCAAGCTCAGCGCGCCGTCCTACACCCGACCTCCCGTCTACCGTGGGCACGCCGTTCCCGAGGTGCTCCGCTCCGGAAACCACGCCCGGATCGAAGCATGGCGCAGGGAGCAGGCCGAGCGCTTGACCCGGGAGCGCCGGCCGGACCTGGCTTAGCCCAAGGGGATCATGGAGGGGGGCGCCTCGATCAGCGCCGTCCCTCCAGCCCCTCCCTCCCTCCCTCCTTCCACTCCGGGGTCGGTCCGTCAGCCAGGAAGCGAACCGCCTCGATGGCGGCGTCCACCAGGCTGGCCATGTGCTCGAAGTCCACCCGGTCCACCTCGTCCGACGGTCGGTGGTAGTCCTCGTGGAGGTTGAACGACGACAGCGTGTGCGCCGGAATGCCGGCATAGGCGAAAGGGGCGTTGTCGCTGCGGAAGAAGAAGCGCTGGTCGGGACGTGGGTCCGGTACGATGGGGGAGCCGGCGGCGGCGAGCTGGTCCCCCATGGTGGTGCGCTCGTATCCCGTGAGCCAGCCCCGGCCCGGGCCCCCGGCGAGGGAGTCCGGACGCCCGATCATCTCGATCTGGAAGTCGGCCACCGTCCTCTCCAGGGGGACCACGGGATGCTCCAGGTACCAGCGGGTCCCCACCATGCCCCGCTCCTCGCCGGTGCTCAGGAGGACGACGACGGTGCGCCGCGGAGGCGCGCCCCGGGCCAGCTCCCGGGCGATCTCGAGGATGGCTACCGTCCCGGTGCCATCGTCGTCGGCTCCGTTGTAGATGGAGTCCCCGTCGACGGGCCGACCGACGCCCACGTGGTCGAAGTGGGCGCCGATGACCACCGCCTCGGACGCCAAGACGGGATCGGACCCCCGGATGACACCCACCACGTTGCGCTCCTCGGAAACGAGGGCCTCGGGTGGGAAGGTGTCGAGGCTCACGTCGGTCGAGGGCAGCACCACCCGGGTCCGTCCGTTCACCTCCGCCACGGCTGCAGGCACCCGCTGGAAGAACGCTTCGTCTCCCGCAGGCTCGACGCCGTATCGCTCCAGCTCGGCCGCCAGGAAGCGTGACGCCATCACGGTCCCCGGCGTGCCGAACCGTCTGCCCATCATGGAGTCGTGGGCGAGCGCCCCCAGCAGGCGCTCCAGACGCTGGGCTCTGGTGAGACCGTCGTCCGCCAGGGGCGCGGCCTCCCCGGGGACGTAGGGCCCGCAGGCGGTGAGCAGGAGGATGACCGTCAGGCCCGGCGTGATCGCTCGCATGGTGACTCCGGATCGGTGCGTGGAGAGACGCAACCTGGACCCCGAAGCCCAGGGACGTCAAACCAGGGTGCGGGGGTTCACCCCGAGAAATTCCGTGATTAAATTAAACGTCTCTGCCGGACACACTCCGGCCCGCTACGGGAGGCGAAGATGGCTGACCTGATCCAGGAAATCGAGAGAGAGCAGCTCCGGGACGACTCCCCGGACTTCGCCCCCGGCGACACCATCCGGGTGCTGTACCTCGTTCGTGAGGGACAGAAAGAGCGCATTCAGGCCTTCGAGGGGGTGTGCATCGCCCGCAGGGGCGGCGGTGTGAGCGAGACGTTCACGGTCCGCAAGGTATCCAGTGGCATCGGGGTGGAGCGGATCTTCCCCCTCCACGCTCCGACGGTCAAGGGGATCGAGGTCGTGCGGCGCGGCCGAGTCCGACGCGCGAAGCTCTACTATCTGCGTGGCCGCCGCGGCAAGGCGGCGCGGATCGCGGAGAAGCGCACCACCAACTGATCGCCCCGGCCATGAAGCCGGCGGATGCAGCCTCGCGGCCCCGGAATCCCCTCGACTACGAGCGGGGAATCTGGGGCCGCGGTCGTCTGGTGGCGGGAGTGGACGAGGCTGGACGGGGACCATTGGCCGGACCCGTCGTGGCGGCGGCGGTGGTATTGCCCAGGGACGGACGCGTCGACGGAGCCGATGACTCCAAGCGGCTGACCGCGGAGTCCAGGGAGGAGCTCTTCGCCGAGGTCATGTCAATGGCGGTCTCCGTGGGTGTCGGGGCGGCGTCGGTGCGGGAGGTCGATCGTCTCAACATCCTCCGAGCCACCACTCGGGCCATGCAACGCGCCCTGTCCAGGCTTCAGCCTGCACCACACCACGTAGTGGTGGACGGGCTTCCGGTGAAGGAGCTCGGTTGGGAGCACGAAGCCGTGGTGGGAGGGGACGGCCTGATCCACTCCGTATCATGTGCCTCCATCGTGGCGAAGGTCGTGCGGGATCGTCTCATGAGGAGGCTCGCCTGCAGGTATCCGGGGTATGGGTGGGAGCAGAACGTGGGGTACGGGACCGAAGGCCACAGGGCCGCCATCGACGAGCTCGGCCTGACTCCCCACCACCGTCTCACGTTCACCGGGCTGCAGTACGAGTTGGAGCTGTAGGAGGCACCGGCCCCCAGGAAGCCTCCTGTCCACTTCGAAATCGGGAGGCAGCATGCACTCCGAGCACCTCACCAACCTCCACCCCGGCTGGGTCGTCATCGGATGGCTCATCGCCGTCGCCATCACATCGGGCGTCTACCTCGCGCTGGTGGGATCCGGATTGCTCCTTCCCGGGGCGGGCGCCGTCCTCGGGATCGGCGTCGCCATCGCGGTGGGGTTCTTCGCGGGAGGCATGTTCGTGGGCGTGCGCTGGAGCGACGCGCCCATCCTCCACGGCGCTGCCATCACCTTCCTGAGCGTTGCCATCTGGTTCGTGGGCAGCCTGGCGCTTCCGGGCAGCTTCGAGGCATGGTCCGGTCCGACCCCGGCGGTTCTCGGCCTCATCCTCCTCCAGCTGGTGGCGTCGGTCGGAGGAGGGTGGGCAGGCAGGCGAATGATGGTGGGTGACGGCGGAGGGGAAGGCGCGGAGGAGCCCATGGCGGGCGGCGAGCCGACGGGCTGAGCCGTGCGGAGGCGCGGTCGCAGCTCGCCTCCGGTTCCGCGTGAGTGTTTCATCCGACGGGCTTGCATCAGCCCCGGTCGTTTCGTGAAACACGCACCACGCCCACTCGACCGAGTCGACTCGATCTGAAGTCGTTGTGTGGCAGGGTGTTGTGGGGCTCGAACCTACGGTCGGGTGACGAGCACGGACCTTGCGCGACACTCGAGAGTAGGCTCACGGACGCGCCAGAGACCATCCAGGAGAGAGCCATGTTGATCCGACGGCCAGCCGACATCCCGTCCTCGGAGATCACTCCGGAGGGAGTGTACGCGAACCGCCGCACATTCATCCGGCAGGCGGCGGCAGGGGTTGCGGGCCTGGCGTTGGCCCCGACCGCTCTGGCGGGTCTGGCGGGGGACGACTGGAGGCAGGAGATCCCGGCGCGGTTCCGGGGAATGCGCTCGGAGCTGGACGAGCCGCTGAACACCTGGGAGGAGATCACGACGTACAACAACTTCTACGAGTTCGGAACCGGCAAGTCGGATCCGTCGCGGAACTCGGGGTCGTTCCGGCCCCGTCCGTGGACGGTGGAGATCGA
Organism: Gemmatimonadota bacterium; assembly: GCA_039589955.1. Classification (GTDB taxonomy): domain Bacteria; phylum Gemmatimonadota; class Gemmatimonadetes; order Longimicrobiales; family Gaopeijiaceae; genus SZUA-318. The sequence continues at coordinate 9,479 of JBDHGI010000119.1, read as the reverse complement.
GGGGCACGTGGCGAAGCCGGGGACATACGGCCTGGAGGAGCTGCTGGCGCCTCACCGTCTGGAGGATCGGATCTACCGGATGCGGTGCGTGGAGGCGTGGTCGATGGTGATCCCGTGGCGTGGGTTCCCGCTGGCGGATCTGATCAGGCGTGTGGAGCCGACGGGAAGCGCGAAGTACGTGGAGCTCACCACGGTGGTGCGGCCGGAGGAGATGCCGGGGCAGCGGCGGGCCGTGCTGGACTGGCCGTACGTGGAGGGGCTGAGGCTGGACGAGGCGATGCATCCGCTGACGCTGCTGGCGGTGGGGGTGTACGGGACGGATCTGCCGAACCAGAACGGAGCGCCGCTGCGGCTGGTAGTGCCGTGGAAGTACGGGTTCAAGGGGATCAAGTCGATCGTGCGGATGCGGTTCGTGGAAGAGATGCCTCGGAACACGTGGTGGGTGATGAACCCGCGGGAGTACGGGTTCTACGCCAACGTGAACCCGGACGTGGACCATCCGCGATGGAGCCAGGGGCGTGAGCGACGCATCGGGGAGTTCCGGCGCCGGGAGACGCTGCCGTTCAACGGCTACGCCGAGGAGGTGGCGTCGATGTACGCGGGGATGGACCTGCGGGAGTGGATCTGAGGTCGGAGGAGCGATGCGGGGCGGGATGCAGCGGGGGGCGGTGGTGGCGCTGAAGGGGCTCGTGTGGGCGGGCTCGCTGGCGCCTGCGGGGTGGCTGGCGGTGGGATACGTGCGGGACGGGCTGGGGGTGAACCCCATCGAGAAGCTGACGCACGTGACGGGGATGACGGCGTTGGTGCTGCTGCTCGTGACCCTGGCGGTGACGCCGGCCCGGCGTCTGACGGGCTGGATCCCGCTGATCAAGGTGCGACGTCCGCTGGGGTTGTTCGCGTACGTGTACGCGGGGCTGCACTTCGGGATCTGGATGGTGCTGGACCTGGGCCTGCGGCTGGACTGGGTGTGGGAGGACATCGTGGAGCGGCCCTACATCACCGTGGGGTTCAGCGCCCTGGTGGTGCTCACTCCCCTGGCGGTGACGTCCACCCGGGGCTGGATCCGGCGTCTGGGTCGGCGGTGGGCGCTCCTGCACCGGGGGATCTACCTCGCGGCGGGCCTGGGGGTGGTCCACTACTACTGGCTGGTGAAGGCCGACGTCCGCCTGCCGCTGCTTCTGGCCACCATCCTCGCGTTCCTCCTCGGGTTCCGGGTATGGATGTGGTGGGCACGTACCCGGCGTCCGGCTCGTGCCGTGGAGGTCTCGACGGCCGGTGCCTCCTGAGAGGGGCGAGCGCGGCTTCAGTCCAGCTGGAGCCTCGCTCTCACTTGGTCGAACCGGGGATCCGCGTGAGCCTCGGCGAAGGCCGGGTTCACCGCGAACCACGGGAGATCCAATGCTCTGGCCTCGATGGCGGCGTCGAGATGAGCGAACCCGGCGTCCAGGTCACCCTTCGCGAATACGATCTGCGCGAAGCGCGTGGGCGAGACCCACCGGGTCTGGGCCATGAAACGCAGCGCGTTCAGCTGCTCCTCTGCCTCCTCGCTCCGGCCCGCGAACGTCAGGGTCTGGGCGAGGGCCGCAAGCACCTCCGGCGGACGTCTGCGGAGGACGGCGGCGCGCTCGAGTGCCTCGACCGCCTCGTCGAACCTTCCCTGACGCTCCCGCACGGCGCCGAGGAAGAAGTGCCCCATGGCGAAGTCCGGGCGGACCTCGGTCAGCCCGGCCAGACGCTCGCCGGCTTCCTCGTAACGGTGCTCCAGCAGGAGCAGGAGTCCTATGCTGGCGTCGATGGCGGGAGCCTCCGGGTCCAGCTCCGCGGCTGTGCTCAGCGCCTCATGGGCCTCTTCGAAGCGTCGACGCAGTGCCAGGTGGTTGGTCGCATACCAGTGGCGTGCCGTGGCGTAACCCGGGGCCAGGGCGCACGCCTTGCGGAAGTCCTCCTCCGCCCCTTCCCACTCCCACCGGTAGAGCGAGCGCACGCACGCCCGTGCGGTCAGGGCTTCGGCGAGGTCGGGGTCCAGCTCCAGGGCCTTCGAGGCGGCCGCCTCCGCGGCGGGCATGACCGACCCGGGAGGCTCCGCGCTGTAGATTCCCAGCGTGGCGTACGCGTCAGCGAGTCCCGCATGGGCCAGAGCGAAATCCGGGTCCCGGTCCACGGCTCGCTTCAACAGGTCGATGCTGCTCGAGATCCCGGACTCCGTCCGGCGGTTCCACTGGAACCGTGCTCGCAAATAGAGGTCGTACGCGGCGAGGTCTTTCGTGGGCGCCAGCGACAGGCGCCTGCTCTCTTCCTCGGAAAGGCGGATGCTCAGGGATTGGGTGATCTGTGTGGCCACGTCGCTCTGGATCTCGAAGATGTCCTCCAGAGCCCGGTCGTAGGTCTCCGCCCAGACCTGACGGTCGCTCGCCGTGTCCACGAGCCGTGCCACGATCCGGATCCGCTTTCCAGCTCGGCGCACGCTCCCCTCCACGACGCTACCCACACGGAGCCTGTGGGCGATCTCCCGGCTTCCGAGCTCCACCATTCCTCGCCCGGTCACCGAGGCCGCGGACACGACCTTGAGCTCCTGGAGATGCCCCAGGCTGGTGAGGAGGTCGTCGTGCATGCCCTCGGAGAAGTACACGTTCTCCGGATCATCCCCAACGTTCCTGAAGGGGAGCACGGCCACCGACGTGGATGGGTACTCGGGTGTCTCAGCCGGGACGACCACGCCGCTTCGAGCCGGTGCGTCCTCCAGGGGGCCGGTCACCACGAGCCCCTCCGGGGAGATATCGAAGACCCACGAGAGCACCAGGGCCACGGGCAGGCCCACGATGGAGATGACGACGATGGCCGTATGAAGGCCATCCCACCCCAAGGGAGGAAGCACGGCTTCGGCCCCCTGGACCACCACGAACGCCACCGCCAGATAGGCCACGGCCACGCGGACGACGCGCCGCCTCCTGAGCTCGGAAACGAATTGGCGGATGCTCGCTTGGATGCGCTTTCTCAACGACGCCGGGGCATGAGTGTGTTGTGCTGTCACCCGGGACGGGGTGCCGAGGCCCGAGGGGGCCCATGATGCCCCTGGGGGCCCCGGAACGGCAAGGGTGAGCCTCAGACGGCCCACTGCAACCTTTTCGATCCATACAGCGTCAGTAATAACAGTGTATGGATCAGCTTCGACCGGAGATGCGCAGTGTCCGACGTCCTTGGGGGGTTCGAGCACAAGGTCCTTCTCGCCATGATGCGCCTCGGATCCCGGGCGTACAGCGTGCCCATCGTGAGGGAGCTGGAGAAACAGACGGGACGCGGCGTCGCTCCCGCTGCCGTGTACGTGACGCTTCGCAGGCTGGAGAAGCGAGAGCTCCTCACGTCTTCGATGGTCCCGGCGGCGGAAGGAGAAGGCGGACGGCCACGACGTGTCTTCGAGGTCACCGGCGAGGCGATCCGCCTTCTGCGTGAGGCGAGGCGGGAGCTCGATCTCCTCTGGGACGGTCTCGAGGCGCTTGACCTGTGATGCGGAAGGGTGGTTGGGGGGAGCGGTTGGCGAGGTTGCTGCTGCGGGGGTTCGAACCCGCGGAAGCGGCAGACGTGCTCGAGGACCTGCGTGAGCTGTCCGCCGAGAAGGGCGGCCTGCGCGGCGCCCTCTATTTCTGGGTGGAGCTTCTGAAGTACCCGGTGCGGATGGGCTGGGATCGACTCCGGCATCGGGAGCCATCGACGAGGGGAACGGGGAAGGAGGGTGGCATGGACGGATGGTGGAGGGACGCCCGGTATGCGGCGCGCTCGCTGGCAAGGAGCAAGGGGTTCACGGGCATGGCGGTCGCCATCATGACTGTGAGCATGGGTGCGGCCACGGCCATCGTCGGCGTGGTGAAGGGTGTGCTGTTGGATCCGCTTCCAGTGGAGGAGCCGGATCGCCTGGTATCCATTTGGATCGATCCCGCCGAGGGCGAGCGGGCACGCATGACCCCGGGCAACTTCACCGATATCGGGCGCCTGGAGGGCGTGTTCACGGGGGTCGCCGCCTTCTCGTCCAGCACCACATCCCTGGACGTACAGGGTGAGCCGGTCTTCCTGCGGGGTGGCCGAGTGACTCCAGAGTACTTCGACGTGCTGGGTGTGCGGCTCGTGGCGGGGCGTACCTTCCGAGACCTGGAGGCCGACCCCGACGGACCATCGGTGGTGGTGCTCGGACATCGCGTCTGGAGGCAGGCATTCGGGGCCGACCCGGGCATCGTCGGGCGGACCATCTCCATGGACGGCGTCGACCGCGAGGTCATCGGCATCGCGCCGCCCGGTCTCTATCCCACCGACGTCACCGTCTCGGGGGAGCTGCCCTTCACAGAGAGCAACCAGGACTTCTTCGAGCCGCTCCGGTTGAACTCCGCCGGCTGGGCGAACCGGCGCTCTCACGTCCTCGGAATGATCGCGAGGCTGGTGCCGGGGGTGAGTCCCGGGACGGCCCAGGCGGCCCTCTCCACTCTGAGCGCCCGTCTCCGGGCCACCGAGCCGCTGAATGAAGGCGACGAGCTCCTCATGACCTCGTTCAGCGAGGAGGTCGTGGGGGACGTGCGCTTCGCCCTCCTGGCGATTCTGGGCACCGTCGGGCTGGTGCTCGTCATCGCGGTGGTCAACGTGGGCGGGCTCTTCGTGTTGCGTGCCGACGATCGGCGGCCTGAGATCGCGGTTCGCGTGGCGATGGGTGCCCCTCGTTTCCGGCTGCTGAGGCAGCTAGTCATGGAGAGCGCGCTGATCGCCGTGGCGTCGACGGCTGGGGCCGTCCTGGTAGCCCGGTGGACGCTCCACGGGATGCGGCTCATGGTGCCCTATCAGATCCCCCGACTGGCCACTGTCGAGGTCGGTTGGACAGGGATAGCGGTTGCGGGAGGCATGGGCCTGCTCATCGCCACGGCGTTCGGCCTCGCCCCGTCGTCCAGCCTGTTCGGGGAGGGTTGGAGGCGGATGGCGTCGTCACGAAGGCAAACGGCAGGGCGCCGCCAGCGCCGGCTGCAGGCCGCCGTGGTCGGGATCCAGGCCTGCCTGGGGGTGGTGGTGCTGGTGGGATCGGTGCTGCTGGCGCGGAGCTACGTGGCGCTTCGAGCCGTGGACGTCGGTTTCGCGGCGCACGAGACGTGGGTCATGTCGATTCCCGCCAGCCTACCTGATCTGGAGGAGATCGCCAGGGGGGTCCGCGATCTCCCTGGGGTCGCCGCTGCGGCCGTGGCCTACGATCACCCCCTGGAGCGAAGCTGGGGTGACGCGTTCCTGATCGAGGGTGTCGACCGCTCCGAGGCCGACGACGCATTCATGACCAGCCTCCGCCCGTTCGGCGAGGATTACTTCACGGCGGCGGGCATCGACGTGGCGGAAGGACGCGTGCCCGATGGGATCGACATGGCCGGGGACGTGGCCTACGCGGTGATCAACGAGACCCTGCGGGACCTGTACTTTCCCACGGGGGGCGCCCTCGGCGCTCACCTCATCCTGCCCACGGCCCAGCGCTTCCTCGGGACCGACGGCCGCTTCGAGATCCTCGGTGTGGTGCGGGACGTGCGCTTCCTGGGACCTGATCAACCGACGACGTCGGCGCTCTACGTTCCCCTGAGTCATTTCTCTGTCGGTGCGTCCAGGTTGCTGGTGCGTCCCGAGCAGGCGGGAGTCGACGTCCTGAGCGGCGTCAGAAGAACCGTGGCGAACGTGGACGGTGCACTCGCCGTGCAGGAGGCCCAGAGGCTGCAGGACGTCCTGGACGACCTCCTCGCACGGCCACGGTTCAACATGATGCTGGTTGTGACCTTCGGGCTCATGGGACTGCTGCTCTGTGGCCTGGGCGCCTACGGGTTGGTTGGACGCGTCGTGGTGCTGCGCTTCCGGGAGATCGGGATCCGCATGGCCCTGGGCGCCGATCGAGTCGGCTTGGCCCGCTCCGTGATGGCCAGCGCCCTCCGGCCCATGGTGGTCGGAGGAGCGGTAGGGATCGCAGTGGCCCTCGCCCTCGTGGGGCTCATGAGGTCTCTGCTCTTCGGGGTGTCGCCGGGTGACCCGGTCAGCTTCGTGGCCAGCCCGGTCTTCGTCCTCCTGGTGGGAGGCCTGGCGGCCGTGGTGCCCACCCTCCGGGCGCTGTCGGTGGATCCGGCTTCGACGCTGAGGTGGGAGTAGGCCCGGCTCCACGATGGGTAGGACCATGGGCCCCGGAACATCGCCAGGAGCCGAGGATCGGCCGCACTTCGGGGATGGGCGTGGATCAGCCGTCCACAGAAATGTGAAACGACTGTGCATGGGCGGCGCGATCCCAACCTAGGGATCTCCCTCCCCCGGGCACGCGTGTGGATGTCGAGCCATTGTCGGTCGTCTCCCAGCATACCACGGCCGCGGGCTGCTACCTCCCCAAGTTGCTTCCCGTCCCTAGCGACGCCACTCAGTCCCGACGAAGCCCCCCGTCGCTCGGGCTGCGCCACGACTTCCCGTTATGGGGGCTGACGGAACGTAAAGTAACTTTGACATCAAGTATATGTTGCTTTACATTACCCTATGACTCCGCGGCTCGAGGTCAGGAACCATGTGCGCCGGCACCGGCGCCTGCTGGACATCACGCAGCAGGACCTCGCCGACCAGGTCGGTGTGACGCGCCAGACGATCCTGTCCATCGAGAAGGGGGAGTACAATCCCTCGGTCGGCCTCGCGCTCCGGATCGCTGGAGTTTTGGGTGCCTCCGTGGAGTCGCTGTTCGAGATCGCCGGAGGTGATGCATGAACGAGCGAGCGTGGAGCCGCCTGGTACCCAACGTCACGGGATTCGTCGCCGCCGGGCTCGTGGCGCTGGGCGTGTTCCTGTGGATGTTCGTCGACGAGGGCCTGCTCGTGGTGGCCGGGCTCGGCGCCTTTGGACCCGGCATCCTGAGGGAGTTCGGGATCCTCAAGGACCAGGACGAATTCCAACGCGAGGCAGCCCGTCGCGCGGGCTATCACGCCTACCTGGCCGGTGGGCTGCTTGCGATCGTGATCCTCGTGTTTCTCGAGTGGTCCGGGGCCGACGCCGGCGGGGGGGGGGAGTGGGTCGGCCTCGTCCTGGTCGTGTTGTGGCTGAGCTGGTTGGCCAGCTCGGTGATGGAGTACTGGGGGGCGCAGAAGACGACCACCTGGGTCATGCTGGCGTTCGGCTTCTTCTGGGCCCTCTTCGGACTCGCTCACGTGGTCGGCGCGATCCGTGAACCGGGTCCCATCGAGGACCTGGCGGAGTTCTTCCTGGGGCTGGGCGCCGTGACGCTCCTCGTGGTACCGTGGTTCGTCCTGGCGTGGACGGTGAAGCGCTGGCCGCGCCCCACCGCCGTCGCGCTGTTCGGCACGGCCCTCGTGCTTCTGGTCGTATTCATCAGACCGTTCCAGCCGTCGGGGCTTCCGATGGCGAGCCGGGTGCTCACGACGGTACTGTTGCTCGGCCCATTCCTGGCCTGCGGAATCGCCCTGCTGACCGAGTCGGCGCGAGACGATGGTCGTGGGGCTTCGGAGGCCGAAGGAGAGTAGCACCGTGTCGGACGCTGCCGACTATGCGGAGCTCGAGCGCCGCATCCGTCGACTCGAAGGGCTGATCGCGGAGCTGGTTCCGCAAGAGAGTCTCCCTCCCGAGCCTGACTCCTCACGGGCCCCGGACCCATCGCCTGAACCCACCGGGTCCTCGCCCGTGCACGCCGAGGAGGCGGTGGAGCCTCCAATGGCCGTCCCGGCCGCGCCTCCTGAAGAACCCCCGCCTCCCGAAGAACCTGCGCCTAGCGCGGAACCGGTCGCGGCCCGGACCGACGCTCCGGACGAGCTCGCCGGGCACGGTGAACGCTGGCTCGCACGGGTGGGCGTGGCGTTCGTGGTGCTGGCCTTTGGATTCCTCTTCAAGTACGCCTTCGACCAGGGATGGGTCACGCCGGCGTTCCGCCTGATGCTCGGGCTGATCGCGGGAACGGTCATGATGGGCGTCGGGCTGCGTCTCGAAGGATCGAGGGAGCGCTACAGCCAGTACCTGTTGGGGGGGGGCGTCGGGGTGTTCTATCTCGTTGGGTTCGCGGCTTTCCAGCTCTACGAGCTCGTGGCGTTCGCCCCGGCCTTTGCGTTCATGGTGGCGGTCACCGTCCTCGCGTTCTTCCTGGCCGAGCGCCAGCGGTACGCGTCACTGGCGGTGATGGGGGCGCTCGGCGGGCTGGCCACGCCGTTCCTGCTCCACACCGAGCAGCCGGACGTCCCGGGGCTGGTGGCATACACGGCGCTTCTGCTCGTCGGCTCGGGGGCTGTCCAGCTCCGGAGGGGGTGGCGGCTCCTTTTGTTCGTGCTCGGTTTCGGTGGATTGCTCGTGCTTCTCATCGCGGCCGACGCGGCGAGCGAGGCGGAGCGCACCATCGTGTTGATGGGCCTCCTGGTGGCCTGGATCGTGTTCAGCATCTCACCGCTCGTCCGAGCACACATGCGCGCGCGTGACCCCGAGAGGTGGGACGTTCCGTCGGCCGGGTGGGTTACCGGAGGGTCCGAGTCCGCCGAAGACGCGTGGGAGGCGGGGCTGCTGAGGTTGGCCTGCTACCTGGGCGCGCTGCTGACGGTTCTGGAGATCGCCTTCCTGTTCGACCTGAGCCTGGAGGCCTCGGGGCGGGTCGTGGCGGTGGGCGCGGTCGCTTACGTGGCGGTCGCCTGGCTCCTGCGGAACACACCCGCGGCGTTCGCCACGTCGGCGGAGACCGCAGCGATCCTCGCGCCGCTCGGCGTGTGGCTCATGATCGGCGACGCGTGGGCGATCCTGCCTCTCGTGGCGACCGGCAGCGTCCTGCACTTCGCGGGTCGCCGCTGGAATCTCGAGGGCGTCGGCGTGATCGCACACGGGCTCTTCGTGGGGGTCGCTGGACTGATACTGGTCGCGGCCGCCGAACGGGCGGAGCGCGCGGGCCCGGGGGGTGCCTTCGACCTGTTGGCGCTCTCGCAGGGCGCGGGCATCGCGCTCATGTTCGCGATCACGTTCGCTCCCCTGGGCGAGTCGGCACGCCCCCCCTATCGGGTGGTGGCACATCTCGCGCTGATGATCTGGCTGCTCGGGGAGCTGGCGCCGCTGGAGCACGGCGTCGGTCTGATCTCGATCGCGTGGGGCGCGTACGGAACCGCGCTCCTGCTCGCGTCGCTCCGTCTCAAGGCGAAGAGCGTCCAGTTCGCGGGCCTGAGCACGTTGGGCATCGTGGCCGTCAAGATGATTCTGGTCGACATGGCCCAACTCGAGACGATCTGGCGAATCCTGCTCTTCATGGGATTCGGTGCGGCCTTCCTATGGCTGAGCTACATGATCAATCGACCCACCGATGCCGGGCCCAAAGCTGCCCCATAGGCGGTGGGGAGATCGGAGATGATTGGCCTGTTCGAGTTCGTCATAGTGCTCGAGTCGATCATCATGGGGGCGCTCAGTGCGACCGTGCCCGGTGGTGATACCACCGCGGTCGACGGCGGTTGGGCGGGTCACCTCAT
>JBDHGI010000118.1:0-13552 GCA_039589955.1 Gemmatimonadota bacterium | reverse complement strand
ATGGTGAACTCCCAGTCACCGGGCAGATACGTTCCCTGCAGCGTTATGGTCTGTCCGAGCTGCCACCCGAAGCGCTCCATGAGGCCGCTGCCCACGAGGGCCGCCGTACGCTCCGCCATGAACGCTTGCAGCTGGTCCTCCGGGACGAGTATCTCCGGATACATGGGGAGATAGCTCTCGGCATCGATGGCGAACTGTGCGAAGAAGTTGCGGGTGTCGATGTACACGCCGCCGAACCAGTTCGCCCACGTGACCCCATCCACGCCATCCACGGCGGCGAGACGGGGTGCGTGGGATTGGGGCAGCAGGAAGGTGATCCCGCTGGCGTGGGTGACCACGAGCCTGGACTCGCTTCCGACCTCGGCCACGGCGTCCAGGGCCGTCACCACCGAGCGGAGCGTGGCGAACAGGAAGAAGGCGACCGCGACGCTGAGGACCGTCAGGACGGTACGCCTCTTGTTCCGCCCCAGGTTGGCCAGGACCAGGCGGGCGTAGCTCATACGGTGAGCACTCCCTTGTCGAGGTGCACCACCACCTGGGCCCGTTCGGCGGCCCGGGCGTCGTGCGTCACCATCACGATGGTCTTCCCGAACTCCCGGTTGAGCCGCTCCAGGAGCGTGAGGATCTCTTCCGCCGAGCCGGCGTCCAGGTCTCCCGTGGGCTCGTCCGCCAGGATGATGGTGGGGTCGCTCACGACGGCCCGGGCGATCCCGACGCGCTGCTGCTCGCCACCGGAGAGCTGGCCGGGAAAGTGGTCGGCCCGCTCCGCCAGCCCCACCACGCCCAGGGCAGTCAGCACGTGCTCCTTGCGCTCCTTCTTGGACAGGTTCGTGAGCAGCAGGGGAAGCTCCACGTTCTGGAAGGCGCTCAGGACCGGCAACAGGTTGTAGAACTGGAAGACGAAGCCGATGTGCCGTGCCCGCCACGCCGCAAGCCTCTTCGACGCCATGGCGGTGATGTCCTCACCGTCCACCGTCACGGAGCCCGACTCGGGGCTGTCGAGCCCGGCCAGGACGTTGAGCAGCGTGGTCTTCCCGCTCCCGGATGGCCCCATGAGCGCCAGGAACTGCCCGCGCTCCACCGTCAGGTCCACCCCCTCCAGGACCGGGATGCGCTGAGAGTCACGGTAGTATCCCTTCGTCAGCTCCCTGATTTCCACCAGAGCCATCGGACCCTCCGCTTACCTGTTGACCACGGCAACCGACGCACCGTCCTCGAGAGCACCCACCGACATCATCACTACGCGCTCTCCGCCGGTGAGACCAGAGCGCACGGTCCGCCTTCCGCCGGACACGGGGCCTGCCTCCACCGGCGTCCGGAACACCCTGCCGTCGCGCACCACCCAAACGACCGACGTGCCGCCCTCATCCCGGACGGCCTCGGCCGGCACGGAGATGCGCGAGGCTTCCGGGTCCGCGCCGCCGCTGGCCTCCTCGATGAACTCCACCCGGGCACCCATCTCCGTGAGGATTCTCGGGTCACGGTCCAGGATGCTGACCTTGACCTGAACGGTGGCGCGTTGACGATCGGCGGTAGGCACGATCTGCCGCACCCCGCCGACGAAGAACGTGTCGGGGTACGCGTCCAACACGATCCTGGCGTCCTGTCCGTCCCGGATCTGGGAGATGTACGCCTCGTTGACATCCACCTCGACCTCCAGCGTCTCGAGATCCGCCATGGTGACCACGGCCCCCCGTGTGAGACCCCCACCGGTGGCGACGGGCGCCACCACTTCGCCGACCTCCGCGTCCTTGCGCAGCACGGTTCCCGAGAAGGGAGCTCGGATGAAGGTATACTCCAGGCTGGCGCGGGCCACGGCCACGGCGGCCTGGGCCACCTCGACCTGGGCCTGCTGCACCTCGACCCGGGCCTCCGCCGCGGCCAGCTGGGCCGTGAGGTGCTCCACGGTCTCTTGAGTCTCGAACTCCCTGGAGTAGAGCTCCTCGGCTCGTCTGAGGTCCCGCTGGATGCGGTCGCGGTCGGCCTGGGCCTCTCGCAGGGCGGCGCGGGACCGGACCCCCTCGGCCTCCGCCTGCGCCACGGCGGCGCGGAAGTCCTGATTCTCCAGCCTGGCGAGCACGTCGCCTTCGCGAACCACCGAACCCTCTTCCACACCGAGGTACTCGAGGCGACCGCTGATTCGCGAGGATACCGAGGCCTGGGTACGGGCCACGACGTATCCGTTGGCGGTGATTCCCACGCCGCCACCGGCTCCCGCGCCGGAGACCTGTGCCGTGGCCACCGTGACCTGCGTGAGACGGGAGCCACGGGTCAGGTACAGGATCGCCGAGACGACGACCACGGCCGCCGCGGCCAGGGCGAGGTTTCTCCACAGCGCCCTGGTCGATGCCGGCGAGGGTCGATCCCGATCTATGGTCAGTCCTGACAGATCGCGCTTGGACTCCGTCATCCGACGCTCCGGGCATCTCGTCGACGATCGACAGACGGTTGAGGGCATCCCCGACGTCCTGAAACATACGCGATTCCGTCGATCCCGCTTCAAAGACGGCGAGGTATCCCGGGCCGCGACGGGAGAGTCGGGGTGGACCCGGTGGGCTGGCCGTCCCGGGATCCGGGTCCGACCGGCGCCCGCAGGCTACGACGCCCGCTTGTAGCTGACCGAGAGGCCGCTGCCGGTCATGATGAACTCGGTCTCCAGGTTGGGCGTGTTCCTCAAGACCTCGACGAGCTCGCCGGTCCCTCCCATCCCACGCCCCCTCCGGCCACCGGAGCGGTCCGACACGTTGTGGGCGGTGAAGCACCCGCCGACCTCGAGCTTGGGGAGGACGTCGCGGAAATACTGGGTGTACCAGTCCTTGTCGGCGTCGAGGAAGGCGAAGTCGAAAGGCCCGGGAAGCGCAGGAACCAGCTCGTGCGCGTCCGCGAGCCGGGCGTCGATGAAGTCGCTGAGGCCAGCCTCCTCGAAGTTGCGCACGGCCTCGGCGTGCCGACCTTCGTCGATCTCGACGGTGATCAGCCTGCCGCCGGTCTTGCTCAGGGCCCAGGCGATCCAGATCGCCGAGTGCCCCGTGGAGGTGCCGATCTCCAGGGCTCGCGTGTAGCCGTTCGCGATGATCAGGTCGTAGAGAGCCTGCCCGTCCGACATGGGCACGTTGGCGTCACGCCAGGATCTGCGGTGCTCGTCCAGGAACTGCCGCACCCGGGCATCGAGGTCGCCGGTCTCCTGGGCGATGGTCGGGACGGGGACGGCGGCGAGAAGGGTCGCGAGGAGGATCGTTCGAGGACTCATGGTTCGTATCCCTCCTGTGAGCTTGAGTGAGGGGCCGCCGCCCGGGCGCCCCGCATGGACGCGAACACCACGTACAGGGGGAAGCCTGCGCCAACCGTCGCCAGGGCGACGGACGATTCCACCGGACGCTCGAAGAACGCGAGCACCAGGATCGCCAGGCTGACCGCGGCGAAGATGAAGGCGGCGGCGATGTAGAGAGGCGAGGGAGGGCGCTCGTCGGGGCCGAGGGGCAGCTTGAGCACCCCCAGGACCGCGACGATCGGGAAGATCCCGAGGCAGAAGCCCATGTAGGTCAGGATCTGGTCGAAGGTGCCCGAAAGGACCATCACTGCCGCGACGAGGCACTGGAGCAGGATCGCGACGGACGGTACCCGATGGCGGGGGTGCACCCAGGCGACGCCCTTGAAGAAGTAGCCGTCGTCGGCCATGGCGAAGTAGACGCGCGGGCCGATGATGATGAGCGAGCTGATGGCGGACAGGAGGGCGAAGGCGATGAGCAGCGAGATCAACCGCTCCGCCGCCGTGCCGAACAGATGAGACGCCGCGAGGCCGCCCACGGCGATGGTCCCCTGCATCTCGGCCGGCGGGACGGCGTGGACGAACAAGGCGTTGAGGCCCAGGTAGAGCAGCAGCACCGTGCCGGTCCCGAGGATGAGGGAAAGGGGGAGATTCCTTCGGGGCGAGCGGATCTCCGAGCCGATGTACCCGGAGGCGTTCCATCCGCTGTAGGCGAACATGATCCACATGAGGGACAAACCGATCGCCCGCCAGCTCCATTCGGGGCCGGCGGGCGTCAGGGCACGCAGCCGGAAGTGACCCAGGTCGCCCTGGCCCACCGCGAAACCGGCCACGACGAGGACGACGATCAAGGCGACCTTCCCCACCGTGAGGTAGTTCTGGATCCGGGCGCCCAGCTCCAGGCCTCTCATGTGGACGGCCGCGAGGGTCCCGATCACGGCGATGGCGATGGCCTTCTTCCACAGGTCCGCGTCATCGGCAAGACCGAGGGCCGGAAACGCGCTGGCCAGATACTCGCTGAGGCCCAGCGAGGAGGCGGCCAAAGGCGCTGAGAAGCCCACGAAGAAGGAAACCCATCCGGTTAGGAAGCCCAGCAGGGGGTGGAACAGCTCCGAGAGGTAGGCATACTCGCCGCCGGCCCGCGGCATGGCGGCGCCGAGGGCTCCGTAGCAGAGGGCGCCGCACAACGCCAGGGCTCCCCCGACAGCCCAAAGGATGATCATGACCACGGGGCTGCCGAGTTGGAGCAGGAGCAAGCCGGACGTGGTGAAGATACCCGCCCCGATCATGTCGGCCACGACGATGTTCGTGGAGGCGAAGAGGCCCAGTCGCCGGTCCAGGCCGGGGCCTGGAGTGCTCATGAGATCGGATCGCTGACGGGTTGCAAGAGCGGACGGGCAGCTTGGCCTTGAGACACCCGGGAGCTGGCGTTCGTTAGCTCCCTGTCAGTCGGCCACCCTGCCGGCGAAGGTGAACGTGCCGTCACCCACGGTGATCTCCGAGACCTCGGCGTAGCGCTGCCCGAGCAGGATCCCCCGGGCCACGGCTCCGCCGAACAGGTCGAAGACGAGCTCGGGGAGCGGCAGTCGGCCGAGGCGGCCGGAAACGAAGTCGAGGGTCAGCTCGCCGCCCCTGGCCGACGGCGCCACGACGAAGACGCCCGGCTGCCGGAACCGCCAGGCCTGCACGTAGCCGGCCACGACGACCTCTCCCGATCCCTCGAACCGCACCTGGACGTCCCCTGTCCGGATGCGTGGATCGAGCTTCACGAGTATGCGTCCGACGAGGCCCGAGCCCGCGGCGAGCTCCTGGCGCTGGAGATCGGCCTCCTCCCAGATGCGCTCGCGCAGGGCGTCGAGGTCCGCCGCCCCCTGGATCTCCTCCTGGGGGATGCGACCGGCTGCCTGCATGAGGTCGGACATCATGAGGCCGATGCTCAGGGCCGAGGTGGCTTCCGACTCGGTGACGGTCAGGCGGACGCTCCCGGTCTCCGGGGCCCGACGGAGCACCTCCACTCCCCTTGTGAGCACCCGGGCGGCGTCATCGGTGGATGCCGGGACGGGCTCACCCCAGCCGGCCGTCAGAGTAGACCTGTCCACGCCGTAGGAGCAGGTGGTGACCGACAGCGCGACGATGACGAGTCCTATCCCGAACCGCCGCAAGCGCTTGCCCCGGGGCCACGCTCGACGGAGGGCCCTTCGGAGACCTCCGAGGATCATCGCTCCCACGAGGGCGCCCAATCCAAGGGTCACACCCCTTCCGGCGTGCTTCCCGAGCTTCGCGCGCGCCTCGTTCAGGGCCTCGGCGGCCCTCTCCCGCTCGGTTGGATCCATCGAGTCGCTCCGGCGCGTGGGCTTCGACGAGGCGCCAACATCGGGGCCGGACCCGTGGTTTGGCAACCTGGACGTCAGCCGCCTGGAGCGCGCGCGGGGATCGCGGACAGCCGCAGATGGCCCCCGTCGAAGCTGTGGCGGCCGAGCTCGTCCAGATCCCACCGCACGCCCGCTCTCACCTCGAACCCCGCGCCGGTGCGGTAGCCCCCTTCGGTGACCAGGCGGTGGTGCCGTGCGGTCCCGACGGGGAAGAGGACGCCGGCGTCCCGGTCCAGGCCGGCGTAGGCCAGTCGCGCGGTCCAGCCGGTGGCGGGGCGACGGACGAGGGCCACGTCCCAGTACAGCTCACGATCCTCGTGACGGACGGACGCTCCCTCCTGGATACGGGTCTCCGGCCTCCACGTCGTGTGCAGTCCCGCCTCGGCGGCGAGGCTACCGGTGAGGCGCCATCGCAGGTAGCCGCCCAGGACGTCGGTGCGCTCGGTCACCTCGAGGTCGGCGGAGGCTTCCGGGGGGGGCGTACGTTGAGCTTCGGCCCAGGCCGAGCGTGCGTAGCCCGCCACGGTGAGGCCGAGGGCTGGCGCCACCTCGACGAGAGCTCCGGCGAACCCCACCTGCTCGGTGAGGTCGAAGGGTGGGGCGCTCCCGTCGGGGAAGGTCACGCGGCTGCGCGCAGCGGTTGAGATGCCTCCGTGTGCCTCCACGCGCCACCGGTGCGCCCGCCTCTCCACGAAGGCTCTCGCGGCCAGAGGGGGTCCGTGGTGGTCGATGTGGGCCTCCACGTCCTGCGGATCCACTCCCAGGCCCACGAAGATGACGTCGCTGAAGACGTCGAGGGCGGCTGCGCGCAGCTCCAGTCGCCACCCTTCGCCGTCCGCCGCAGGCCACGAGCGCGTGAGCCCTGCCTCCAGGTCGGCGGCCGGCTTGTGGAAGTGGACGCCGATCCGGCTCCACACGGTCCAACCGCTTCCACCGGCGTCACGCCAGCGCACCCCCAGGCGGGTGTGGTCGCGCCGGTCGGTGAGGGAGTGGTCTCGGACGTAGGCGGCGATGAGGTCCACGGACTCCGCCACCGGGAACGCCTGCCGCCAGTCGACACGGGACAGGATGTGGGGATGGCTGATGCTCGAACCGCCGGCTCGGATGCCGTCGCCCGTTCGCGCCCACTCCGCGTCCTCCGGCGGGGTGAAGGGCCCGGTGCGGAGATCCAGGGTGTACTCCGAGTCCATGAGGGGATGGAACCGCTGGAAGATCCCCTCCTCGGCCAGGGGCCCGCGGATGGTGCCTTCCCGGTCCAGCAGGTCGAGCCAGACGCCCTCGGCCCAGACGGAGAGGGTGGCCACCACCGGGAGGGTGTCGGAAGTCGCGATCTGGGTGGCACCGGCCGCCGAAGGCAGGGCACACATCCACAAAGCCGTCATCCCCAGCAGAAAACGGACGATGGCAGGGCGGCGTGTCCCGGGGCTCACCCATGGATCATAGGGGGTCCCCGGGGCGGGTACCAGCCGCCACCAGTCTGGGTCAAGGGCAGATCGAGCCGTGGTAGGTGGCCGTATAGGTGAGGGTCATGAAGTCGAACTGGCCGTGGCCCGTCAGGTGCCCCCCTCTGAGCTCCCGAGACCAGCGTCATTCGATCGACACCCCCCTTGGGGTCCGGTGCTCTCGGGATGTTGGTCTGCTCGAGCTCGAAGGCCAGCGTTCTCCCCACGGGGGCGGCGACCGAACCCCTTGACGAGATCACGACCACCGCGGAGCTGGCGGAGCTCGAGCCGGACCGGTGGGAGAACCCATGCCCTCCGTGGCCACCCCAAGTGGACGGAGCTCACCGGAGCCGGGACGTAGCCCCCTCGGCCGGGCCCCTGGGCTCGGCGGGAGGACGGCGGACGCGCGCCGCTAGTGTGTCCCGGGTCGGGTCGCCACGAAGAAGAAGATGGCGAGGGCGACCAGGGCGACGATCAGGAGAGGATTGTCCCCCGCGAAGTCCTTGGCATCCCGAGCCAAGGCGGAGAGGCTACGCGCAGCGTCATATGCCGTGACGCCCACGTATTCCGCCGCTACCTGTGGCGAGGAGTACATGATCAACTGTGGTTCCCTCCAGCGTGGCCCTCTACTTCCAATGTCGGCTCCGATGGCCGCCCAGGGCAATCATTCCGATTCCGCGCCCGCCTGCGGCTGGCCCGTGGCACCCACGGTGAGATGCGGAACGTCGGCGGCCCAGGAGGACCTCATCCGGCGCGCACGCCCTTCGCCAGCAGCCAGAGGCAGAGGGCCAGCTCGGCGACGACGACGGGCGCGATGAAGAACGGAGACAGGGCAGGTGCCGCGGCCGGGATGAGGAAGAACCCGAAGCCGTCGGCCAGATAGCCAAGGCCCGCGACGACCATGAGGATGCCCAGGGGCCGGGGGAAGTACCAGGCTCGCCCCATCAGGTAGCCGATGATCAGACAGTGGATCCCGAAGAACATCTGCCCGATGAGGTAACCGTGCCGGTGGGCGTCCATGGACAACAGCGCCAGGGCGTCCAGCTGTTTCGGCTCGAACACGGTGAGGTATGCCGCGCCGCCGAGAATCAGAAGCGCCACGAAGTGATGGAGCATGTTGAGGCCGAGAACGGTGGCCTGCGCCAACCGGAACGCACCGGCGATGAGGGCAAGGGTCCTGCTGACCGGTCTCAGCAAGACGTAGAAGAGCACCGCCAGGGCCACGTCGCTCAGGAAAGCGACGAGGTCCGTGGCGAACCCGACGCGGAACAGCCACTCGGAGGCCCGGATGTTGGCGGCCGTGGTCGCCGCATCTCCCGGGACGACCAGGCCCGCGCGGACGAACCCTTCGGCGAAGCCGGCGCACACGATGATGATCAGGTAGAGAACGCCGGCGGCTCTGGCGTACGCCCGGGGTGGGGCTTCCACCGTCGAAGTCGTCACGGCTGCCCACCTCCGGGAACGGTGATCGCGACCTTGCCGCGAGCGTGCCCCTCCTCGAAGTGCCGCAAAGCCCCGAGGACGTCATTCAGCGGATAGCTCGCCCCGAGGACGGGCCTGATCCTTCCGCTGTCGAGCAGCTGCCTCAGGGTTTCCAGATCGTCCGGGTTCTTCGTGTGCACCAGGGGGCGCAGCCTCTGACGGACGAAGGGTGAGGTCAGGAGCGCCCGTGGCCAGCTCGCGACTCCCCCGAGCCAGCGGCCTCCGGCGCCCCCGACCAACACCAGCGTACCACGCGGAGTCAGTGCCCTCCTGCACTCGGAAAGGGTGTAGGCACCCGCGAGACGGACGACGATGTCGAAGGTCGGACCCCGCGCGGCGAAGTGCTCCTGCGTGTAGTCGACCACGTGGTGCGCCCCCAGGTCCCGCACCAGCTCCACGTTCCTCGTGCTGCATACCGCCGTGACCTCGGCCTCGAAGCTCCTCGCCAGCTGCACGGCGAGAGTGCCGACACCGCCGGACGCCCCGATGATGAGCACTCTGTGCCCGGGTTGGATCCCTCCCTCGTCGCGAAGAGCCTGGAGCGCCGTGAAGCCGGAGGTAGGCACGGTGGCGGCCTCTTCGAAGGTGAGGTCCGCCGGCTTCTTCGCGAGGTTCTCCGCCGCCGTGCACGCGAGCTCCGCGAACGCGCCGGTGCACCACCCGAAAACCTCGTCTCCCGACCGCAGGTCCGTGACCCCGCGGCCACACGCCTCGACAAGGCCTGCCACGTCCTCTCCGGGGATCCTGTTCTTGGGCCCGCGAAGCCCCATTCCGAGACGGGCGACGTACGGCTCCCCCCTCATGAGATGCCAGTCGTCGCCGGCGATCGCCGTCCCTCGAACCCGCACCAGGACCTCGTCGTCCCCGACGGACGGCACGGGCACTTCCTTGAGCGTGAGGACGACCGCCGGCGGACCGTATCGCTCCAGGACCACTGCCTTCAAGGAACCCTCTCCGATGCCGTGGTGGTGTGGTCAGTCAAGCTTGCGCGTCACGGATTCTACCTCGTCGAGAGACTGTGGGCGTCCCCTCGGGGGACGGGGGATGGTGTCCCTCGACAGTGCCGCACGCAACGCCGATGCGGCGAAGGCCCGTAGTGACGGAGATCCCGGCAGACGTCGGCCGCGGCCGCTTTCATCGCAGAAACATTTGTTCTTGGAGAGGCGCTCGGAGTGCGCATAGCTTTGAGTAGCCTCCCTTGACCCCTTGAAACGTCAACCGAACGCATGCACAAAGACCGATTCTCCACGCTCTTCGCGTGGATTTTGGCCTCCCTTTTTCTGGCGGCGCCGGTGGCCCTCGCGACAGTCGCGCCCCACGTCGTCACGTGGGGCGGAGGCCTGGCGCTGTATTCGGCGGTGCTTCCCGCGTTCGTGCTCCCCTATGTGTACGAATGGCGTGGGGCCGCCTTCGCGTTCATCCTGGGGGAGGTGGCCCTCTTCGCGTCCGCCATCATCATGGTACGACAGGGGGTGGTGCCGCAGGGGCTGTGGGCGGTGAACGTGGCTCTCGTCGTGGTCTCCGTCGGTGCCGGGCAGATCACGACCCTCCTCCATCGTTCGCGCATCGAGGCGGAGGAGAAGGCTCTCTCCGATCCGGGCACTGGGCTGCCCAACCGACGGCACGCCCTCATCCACCTCAAGCGCGGGTTCGCAGCCGCGGCGCGTGGCTCGAGCCTTACGGTGGTCGCCTTCGATCTCGACAACTTCAAGCAGGTCAACGACCGGTACGGCCACCACGTCGGCGACGAAGTCCTGGCTGCCTTCGGCCGGATCCTCATCGAGCGCACCCGCGAGATGAACCTCTCGGCCCGCCTCGGGGGCGAGGAGTTCATCTCCATCCTCGAGAATTCGGGGCTGGAGGGCGCGGTGACCTTCGCCGAAGAAGTCCGGATGGCCATGGAGAAGACGGGCTTCCCGTTCGGATCGGTCACGGTAAGCGCCGGAGTCGCCTCGTACGAGAAGGGCATGGCTTCTCCCGAGGTTCTACGGGCCGCCGCGGATCACGCCCTGTACCACGCGAAGACGCGAGGGCGGAATCAGGTCGCGGTGGTCGGCACCGTGCCATCCCGGGGGAAGTACCGGCCCGTGCAGGTCGAGATACAGGGCAGCCCGCCGGGGAGGGGCGAGCGGCTCCTGATCGTGGATGACGACGCCGAGGCCCGGACGGAGCTGAGCACGGCGCTCAGGCGATCGGGGTTCGACATCATCGAGGCCCACTCCGCCGAGCAGGCGATTCGGATCGTCCGTGGGCTCGGCAGCCCGCCCGCCCTGGTCATCACGGACCTGATCGTGACCTCCATGACCGGCTTCCGGATGGTTGAGGAGCTCAAGAAGATGGGCCCCTCGCTTCGCGCCCTCTATCTGACGAGCCGTCTGCCCGAGGACGGAGGCTGGGAAAAGACGCAGGACGAGTCTCGCCGGTTCCTGCGCAAGCCGGTGGCCCTCGATGAGGTCACGGAGGCCATCCGGCAGCTGTTGGACACCACCGCCGAGGTCGCAGAGGGGTCGGGGCCCGCGGCGGTGGCTCCGGCCGGCTCCCAGCGGCGGATCCACATCATGGCGTCCCATCAGAGGAGGGCCGCGGGTGTGGCCAGTCGGCTTCGGCGTCTGGGCTACCAACACGTGACCGAGGTGATCGGTGGGGGAGGCCCGCAAAAGGACCCGCCGGACCTGCTGGTCGTGCGGCCGGAGGATCCGGTGGAGAACATGCTCGGTGGCGTCGAGACGTACCTGGCGCGGTGGTCCTCGGAGAACCGACCCGGCGTCTTGCTTCTGGCGTTCTCGCTCCCCCAGAAGGTCGCAGTCCGTTGGCCCGCCCTCTTCCCCGCGCTCCTGCTTCGCCCCGACGCGTCCTTGGAGGAGCTGGGCATCAGCGTCCGGCACCTTCTGGAGGTCCGTTCCCTGGGCGAACGGTACCTGCGGGGACAGCGGGGGATGGCGGCTCAAGTCGCCGCGCGGAGCGCCGAGCTCGAGAGCCAGAAGCAGGACCTCCTGCTCCGACTGGCGAGGGTAGCCGAGCTCAGCGACGACCTCACCGGGAAGCACGCCGAGCGCGTTGGATGGCTCGCAGGGCGGCTCGCGGCCGAGATCGGGCTCCCCGACGAGACCGTGGAGCTGATCACCCTGGCGGCGCCCCTGCACGACCTGGGCAAGATCGCGACACCCGACGCCATTCTGAACAAGCCCGACGCGCTCACCCACATCGAACGTGACCTGATGCGTCAGCACACGGTGAATGGGGCCCAGCTCCTTTCAGGCAGCAGCCACCGGCTCCTTCAGGAGGCGGAGCGGATCGCCCTCAGCCATCACGAACGCTGGGACGGGAAGGGCTATCCCCAGGGCCTGCGGAAGGACGAGATCCCCATCGGGGCGAGGATCGTGGCGGTCGCCGACGCATACGACTGCATCACCCACACGCGCTCTTACCGTGAGGCGCTCTCGCCCGAGCGGGCGGTCCAGATCATCACCCAGGACGCCGGATCCCATTTCGATCCCGTAATCGCCGAAGCCCTCGTGAAGCTGGCCGAGCGCGACGGGCTGGAGCCACAGCTTCCGCAGCCCGCTGCGCCGCTCCTGGCAAAGATCGCCTGAGCACGGCCCCGGACGGGCTTCGCGCGGAGCGGGCGATCTCGGCGCTACGCGTAGCCGATGGCCACGGCCAGGGCCAGGGCTAACGAGCCCAGCACCCACATCTTCACCATGAAGGGCATCACGAAGCGGACCCACCGGTCGTAGGGAACGGCCGCCATGGCCAAGATGCCCACCAGCACGGCATTCGTCGGCACGAGGATGTTGGTGAATCCGTCTCCGAACTGATACGCCAGGACCGCCACCTGGCGACTGACGTCCACCAGGTCGGCCAGCGGGGCCATGATGGGCATGGTGACGTACGCCTGTCCGCTGCCCGAGGGGATGAAGAGGTTGGCCAGGCTCTGCACCAGGAACATCCCCACGGCCGACAGAGTGCCGGGCAGCTCCCTCAGTGGGAGGCTGATCCCGTGAACGATGGTGTCCACGACGCCACCCTCGTCCAGGACCACCTGAATGGCCCGTGCTACACCGATCATGAGGGCGGTCGTGGTGAGCTCGGCAGCTCCCTTCCCGAATTCGACCGCGGTCCGATCGGGGCTCATGCGTCCGATGACAGCCAGCGCGACGGTGAGTCCGACGAAGAGCGCGCCCATCTCGACCAGGTACCAGTGCCATCGGCTCAGCCCGTAGACCAGGATGGACAGGACAATGAGCAGCACACCCAGAACCCAGCGATGGCTGAGGGTGAGGGGCGGGTGCTCCGGTCTCACGGCTGGTGTATCCGGGGACCCTGCCTGTGCGTCTGCCACCAGGCTGGTGGAGGGATCCCGGCCCACCTTCTTCGCGTAGGCCCACACGTGGTGGATGCCCACGGGAAGCAGGGCCACCATGATCGCCACCCGAAACCACAGGCCCGACGTCGGCTGGAGCCCCGCCACGTCCTGGGCGATGAGGACGGTGAACGGGTTGATGGCCGCGGCCCCGTAGCCGATCCCGTATCCCACGCACATGATGCCCACGGCGGTGATGGCGTCGTAGCCCAGGGCCACGGCCAGCGCCATGAGGACCGGGACGAAGGGCAGGTACTCCTCGGCCATGCCGATGGTGCTCGATCCCACCGCGAAGATCGTCACCCCGCCCGCCACGAGCCAGAACGGCTGATGCCCTAGCCGCCGCAGGAGGGCGCCGAGGGCGGCGTCCACCGCACCCGTCGCCCGAAGCACGCCGAAGGCTCCACCGATGATGAAGACGAAGAAGATGATCTCATGCGCGGCGCTGAAGCCCTTGGGTATCGCCGTGAGGACGGCCAGTGGTGAGAGCCGCTCGGCATCGGGGATCAGCTGGAAGCTCTCCGGCACGACCTGGAGCCCTCCCGCCTCGTTCTCGACGCGGTCGAACGCCCCGGCCGGGAGCGCGTAGGTGAGAAGGAGCGCCAGGACGACCATCCCGAAGAGG
>JBDHGI010000117.1:0-17065 GCA_039589955.1 Gemmatimonadota bacterium | reverse complement strand
GGGAGATCGCGGGCGCGCTCCAGTACGCCCACGACCGGGGCGTGATCCACCGGGACGTGAAGCCCGCCAACATCCTGCTCGAAGCAGGTCACGCGGTGTTGTCCGACTTCGGCATCGCGAAGGCGGTGGCGGGCGTGGATCGGACACACATCACCCAGAGGGGCACGTCCCTGGGCACGCCTGCCTACATGAGCCCCGAGCAGATGTCGGGCGATCAGCAGCTGGACGGACGAAGCGATCAGTACGCCCTCGGCTGCGTGCTGTACGAGATGCTGGCCGGGCAGCCTCCCCACCAGGGCCCCAACCTGGCGGCCATC
Organism: Gemmatimonadota bacterium; assembly: GCA_039589955.1. Classification (GTDB taxonomy): domain Bacteria; phylum Gemmatimonadota; class Gemmatimonadetes; order Longimicrobiales; family Gaopeijiaceae; genus SZUA-318. The sequence continues at coordinate 16,748 of JBDHGI010000117.1, read as the reverse complement.
GTCGCTAGGATGATGGCGGGCCCGGCTCCGAGCGTGCGTAAGCTACGGAGCGACGTGCCGGAGGCCGTCGAGAGGGCGCTCGGCGTGGCACTGGAGCGCGAGCCCGAGGATCGATACGCCACGGTCGTGGAGTTCGGAACAACGCTCACCGGTGAGGATGTGCGCCCTGTTCGCACTGGAGCACGAAGACGGAGTAGAGGTTGGCGGGCTACATGGGCAGGGCTGGCCGTCCTGCTGGTGGGCACAGCGGGCTGGTGGGCCTCCGCGACCTTCGGCCCCGGCCCGGACACTATCGGCTGGCTCGCCGTGCTGGAGCCCGAGAACCACATGGGAGACCCGGCCGCGGACTACCTGGTCGCGGGCACGCACACGGAGCTGATCGCCAGGCTCCGCCGGATTCCGGGCCTGAACGTGACAGGACGGCAGTCGGCTCTCGCGCACAAGGGTGCGACCGTCCAGGAGATCGCCCGTGAGCTGAATGTGGATGCGGTCGTCACGAGCCAGATGACGAGGGTCGGCGACAGCGTGCGGGTCAGCGCCCAGCTGATCGAGGCGTTCCCCCGTGAGCGACAGATCTGGGAAGGCGTGATCATCAAAGGGTCGGAAGACCATCTCGCCCTGTACGGCGAGATTGCCCTGGGCATTGCCGATCAGGTCCAGACGACGCTCACGCCGGAGCAGAGGGTCAGGGTCGCGGATGCTCCCCCGGTGGACCACGAGGCCTTCGAGAACTATGTAAAGGGCAACGAAGCATCGTATCAACCGGGAAGCTACCGCCAGGCCGCTCAGTACTTCCAGAGAGCCATAGACCTCGAGTCCGAGTGGGCACCACCCTACGCGGGGCTGGCGGCGGCCTACGTGGACGGTGGTACCTGGTGGGGGGACCTGTCTCCGGACTCTGCTTGGCGACTGGCGTCTCCGCTCGTGGCACGGGCCATCGAGCTGGACGAGTCGTCGGGCGAGGCTCACATGGTGCTAGGGGCTGCGAGGTCCTTTCTGGAGTGGGATTGGCTCGGCGCCGACAGCGGCTTCGGCAGAGGCATGGAGCTGGGAGGCGTGTCCAGCCCCGCACAGGTGCAGTACATGAACTTCCTCACCGCCATGGGTCGCGCCGACGATGCAATCGTCATTGGGAAAGGGGCAGTCGAAGCTGATCCCCTCTATCCAGCCGTCCACAACGAGCTGGCTTGGGCCTTGTTGTTCGCCGGCCGAGAAGACGAGGCACTCGAGCGGTTCCAGGTCTCGCTGGAGCTCGACCCGAACTTCCGACAGACCCACGAGCTCCTCATCCAGCTGCATCTGAAGAGGGGCAACATCCATGAGGCCCTGGCCGAAGCCGAGATTCTGCAGGTGCTGTCCCCCGGGTTTCCCCCAAGCGCCGTCGCGCTTGCCGGTGCCGGTCGTACGGAGGAGGCTCGAGCCGTGCTCGACTCGGCAGAATCCGGGCTCTTGCGCGCCACGGCCCTTGTCGCGCTGGGCGAGTCGGATGAAGCGGTGGCCCTGGTGCAACGGCTGTACGAGCGGCACTCGGCGGATATGGCGTGGCTGAGGGAGTACTTCAACCTGTTCTTCGAACCCCTCCACGACGACAGCCGCCTTCTGGAGCTGATCCGGAAGGTGGATTACCCGGACTGGTCCCGAGCGGACCCTTCAGGCCCGACCCCCTGAATCCCGGTCTGCGGCCGACGTTCGCTCAACCGTCGACCAGGACCACTCTGTCAGGATAGGCCGTGGCGAGACTCATGATCCCACGGTCGAAGGTCGCCAACGCGCCCCCTCGGCGGATCGCGAGGGAAAGGAGGTGGGCATCCGTGACCTGGCGGTGGCCGAACGCTGTAGCGAATACGCCGGAGGGATCGTCGACGGCCGAGACGTCGTCCTCCCAGAACCGGTGTGTGCCCTTCGTGCGAAGCACGGCCAGGAGCGCCCGTGCCTCGGAGGGTGTGCGAGCGTCTGGGAGCACACGCGTATTCGATGACACGCGCACGAAGCCCGACTCGGTGATGGGACAGGTAGCCCACCCGTCGTCACGAATGCCGACGAACCACGTCACCGCCTGCCGGTGATGAACATGGTTCGGCCACGCGAGCGCGACCAACACGTTCACGTCGAGCAGTCGGATCAGGGGTCCTCTCCCGCTGCCTCCACCATCTCGGGCGTGATGGGAGGGGCTCCCTCGCGAACTATGAAGACCGGTACGTCCATCTCGTACGCGAGGTCGAGCTCCGGGGCGAGCGCCTCCCGCAGGAGCCTCGAAACCACCGCACCGAGGCTCTCTCCACGCTGCCTGGCAAGGGACCGGGCGGCCTGGAGAAGGTCGTCGTCGAGGTTTAGGGTCGTGCGCATGACGCATCATAGCATCATCACATCACGATGACAAGACCGGGGCCGAGGGGCGCTGACTCCCCGCCGATGTCGGCGTAATCCCCGCGTGCACGCATTCCCAGGCACACAGACCACGCGCACGCCAAGGGTCGACCCCCTGTGTCCGGACCGGCGACTTGGCATCGGCAAGGAGGCATCTCCATGAAACGGCCTACACTGACGGCGTTCCTGCTCGCCCCTACGGCTTGGCTGGTCGCCTGCGGAGAATCACCCACACACCCAGCCGAAACGGACCTAGCCGTCGAGCCATCGTTCAGCCGGGAAACCGAGCAGCCCTCGGAGGGTTGCGCCGTCATCAGGAGCTTCATTGTTGAGCGGTATAGCGCAAGGGGTGTGATCCCACTCACCTACTCCGAAGGAGAGGTCATCTCCATCACGGCTGAGCCTCCGACCGAGGCCACGTTCTTCAAGTTCGAGAAGCGGTTCCCGGGGGCGCTTGAATCGTGGACTACGGGGGTCCCGGGCACGTTGACCTACACCATCCCGGCGGAGGGCATCTACGAGTTCGGCTGGGGCGTACCCGGCGCGACCGCCACGTTTGTCCACTCCTGCAACACGCCGCCACTCGCCCAAGACGAGGTCTACCCGGCGGAGGAGGACGTGGTGTTGAACGTCCCCGCCCCGGGGGTGCTGGCGAACGACACCGATGCGGATGGAGACGCGCTCACGGCGGTCCTGGTCTCTGGGCCGAGCTTTGGCTCTCTCAGCCTCAATGCTGACGGGTCCTTCACCTACACACCGGACCCGAACTTCCACGGCGTCGATGACTTCACCTACAAGGCCAACGACGGCGTCACGGACTCCAACACCGCCACGGTGACCATCACGGTGAACTCCGTGAACGATGTGCCGGTGGCCAACGACGATGCCGCTACGACGGACGAGGACGTCCCGGTCAGCATAGGTGTCTTGGCCAACGACGTCGATGATGACCCCACGACTACGCTCTGGCTCGCCTCTGTGAGCGATCCGGGTCACGGCTCGGTAACTTGGGACGCCTACGGCGTTGTCACCTACACGCCCGACCCCGACTTCTTCGGCTCGGATGCGTTTACCTACAAGGCCACCGACAACATCACAGAATCCAATGTCGCCACGGTAACCATTACCGTGAATCCGGTGAATGATCCGCCGGTGGCCAATGACGATGCCGCAGTGACCGATGAGGACGTTCCCGTCACGATAGACGTCTTGGCCAACGACACCGATGTTGATGTCGGGACGGTGCTGTCGGTAGCCTCGGTGACCAGCGCGGGCAGTGGCTCGGCGCTCCTGAACGCCGACAACACGATCACCTACACACCGAACGTCGACTTCAGCGGCAACGATCAGTTCGACTACGTGGTTTCCGATGGAGCGGGTGGTTCAGACCTAGGCACAGTGTTGGTCACAGTGAACCCTGGCCCTGACGTGGTGATCAAGGTCAAACCGGGAGAGGACGGCAACGGAAGCCCGATCAATTCGAAGAGTAAGGGGCTTGTACCGGTCGCCATCATGGGAACCGCCAGCTTCGACGTCTCGACCGTGGACGTCAACACGCTTGCGTTCGGACCTGCAGGCGCCACGACAGCACACGACCCTTCGGGCTGGGACTGGGCTGACCACTTCAGCGACGCCAATCTCGACGGCTTCACGGACCTCGTCACGCACTACCGCCAGATGGACACTGGCCTCCAGTCTGGTGACACGGAGGCGTGCCTCACCGGTATGCTGATGGACGGCACACCATTCTCGGCCTGCGGTCCTGTGATGGTGAAATAGGGCGTGCCCTCCTTGGCGGGGCGCACCCCACGAGCCACACGCCTCTCCACCTGACCACACGGGGTGCCGGGCTCTTGCCCGGTACCCCGTCTCGCCGTGCGGCCTGAGCCACGCCCTCCGGCACGCCAGGTCGCCCTTTCTGGCGAGCACGTCGGTCAAGACCCTAGCAGGGGCCGCCACGCCACCATCAGATCCGGCGAACCTCCGCCTAAGGGATCCGCTCCGCTTCACCCGGAGCAACACCCAATGTCGGCGAAAACCCCGTGTGCACGCATACACAGGCACCTAGACCATACATACGCCAAGTCGGCCTCCGGTGTCCGGAGCGGCGACCTGGCATCGGCAACTGGAGGCTATCATGCGCGCTCCAAGCGGAGTCCTTGCCCTGCTCGCCGTGTCCCTCGCCGTCGGATGCGACACGAACGGTCCATTCCAGCCCTACCGGTCGACGGTTGTGGGCGAGGCCGGGATCGATGTTGAGCTTGACGCGGCCTACCCGGACGTTCTTTCGCTTCCCACGGGCTTCCAACCGGAAGGAATAGCGATCGGGCACGGCAACACCTTCTACGTGGGCTCCCTCTACGGCGGCGCCGTATATCGAGGCAGTCTTCGGACGGGGGAGGGCGAGGTTCTCATTCCCCAGGAGCCGGGGGCCCGGATGACCGTCGGACTCGCCTTCGATCGACGTAGCAGTCTGCTGTTCGCCGCAGGTGGCTTCACCGGTGCCGGCTTCGTGTACGATGCCGAGGCGGGTACGGTAGAAGGGGTTTACCCCTTCGCGACACCGGGCCTGAGCTTCGTCAACGACGTGGTCACGACGGAGCACGCCGCCTACTTCACCGATTCCTTCGAACCGCGCCTGTACAAGGTTCCGCTCGGCCCCGCCGGTCGGCCGTCTGACCCGACGCAGGTCGGACACGTCCCGCTGAGCGGAGAGTTCCAAAGCGTCTCCCAGTGTCCGCTTCCAGGGATCCCTGCAGCCATCAATGTGAACGGCATCGATGCCACGCCGAGCGGCGAGCATCTCATCGTGGTCAACTACTGCCTGGGTACGCTCTATCGGGTGGATCCTGAGACCGGATTCGCCAAGCTCATCGACCTCGGCGGTGCGACAGTGCCGTGGGGAGACGGGCTTCTCCTCGATGGCCAGGAGCTGTATGTGGCGCAGAGCTTTCCGAACCAAATCGCCGTGATTCGGTTGAACGCGCAGATGGACGCAGGTGTGCTGACACGTGTCATCACCGATCCCGGACTCCGCATTCCGACGACCATGGGGGACTTCGGTAGCACCCTGTACGTGGTGAATGGCCGCTTCGACGTCGCCCCGCCCGACCAACCGGCGCCGAGCATCGATTTTGAAGTTGTCGGCATCCCGAAGAACTAGCTCGACTCGTCGAGCAAAGACGGGGACGATCGAGGCAGGATCTCCCAGCGACGTGTCCGTGCAGGGCGCACAAAGACGACGCCCGGAGAGAGGTTGAGCCGGGCCTCCCGCAGGAGCCTCGAAACCACCGCACCGAGGCTCTCTCCACGGGGCCGAAGGGCACTGACTCCCCACCGTTGTCGGCGCAGGGCCCGTGTGCACGCATACCCAGGCACACGGACTGTCTGGTGTACGCTTCGAAGGTTGTGATGCGGTCCAGGTCAAGTAGGACGACTCGCGGTCGCTGTCATTAGGCCGACACAATACGGGGCGCCGGGCTCTGCCCGGCGCCCCGTTCTGAACCGCCCCGGGGATCGGGCCGGAGACACCCTTACCGGGAGCTCCCAGCGCTCCGCCGCCCCCTCAGCTCCGCGAGCCACTCGGCGATCATCGCCGCCTGCTGATCCCCCTCACCGAAGCGGGTGACGATCTCTCGGTAGCTCTCCTCGAGCAGCTCCTCCGCCGCTTCGTATCGCCCCTGACCGAGGAGTGAGCGACCGAGGAGCACCTGGGTGCGTGTAGTCGCGCGATGCCCCTCGGGGAGCACCTCGGTGCGAGTCGCGAAGGCCTGACGCAGCAGGGGCTCGGCGGCGGCCGGCTCCCCCCGGTCCATCAGGAGCTCCGCCAGGAACACCTGCACGCTCGCCACGTTGTAGTGAGCTTCGCCATACGCGGCTGTGAGCGATGCGAGGGCTTCCCGGTACATGGAGTCCGCGCGTTCATGATCCCCGAGGCCGTGCACGGCTCTGGCCCACTCCGCGAACACTCGCGCAACGAAGGGGTGCTCGCTCCCGAGCGTCTCCCGATAGATCTCGTAGCTCTCCCGACCCGCCGCCTCGGCACGTTCGTAGTCATCCAGCGCATTGAAGACCTCGGCGAGGGCCATTTGCACCCAACCCACGCTCTGGTTCCCGGGTCCGAGGACCTCCCGATACATGGAGAGCGCCTCCTGATACGAAGCCTCGGCCGAGGCGTAGTCGCCTCGTGTGAGGGTCGCGTCGCCCAGGATCTTCAAGCTCTCCGCCGTGCGGGCGTGGGGTCCGGCGTACACCCTGCGCCGCATCGCCAGGGCCTCGATCGCGAGCGCCTCGGCGCTTTCGAGCTCGCCGATCATGATTCGGGAGCGGGCCAGCGCCGAGAGGCTGTTGGCCAGGCGTGCATGATCGCCCGAGTACAGTCGGCGGCGCAGATCCAGCGCCTGGGTGAAGAGGGAGTCGGAGGCCAGCAGCGACCCCTTGGTCTGGAGGAGCCACGCGAGGTTGGTCATGGTGACGGGCGTATTCTGGGACACCCGCTCGTCATCGAGCTCCGCGCTCAGATCCAGGATCCGACGATAGAGTGGCTCGGCTTCGTCCACGCGCCCCTGGCTCTGCAGCGCCAGGGCGAGGTTGTTCATGCTCTCGATGGTCAGGGGGTCGGCCTCGCCCAGCAGGCTGCGTCGCGTCGCCAGCGCATCCCCGAAGAGCTGCTCGGCAGCCGTGTAGTCGCTCATCTCGTAGACGTGCAACAGGCCGAGTCGATCCTTCGCATAGGCCACGTCGAGGTGATCGGGCCCCAACGTCCTCAGTCCGGTCTCGAGCGCCTCCTCGAGCACGGACCGGGCCTGCGGGTAGTGGCCGAGACCCGTGTACGCCGAGCCGATCACGTTCATCAGCGCGGTCTGGACCTCGGGCTCTGCCGTCAGCTCTTCCCGCACCCGCACCGCGCCTTCGTCCAGGAACCGCCGCACGGTGAGCACGTTGTCTCCATCGTCCGGATCGGCTTCCTCAAACAGGTCGGCGAGGAAGGCCGTCACGGCCTGGGCCTTGTCCCTCTCTTGCGCGGTGCGCGCGCTCTGCCGCGCCATCGCGACGGCGAAACCGATCAGGGTGAGGCCCGTCACGAGGGCGACACCGACCCCGAACCGGTGGCGGCGGACGAACTTCGACGTTCGGTAGGCCGGGGTGTCCGGCCGAGCGATCACGGGATGGCCGGACGCATGCCGCGCGAGGTCCTCCGCAAGCTCCTGTGCGGAACGGTAGCGGCGCTCCGGCTCCTTTCGCACGGCTTTCAGGCAGATGTTGTCGAGATCGCCCTCGAGGCGTCGGCGGAGACGCTCCACCGTGGTCGCCCGGGCATGGCTCAGCTGCTCCGGTGTGGCCAGCGGTCGGTCGCGGGTCGATCGCCCGTGCTCCTCCGTATGTGTCACGACCGTCGACGGACGCTCCGGATCCTCGGTGCAGATGACGCGTCCCAAGTCCAGGAGGCGGCCGGTCGTCGACCTGAAGGGACGGCGGCCGGTCAGGAGCTCGTACAGCAGCACTCCGAGCTGGTAGATGTCACTGGCCGTCGTGATCGTCGCTCCCGTGATCTGCTCCGGGCTCGCATAGTCCGGCGTCATCAGGCGGGCCCCGGTCCCGGTCTCCGCCGCGGGCCCAGCTCCTCCCTCGTCCGACAGGATTGTGGCGATCCCGAAGTCCAGCAGCTTCGGGATGCCGGCATCCGTGACGAGGACGTTGCCGGGCTTCAGATCCCGGTGGACGACGAGGTTCTGGTGGGCGTGGTGTACTGCGGCGCACACGGTTTGCATCAGATCGAGGCGCTGGCCGATGGTCAGGCGGTGGTCGTCGCAGTACCGATCGATGGGCACACCGGGGATGTACTCCATGACGAAGTAGGGACGACCGTCCTCGGCCACGCCGCCATCCAGGAGTCGGGCGATGTTGGGGTGTTGCAGGTCGGCCAGGATCTGTCGCTCGCTCTGGAATCGCCGGATCTCTCGCCTCGTGGCCACGCGGTTGCGGAGCAGCTTGAGCGCGACCCGCTGCTCGAAGTGCCCGTCCGCTCGCTCGGCGAGGTAGACCGCCCCCATACCCCCGTGTCCGAGCTCCTCCGCGATCCGATACGCTCCGATGACCTGTCCGCGCGCCACCGCCGCCGGCACGGGCTCTTCCGGCAGGGGCTCGCCCAGCCACTCGCCGGGGTCCTCGAGGAAGCCGCTCGATGACTGCTCCGCATCCAGCAGGAGCTTGATCTCGCGCCGAAGATCGACGTCATCTCCGCACACGTCGTTCAGATACGCGACCCGCTCGTCAGGAGGGCGGTCGAGGACGCCGGAGAAGATCTCGTCCAGGTGCGGCCAGCGTGAGAACGGGTCTGTTTCCATACTCCATCGTCACCGAACCGGCTGCCGGGGGCGTGGCTCCGGCTCGGCCTTTTCGGGCGCCAGCATCCGGTACAGGTACGCCCGCGCTCGGCTCCAGTCGCGCTCCACGGTGCGAGGGTTGACCCCCAGCACCCCCGCGGTCTCGTCGGTGGTCAGGCCGCCGAAGAACCGGAGCTCGACGACCCGGCCCAGTCTCTCGTTGAACTCCACCAGCCGGGTGAGGGCCTCGTCGAGAGCCAACAGGTCGCGTGGGCCGGCCCTCGCCGTATGCACCGCCTCATCGAGCGGCACGGCGTTTTTCGATGGCGCCCGCATCTTCGCGTTTCGCTTGCGCGCGTACTCGACGAGCACCTGACGCATCGCTCTACACGACAATGCGTAGAAATGCGCTCGATCCCGACTCGCGATCGCGGTGTGCCCGACGAGCTTGAAGTAGGCCTCGTGCACGAGCCCTGTGGTGGCGAGCGTATGGCCGGGGCGCTCCCGGCGGAGCTCGCGGTGCGCAATGGCCCGCAACTCGGGATATACGAGGCTCCAGATGCGGGAATCCGACGCTCGGTCGCCGGTTGCCGCCGAGCTCAGGGCCTGGGTGATCTCGCTTCGATCGTCCATCCGCCGAGGCCTCGCCTGGGGGGCGCAAGAACTCCATGATACGGGTTGTGCCCGCCCAGGGCCAGGAGATTGAATGCGGGTCGGGCATCGGGGGGGGCGAGGTGGAGTGCTAGATTCGGCCGGACCCTCCGTCGATGTTGGAGCAGCATGTCGCCCACGCCGCCCATTCGAAGGATCCCCATCGGGGTGTTGTGCCTCTCCTGTCTGCTCCACACCGGCAGCTGCAGCGACGCCGCTCGGCCGGACGGCATTCCCATCATCCAGTTCCCCCAGGACTCGGTGCTGGTCGCACCCGGCGATACGCTCCGCCTGGCGCCCCTGCCGGTGCTCCCGCCCGGGTACGTGCCCCGCCTGGCTTGGTGGTCGTCGGATCCTGTCGTCGCTTCCCTCAGGAGTGCGGGTGCGCGGGCGGCGATCGTGACCGGTGGGCGTGAGGGTGACGCCGTGGTCACGGCCAGCGGGGATGGTGTCCGGGGCAGCGTGCACGTCGCGGTTCGGGCCCTCCGGCGCTGACGCACGCGCCCTCGGAGAGAGGGCGTCGCTGTTCCTGCATGTTGGAATAGACACTTCAAATTATCATGATAAATTGAAGTACATGTTCAAGAGAATCCTCCAGCTTCCGAGGCCCGGGACCGAGAGCTTCTTCCTCTGGGGTCCCCGGCAGACCGGAAAGACGACCCTCCTTCGCGAGGCCTACGGTGGCGAACCGTGGATCGACTTGCTCAAGGCCGAGGAGTTCCGACGGTACGTGGCTCGCCCCGAGCTCCTGCGGCAGGAGCTCGAGCCCCGGCATCTGGATGCCGGAGCGCAGGTCGTGATCGACGAGATCCAGAAGGTGCCCGCCCTTCTGAACGAGGTGCATTGGCTCATCGAGAACCGCGGGACCTGCTTCGCCCTCTGTGGGTCCAGCGCGCGAAAGGTGAAGCGCGGGGCAGCCAACCTCCTCGGTGGTCGGGCGTTCCGTTATGAACTGCTCGGTCTGTCCGCCATCGAGCTAGGTCCCGATTTCGATCTGGACCGGATGCTCAACCACGGCTACCTGCCGCGGATCTACCAGGCCGAGCGCCCCAAGCGAATGCTCGATGCCTACGTCGCGGACTACCTGAGGGAAGAGGTTGCCGCGGAAGGACTCGTGCGCAACCTCCCCACCTTTTCGGACTTCCTCGATATCGCGGCGCTCAGCGATGGAGAGCTCGTCAACTTCTCCAGCGTCGCCCGCGAGTGCGCCGTCTCGAGCCACACGGCGAAGGACTACTTCGGGATCCTCGAGGACACGCTGCTCGGGAGGTGGCTGCCTGCCTACAGGAAGCGGCCAAAGCGTCGGGTGATCCAGGCGCCGAAGTTCTACTTCTCTGACGTGGGAGTGGTGAACCGGCTAGCCCGACGCGGGGATGTGCTTCCCGGCTCCGAGGCGTACGGAAAGGCCTTCGAGAACTGGGTCTTCCACGAGCTGTCCGCGTTTCTCGCGTACCGGGAGCTCGAGGGCGAGCTGTCCTATTGGCGCCTCTCGAGCGGGGCTGAGGTCGACTTCGTACTGGGCGACATGCAGCTCGCGATCGAGGCGAAATCGAGGGCGACCGTAACCTGGGATCACCTCAAGGGGCTCCGCAGTCTCGCGGAGGATCATCCGCGCGTCGCCGGGCGTGTCGTCGTGTGTCGTGAGCCCAAGGCCCGGACCACCGAGGACGGGATCGAGATTCTGCCGTATCAAGTCTTCGTCGACAGGCTCTGGAGCGGCGACCTGGCTTGAGATCCGTGCGTGCGCCGCTTCCCGAGTCAAAGCAAGACCCGTGCGGTCGGCGGCCCTGCATCGTATTTTGATGTCGAGGTTGCGCCCTCCGTCCGGAGGCGCACATGGCCGACCCCCTCGTTCGCCAGAACGCTGCCCGTAGAGGTCGGTACGCTCCGCCCACGGAGTCCCCCAGCATCCCAGCCGCCGGTCGCACCCCTCCGGTGAGCTCCAGTGCGTGGCGGCTCCCCGGGAAACCATCATGAAGAGACGCGTCCATGTCGCCCATGGGGCGACGGCAACCGGCCTGGCCACCCTGATCGCGATCGGAGCGGCGGCCAGGCCTCACGCTGCCCAGGAGCTCGAACCCCTGGACCTGGAAGCCATCGCCCTCATCCGCGACGAGGCGGTGGAGCGGTCCCGGATCATGGAGACCGCCTGGCGACTCACCGATCTGTACGGGGCGCGGCTCACGGGGTCGCCAGCACTTAGAGCGGCTGCCGAATGGGCTCGTGATCAGATGAGCGAGTGGGGACTCGCCGATGCCCGTCTGGAGCCGTGGGGCCCGTTCGGTCCCGGATGGATGAACGAGCGCTTCTACGCCCACGTGATCGAGCCGCAGCCCTTTCCGCTCATCGGCTACCCGGAGGCCTCGACGGCCGGGACCGACGGCTGGGTCCGAGGGGAGGCCGTGGTCGTCGAGATCGACGACACGCACGACTTCGAGCGGTACCGTGGCACGCTGAAGGGCAAGTTCGTCCTCGCGGGCCAGCTGATCCAGACGCGCCAGGAGTTCGAGCCGTTGCCCTATAGCCCGCGTTTCACGGAGGAGGAGCTCGAGGAGTGGGGGAGGCAACCCGCCCCGATTCGCTTTCCCCGCGAGATGTGGGTCGAGAGCATGCGCCGATGGGTGCCCGCGACTCGATTCGCGCAGTTCCTCGAAGAGGAAGGGGCGGCGGCCTGGCTCCGGAACGGGACGTGGGAAAGCACGTCCACGGGCGCGGTATCGGCAATCAGCCCTTTCGTCGGCCACTCGCCTTCGTTTCCGCCGTCACCGCCGATCGTGGCCCTGCTCACCGACCACTACGGCCGCATCTACCGAATGCTGCAGCACGGCGTTCCAGTCGGGCTGGAGATGAACGTCCAGAACCGCTGGCTACGGGAGGACTCCCGCTCGTTCAATGTCCTGGCCGACATCCCGGGTACCGACCGTGCGGACGAGCTGGTGATCGTGGGCGCGCACCTCGACTGCACGCCGACCGGCACCGGGGCCGTCGACGACGCGGCAGGCGTGGCGCTCGTGATGGAGGCGGCCCGCATCCTGAAGGCACTGGATCTGCCCCTACGCCGCACCGTCCGGATCGCTCTCTGGAGTGCCGAGGAAACCTCCGGGCCTGCGGGCTGGGGCTCCTTCGCGTACGTGAACAAGCACCTGTTCGATTCGGAGAGCGGACAACCCCGGCCCGCGCACGCCAAGGTCTCGGCGTACTTCAACGTGGATTTCGGGACGGGCAGATTCCGAGGGATCCTCGGAGCGAGGACCGACGAGGTGGCGGCTGTTCTACGACGCTGGACCGAACCGTTCCACGCACAGGGTCTGACCATGGTCGCGCGTCGTCAGATCGGAGGCAGCGACCACACTCCCTTCGACATGGTCGGGATCCCGGCCCTCGTCTTCCTTCAGGACATGACGACGAACAGCTTCGCTCACACGAATCTCGATACCTACGAGCGGCTGCTCGGAGACGAGCTGAAGCAGAACGCCGCGGCTCTGGCGTCCATCGTGTATCACGCCGCGAATCGTGACTCGCTGCTAAAGCGGCTGCCGCCGCCGCGCGAGGTGCAGATACCACCCGACATCCTGGATCGGTACGCGGGGGTTTACGAGGACACTCCCGACTACCGTATCACGATCGAGCGCGAGGGTGGTCGGCTGATCTGGCGGTCCGGGATTACGTGGCTGGACAGCGAGAGGTATGCCTTCGAGCTCCGACCGCTCTCGGAGACGGAGTTCTTTACCTACGGCCCGGGCTCACTCGAGAGGGGCAGAGCGACGGTCACGTTCAGCCTAGATGAGGACGGGAGAGTTGAGGGCCTGAGGTCGGAATCGGACGGAGTCTACTTCGATGCCAGGAGGGTGTCCGGCGCGGCTGATCCGCTGTGGCCTCTGCTCGACCCGTCACTCGAGACACCCTGGTTGAGGCCATCTTTTCGCGCTCGTCGGTGCCGCTCCGCTGGCGGCCCAGGACGCTGACTGGCAGACGATCGAGTTCGAGACCACCGAGGTCACCGATCCCGACCTCACCGTATCCCCGGACGGCGAAACACTCGTCTTCACCATGCTGGGGCACCTGTTCCGGGTGTCTGTGGACGGTGGCGAGGCGGAGCAGCTGACCTTCGGTCCCTACTGGGACAGCGAGCCGGCGTTCTCCCCGGACGGCCGAGGCTTGGCCTTCGTGTCGGATCGGGACGGCGGTGAAGGCAGCGTGTTCGTGCTGGATCTGGGCACGGGCGAGATGACGCAGATCACCCGTGAGCAATGGGTAAGTCGGCCCACCTGGAGCCCGGACGGCAGCGCGCTCGCGTATCTGAGCCTGTCGGGGGTCCGGGAGGGCTGTCCCGACGATTCCGCGATCGTCCGCCGGGTCGCGCTGGGCGGCGGGCAGCCTCAGACGCTCAGCGCCTCGCCGGGTCTGATCAACTCCCTGTTCAACCTGCCGGACGGCAGACTCGCCTGGACGGTGCTGGAGACAGGTCGTTACGCCGGGGCGGAGCCCAGGACGCGGATCGACGCGATGAACGACGAGGGTTCGGTTGTGTCCATGGACACGCTGCCCGGCCTGTGGACTCCTGTGGTCCCCGATTCCCGTGGGCAGGGCTTCTACGGCCTGCGCCGGATACACGTCCGGGATGTGGGGTTCCGTCCTCGCGAAGATGTGGTCCTCCATCACGTCTCGGAGTCGGGTGTCGACCATCCGATCATCTCGCTTCCCAGCACCGGCTGCCTCCTGGTGGCGCCGCGCTTCGCGGTCGCGCCGGACGGTGAAGCGCTGTATCTGGGCGACGCGGGACATCTGATTCGGCTGTCCCTGTCCAGCGGAGCAGCCGAACAGGTGGCGTTCCGCTCACGGGTCTCCATGGAGGTGATTCGTCCCGTCGAGCCGCCCCGGCTGTCCCCTGCCGGTGCGGGCGGCGTTGAGCAACCGCGCAGCCTGACGGATCTCCGGCTCGCACCGGACGGCCGAAGCCTGGTGTTCGGCGCATTGGGCTGGCTGTGGGAACAGCCGCTGGATAGCCGGCCAGCTCGGCGCCTGTTCGAAGGCAGCGGGTTCGAGCGTCAGCCGGCTTTTTCGCCGGACGGAAGCCGGATCGCCTTCGTTCACAGTGAGGACGGCGTACAGGAACTCCGCGTCGTGGACCTGGCGACCCGGGAGATCCGGACGCTGGAGTCGGGGGCGTACTTCGGCCGTCCCGGTTGGAGCCCCGATGGCGTGCGGCTCGTGGCCGCCAAGCGCGAGGAAGGCCGTTTTCGCATTCTCGCCTTCGGTCCTGAGGAGGGCAGCAGGCGGGTGTTGGCGGGTGCCCTGCTGGAAGGCTGGTTGCCGCGGCCGCAGATCTCGGCCGACGGACGGTTCCTGTACTACACTGCCGGCAATGAGGGGACCGCGGCACTCTTCCGCTTGCCGCTCGATGACACGTCGATCCCGGAGCCGGTGACTCAGCCGCCGCGTCACGTCCAGGAGGCCCTCGTGTGCCCGGATGAGCGGTGCGTCGTGTACCGTCGCAACGAGGAAATCTGGTTTGCGCCTCTGGCTGCGGAGCAGGGCGTGGCGGGAGAGCCTCGTCGGCTCAGTATGGAGGGCGGTGAGACGTTCGCGCTGGTGCCGGACGGGTCGGCGGTCATCTACGCGGCGGGTGACCGCGTCTGGCGGCAGGCCCTGGATGGCGGCGAACGGAAAGAGATTCCCATCAGACTCGAGCTCGAGCACCAAGAACCGGCGCCGTTACTCCTGCGCAACCTGCGGCTGCTGGATTTCGACTCGCTGGGTTTCGGCCCGGCAACTTCGGTGCTCATCGAGGACGGGCGGATCGTCCGGACCGGTCGGGAGGCTGAACAGCCGCTCCCTGACGGGACGAGAGTGATGGACGCAGGCGGCCGGTTCGCGATTCCCGGACTGTTCGACATGCACGTGCACGTCGAGGCGGTCGGCGGCTCGTTCGACACCAACCAGGAAGCGTTTCTTGCATGGGGCGTCACGTCGGTCCGGGACATGGGCGAAAGGCTCTCCTGGGTGCAGGCGCTGGCCGACCGAAGCACCTCGACGGCGGATGCCGTGCCCCGCTACTTCTATCCGGGAGAGGTCTTCGAGCCCGCCCGGCCGGGGCACGTCGGCTGGGGGCTCCTTCTGGATGACGCGGCGGACGCGAAGGTCTATCTGCAGCGCTGGAAGGAACGTGGCGTCCATTTCGTCAAGACGCACCATCCACCCGGATCCTGGCTCCTGGACCGGACCGTGGCCGAGGAATCCCGGCGTCTCGGTCTGCAGCTGGCGGGTGATCCCGGTCCGGGCACCCGGATCGGGGAAATCGCCCGCTATGTGGCGTGGGGCTACGCCTCCATCGAGCACACGGGTCAAGTGCCGATACGCATGCATGACGATGTCCTGCAGCTGTTGGCAGCTGCCGGAACGCGCTGGGTTCCGACCGTGGGGTTGCTGGGTCTGCAGGCCGCGCTCGTTCGGGAAGATCCGGAGTCCCTGCAAGACCCGAAGCTGCGCGCGTTCCTTCCGGAAGATGCGACCCGGGCCGCTCTGATCTCGGCGCTGCACTGGCCCTCACAGCTCAATCGGCTCATCTGGCACGAGGCGCTCGCCAACATTCGCGAGGCTCACCTCAGAGGCGTAAGGCTGCTTCTGGGCTCGGACACGTACGGCAACGGGGGCGCAGGTTCCTCGCTGGCCCTGGAGATGGAGCTGTTCGCCCGGGCCGGCCTCGAACCAGTGGAAGTGATCCGGCTTGCCACCCTGGAGGCAGCCGAGGCGCTGGGCGTCGATCACGAGCTGGGGTCGCTGGAACCCGGCAAGCTGGCGGACATCCTCCTGCTGGACGCGGACCCGCTGGAGGACATCCGGAATTCGCAGGCCATCTGGCGCGTGATCAAAGGTGGCTGGGTGTTCGATCCGGAGGAGCTGAAGCCTGGCAGGACCGATCTTGCCACTACTGGGAAGCGAGAACCCCCGACCCCCTGAACAGGAGCCACCCCACCGGGTCGGAGAACCGCGGACGGGGCGCCGGGAAGACCCCGACACCCCGTCGCAGCGATGAGAAGAGGTCAGCCGATCATCTGAACCGCGTCGGTGCCCACGATGGCGGTGCCGCCGAAGGTCTCGCCCGTGAGCGTACCCGTGGTCGCGTCGCACCCCAGGCCCGTGTCTCCCAGGCGGAAGTGGAACACCAGGTCCATGTCGCCGTCCTCGTCCACGTCCTCCTCGTGGCGGCGTGGCTCCCCGGTCTTCTTGTCCACATGCGCCTCGCTGGCCCCCTCGAACGTCACCGTGGTGTGATCCACAGTGGTCGCATCGAAGTCATCGACGGTGAGGATCGCGACAGCGATCACCTCGGCGGAGGCGTTGCAGTTGATCGAGTTGGGATCGCTGCCCGGCTTGATGTCGACGAGCACGGGCAACACGAAG
>JBDHGI010000116.1:0-26280 GCA_039589955.1 Gemmatimonadota bacterium | reverse complement strand
CTTCATCCAGGATTGGCGGGACTTCTTCCGCGACGCCGAGCTCGAGGACAATGGCTTCTACGAGACCATCGCGGGCATGGAGGTGACGGAGTTCGGGGGGCTGGCCCACGCCTTCGTCGTGTTCGAGCCCCGCATCGGCTCCGAGGAGCCGCCGCGCCAGATCCGGGGGCTGGACAGCATCGAGCTCTCCTGGGACGGAGAGCGCTGGTGGGTCGCAGCCATCACCACGGACTTCGAGGGGCCGGGCAAGACGATTCCCGATTGGATCGGCGGATCGGGGGGCGGGGCGGGCTGAGCCCCTCCGGGCGGCGCCCCGGACGGACCTACTCGCCGACCTCCAGCGCGAGGCCCAGCTGCTGGGCCATGAAGGTCAGCTCCCGGGCGGAGTCCTCAATCCTCAGACTCAGGGGGCGGCCGCGGCCCCCGGCGTGTCCACCCCGTTCGTCGTACCAGAGGACGACGGGCAGCCCCGACGACGTGGCCGCCTGCAGCCTCGCCGTCATCTTCCGGGCCTGCAGCGGAGGCACCCGGGTGTCCAGATCTCCCGTCGTGAGCATCACCGCCGGATAGTCCACACCGTCCTGCACCGCCTGGTAGGGTGAGTACCGCCGGATGAAGGCGAACTGGTCGGGATCCGTGGCATCACCGTACTCCAACAGGGCCGGCATGTTGTTGGTCTCGGTGAACTGCGGGAAGCGAATCATGTCCAGATCGGGATAGGTGCACAGCACCGCCCGGTAGAGCTCGGGCCGCTGCGTCATCGCGCTGGCCACCAGGAGCCCGCCGTTGCTCCCTCCGGAGATGCCCAGGTGGTCGGGGCTCGTGTAGCCCTCGGCGATGAGGTGCTCCGCCGCGGCGATGAAATCGTCGAAGACGTTCTGCTTGTTCTCCAGCATCCCGTCGCGGTGCCAGGACTCCCCGAACTCGCGGCCCCCGCGGAGCGTGGCCACGGCGTAGACGCCGCCCAGCTCCACCCAGACGGCGGCGGTGGTCGAGAAGCGCGGCTTGATGGGGTTGTTGAACCCACCGTAGCCGTTGAGGATCGCGGGATGGCTTCCGTCCAGGACCATGCCCCGCCGGTGCATGACGTACATGGGCGCACGGGTGCCGTCCGCGGAGGTGTACCAGACCTGGCTGACTTCATGGGCCGAGCCGTCGAAGGGGATCTCCGGCTCCTCCTCCACCGTCCGCTCCCCGCTGATGAGATCGACGGCGTACGTCGTGCCGGGGCGGAGGTGCCCGGTCAGCGTGAGGCTCGCCTTCCCCTCGCCGTCGCCGCGGATGCTGGCGGTGCTGTGCTCCGGCACCCCCACTTCGCCCACCGGCGTTCCGTCCATCTCGAAGACGACGATCTGGTCGCTCACGTCGTCCAGGTACGTGGCGTAGATGCGGTCGTCGATGAACGTGTAGCTCTGGAGAAGATCGGCTGCCTCGGGGATGAGCTCCTCCCAGTGCTCGGGCTCGGGCTGGCCGGGGTCCATCGTCACGATCCGGTACATGGGCGCCCCCATGTCCGTGAGGACGTAGAACCGGTCGTCCCGGAAGCGAGCGTCGAAGTGGGCCCGCTCGCCCACCACCACGGGCCGGATCTCACCGGAGTCGTGCGTGTCCTGGATGTAGACGTCGTTCCGGGCCCAACCGTGCTGGGCGGTGAATACCCGATAGCGACCGTCCGCCACGATATCCATCCCGATGAACGCCGTCGGGCCGATGCCTGCGCCCCAGATCTCCTCGTCCTCGGAGAGATCGGTGCCGAGGGTGTGGTGGCGGATGCGCGGTCCGTCGACGCGGGAGCGATGGGTGTAGTAGAAGCCCGTGCCCGCGTCATCGAACTCGACTCCGCTGTACAGGGCGTCGGGCAGCCGGTCGGGAAGATCTTCCCCCGTCTCTAGGTCACGGATCCGGTACTCCACCTCGTCGGCGCCTCCCTGGCGGAGGGTGTACATCAGGAGCCTGCCGTCCAGCGAGAAGTCCGCCATGGAGACCAGGGTCCGGTACGTCGGATCGAAGGCCGCGGGATCGAGCACGACCTCGTACTCGCCCTCCAGGCCGGGCTCCTCGGCCTCCTCGTCCTCGGGAGCGGGGCGTCGGTAGATGACGGCCGCCTCCTCGCCGGCCCGCCGCATGGTGAAGTACTCGAACCCACCCGCCTTGCGGGGCGTGCCCACGTCCGGGATGTCCATCAGCTCCGCCAGCCGAGCCCGAATCCGGTCCCGGAGCGGCGACTCTCCGACGATCGCCTCGGCGAGTGCGTTCTGCTCGGCGATCCACTGACGCGTCTCTGGGGCCTCCTGGTCCTCCAGCCATCGGTAGTCGTCCGGGATCTCCACACCGTGGATCACGTCCGTGACGGTTTCCACCCGGGTCTCGGGAGGAGCGGGGTACTCCCCCGTGCACCGGCTCGTCGCTGCGACCAGGAGCGCGCAGGCGACAAGCCGGACGGATCCGGGGCGGAGCGGCATGGGGAACGTCATGGAAAGTCTCCGGGGTCTACCAATCCCCCCCTTGAGGGTGGACGGAGGCTCCAAGCTGAGGCCCGTTCTCGGCGATCCACGCCAGCAGGGCCTCGCGGCCATACTCGCAGTCTGTACAGTCGAACCCGAGCTCCGGACAGGGAAACCCGTCCGCCTGGGCTTGCTGGCACGGTGCCCCGGGGCCCGCTTTCATGGCCACCAGCGCCTCCCGGAGGCGCTCCCGAAGGTCTGACTCGCTCACGCTCATCCTCCTTGGAGGCCCGTCACGCTGGCGCCCCCGCTCTCTCAGTCATAGGGCCCGAACAGCAGGTTGCCCGCAGCACCCGGGTCATCCCCGCGGTAGAACGCGTGCACGTGACCCATGAGCTCATCGTGGCTTATCGTTCCATCTCCGTTCAGGTCCAGTCGCGCGAACATGCTGCGAGCGAGGTCGGCGCTGAGCCCGTAGACGGCGAAGAAGTTGCAGTACTCGTCAGGGCCGAGCCTTCCGTCCTCGTCGGTGTCGAAGGCCTCGAAGAGCCTCGCGACCAGCGCGGTCACGACCTCCTCGTACTCCTCGTCCTGCGAGATCACCGCTCCCCAGTATCGCAGCCATTCCGAGATGTCCACCCCACCGTCGTCGTCGGTGTCGGCGGAGGCGCGCAGGGACTCCCAGCGCCGAGTGAAGCTCCGCCGTAGGGCATCCTGGTCCGGGGACCTCTCGTCGAGCCCGTGCAGCATCCTGACGTTCTCCAGGACGCGCTCGAAGTCACCGGCCCCGATCCGTCCGTCGTCGTCCACGTCGTAGACGCGGAAGTAGCGGGTCAGCTTCTTCGTTTGGAGCTCTGTAAGCATCGGGCCTCCTCTCGAGTAGGATGCCCAGAATCCGATGCCTGCCTGCCCGACGCAAGCCCCTGGATCCGACGTCCCCATGGCCTGATGACCGTCTCTGGTGACAGATCGTTCCCGGTGCCGCGGTATGTAGGAGCGACATCCGGGACGTCGGCGCACCGCCGACTCGACTCGAGCGTGGAGGATCCATGATGCGTTGGTGGTGGGGCTGCGTGTGCCTGATGGGAGTCGCTGCCAGCTGTGTGCCATCCAGCGATCTACCGCAGGATCTGCCGGACGGACCGTACCTGGGGCAGGACCCTCCCGGCTCGATTCCCAAGGTCTTCGGACCCGACTTCGTCTCCACCGGCATGTACACGCGGGATCTCGCCATGACCCCGGACGGACGGGAGATCTACTTCACCGTCATGGTGGGCGGCTTCAGCGTCATCATGGGCACACGGCTGGGGGCGGACGGGTGGACGGAACCCGAGGCGGTGCCGTTCTCGGGCGATCCCCGCTTCCTCGACGCGGAGCCCGCCGTCTCCCCCGACGGGCGCAGGCTGCTCTTCCTGTCCACCCGTCTTCCGGAAGGGCGTGCGC
This sequence comes from Gemmatimonadota bacterium, assembly GCA_039589955.1. GTDB lineage: Bacteria > Gemmatimonadota > Gemmatimonadetes > Longimicrobiales > Gaopeijiaceae > SZUA-318. Next base: position 22,393 of record JBDHGI010000116.1, on the reverse strand, counting down.
CGACCGGGGGGGAGATCCGCGCGTGGACCAATGAGGACATCTGGGCGGTCGACCGGCAGGGTGACGGGTGGGGACGGCCGTACAACCTCGGACCTCCGGTGAACACATCCGCCTCGGAGTTCTTCCCCTCCATGACCCGCGACGGAACGCTCTACTTCACCCGGGGACAGGAAGGCGAAAGCTACATCTACCGCTCCCGCCTCGTGGACGGACGCTACGCCGAGCCCCAGAGGCTCGGACCGGAGGTGAACTCGACCTCCTCCCAGTACAACGCCTTCGTGCATCCCGACGAGCGCTACCTCATCCTCAGCACCGGAGACCGGGACGACACCGTGGGTGGATCCGACTACTACGTGGTCTTCCGGTACGAGGACGACACGTGGAGCGAGCCCGTCAACCTCGGAGAGCCCGTGAACACGACGGGCAGTGGAGAGATCTCGCCCTACGTGTCTCCGGACGGGGCGTACTTCTTCTTCATGTCCTCGAGGCGCCGCCCGGAGGAGTCGCATCCGGAGCGGCTGACCAGGGATCACCTCTGGGCCGTCTTCACCAGCCCGGGCAGCGGAGCGGCGGATGTCTACTGGGTGGACGCGGGCTTCATCGAAGAGCTGAGGCCCTCAGGCGGGGGGCCTGCCTGAGGACGCCCGCCCGGGGTGCCGAGCCCGGACGGAAAGAGACCCCGCGGTGGGGAATCCACCGCGGGGTCCGCATTCTCGGGGTCGAGGCTTCCGGTCAGCCAGCCACGGGAATCGACACGCCGACCAGGACGGCCACGAAGGACGTCTTGGAGCCTTCGATGCTCGCGTTCATGGCTCGACCTTCGATCCAGCCGGACACGCCGCCCAAGGGGACCCAGTACCCGGCACCGGCACCGTAGCCGAACCCGGATGACGTCTCACCCTCGAAGGTGTCCGACGCAAACTTGTGGAAGAGGATCCCGGCCTCGCCGAAGAAGTACACGCCTCCCTGGTCCTCCGTGCCGAGGTCAAGCGTCACGCCGCCCATGAAGCCGTAGGGGTTCGTCTTGTCGCCGTCGAAGTCCGAGTGCCCGTTCTGGCCGAAGAAGCCCTCGCCGAACACGGAGAGTCCCTCCTGCCCGACGGGGACGGAGACCCCGCCGATGAGAAGCAGCCCCGTCTTGGCGTAGTCGCCGTAGTCGCTCACGGGGAACGAGCCGCCACCTCCGAACCAAACCGACTGGGCCTGGCCGGGGGTCGGGGCGCACAAGCTCAGCAGCGCAACCGCTCCAACGACGCCGGCGAATCTCTTCATCAGTGCCTCCTCATGACCGCAGAAGCGACCTCCGACGGGCCGCGCGTCTCGGCCGTGCGGATCCTATATGCATTCGGGTGCGCCCGGGGTCAACGAATCTCTTCGGCTTCACGACCGAGGTCGGCGCCCCTCCAGCTCACCCCTCACGACCCTCCGGAACACCTCGAGGGCGCCCTCGACCCGGCTCGGGGGCATCCCAACCCACTCGTCCCACGCCTCCGGGGCCCGGGGGCGACGCTCCAACAGGGCCTCGATCACCCCCGTTACGGCGCGGCGGAGATCCGGCGCTGCCAGGTTCATCCTCGGCCACATGCCCGCCAGGACGGTGAGGGACGGCCGATCCTGCGCGAACAGCTCCCCCAGCTCCTCGTCGGTGAAGAACGGTCCCTCCACCGACGCCCGCAGGCAGCGGTCCACCACATCCGTGACGCCCTCGTCCAGGCCACGGCGGAGCACCTTCTGTGATCGGAGCTCCAGGACCTTGCCCAGGAACGTCATGAGGGGGTACACGGAGGGCCCCAAGCCCTCCAGCACGACCCGTTGGGAGCCTTCGAGATGAAGGTACAGCCGATCGTAGTGATCCTCCTTCAGCCGGACCTTCTCCGAGAGGTCCGTGGAGATCCAGTCGTATCCGACGAGATCCGTATACGTCGCCACGTCCGACACCATCACCCCTACCTCGCGAACGATGCGCCGTGGGGATACCAGGAGGGAACCGTCGGCCCGGGTCGAGATCCGCACCGCGGTGCCTCCGTCTCCCAGGAGGTCGACTTCCCGAGACGGATCGGGAACCAGGGCGGCGTTGAGGTCGGCGCGCTTCTTCATGGCCTCGCTGAAGATCTCCACGAGCTGCTCGGTGAGGAGGACGTCCAGCAGGGTCGACATGTGGCTCCGAAGGGCAGAGAGGAGACGCGGCAGCTGTCTACCCTCGAGTGGCGCCGGGGTGTCAGCGGCGGGTACGCATCCCCCATTCTCGTCTTGCAGGGCTCATTCCGCCTCGTTACCTGAAGGTCGTAGGCCCCTTCACCTCCCAGAATCCGCTGAGCCAACCCCCATGGATCGATCCGCCACCCGCGTCGCCCACTCGCTCACCGTGTTCGGTGTCCTGTCCCTCTGCCTCGCGCCGGGCGTCGCCGGACAGCGGTCCTCGACCTTTACGCGGGCGGACACCCTGCGCGGCTCCGACGGACCCGCCCGCGCGTGGTGGGACGTCACCTACTACGACCTGAACGTTCACGTTCAGCCGTCCGACAGCAGCCTGTGGGGGTGGAACGACATCACCTACCGCGTGGTGGCCGACGGCAACAAGCTGCAGATCGACCTTCAGCCCCCCATGTCCCTGGACAGCCTGCTGCTCGCGGGGCGAGCCATCGAAGTGCGGCGGGACGGGAACGCGTGGTTCGCGACGGTTCCCGAGACGCAGCCCGTGGGAAGCGTGCACACCCTCACGGCCCATTTCCACGGCAAGCCCCTGGTGGCCGTCCGGCCGCCCTGGGACGGCGGGTACCAGTGGGAGACGGACGCCTCCGGCGCGCCCTGGGTCGCCACCTCCAACCAGGGGAAAGGGGCCAGCGTATGGTGGCCCAACAAGGACCTGCAATCCGAAGAGCCGGACAGCCAGAGGATCGCCGTGACGGTGCCCGAGCCCATGACGGACGTCTCAAACGGCCGTCTGCGGAGCACCGTCCGCAACGACGACGGCACCACCACCTTCGAGTGGTTCGTCTCGAGCCCCGTCAACAACTACTCGATCTCGGTGAACGCCGGAAGCTACGCGCACTGGCAGGAGGAGATGGACGGAGAGCTGGGAACGCTCACCATGGACTTCTGGCCCCTGGCTCAGAACCTGGACAGGGCCAGGGAGCAATGGACCCAGGTCCGGACGACGCTGCGGTGCTTCGAGCACTGGTTCGGACCGTATCCCTGGTACGAGGACGGCTACAAGCTCGTCGAAGTGCCCTACCTGGGCATGGAGCACCAGAGCGCCGTCACCTACGGAAACGGCTTCCAGAACGGATACCGGGGCACCGACCTGTCGGGAACGGGATGGGGTCTGGAATGGGACTTCATCATCGTCCACGAGACCGCCCACGAGTGGTGGGGCAACAACGTCACCGCGCGGGATATCGCCGACAACTGGGTGCACGAGAGCTTCGCCAACTACGCCGAGAACCTCTACACCGAATGCCTGACGGGCAGCAAGCAGGCTGGCGCGGAGTACGTCATCGGCTCCCGGGCGCGCATCAGCAACGACCGGCCCATCCTGGGCACGTACGGCGTCAACGACGGTGGAGGGGGTGACAAGTACTACAAGGGTGGGAACCTCCTCCACACCATCCGGCAGCTCGTCGACGACGACGACAGGTGGCGAAGCATCCTCCGAGGCCTCAACGAGACGTACCGGCACCAGATCGTCCCGGGTGCGCGGGTGGAGGAGTACATCACGAGGCACTCGGGAATCGAGCTCCGGACGGTGTTCGACCAGTACCTGCGGGACGCCCGCGTGCCCGTTCTGGAGTACCGGCTTGAGGACGGCATCCTGTCGTATCGTTGGACTGACGTCGTCCACGGCTTCCACATGCCGCTGCGAGTGACGGTGGGTCCGGACGAGTACGGCTGGATCCGGCCGACGGAGAGCTGGCAGACCCTCGCCCTGGGGCTCGCCTCGGCGGAGGCGTTCCGCGTGGACGAGAACTTCTACGTGGAGGCCCGGGAAGCGCGCTGAGGCCCGGGCAGGCCACACCGGAAGGGCCGTTGCCCTCGGAGGGACCTTCGCGCACGTTCAGCCAGCCCTCCCGAGGAACGCTGAACCAGTGAGCCCCGCCGTGTCCGACCATCATCCCCAGCGCCCCCGCTTTTCCCGATCCGCCCTCGCCATCCTCTTGGCCCTCCTGGCCGCCTCTGCGGCCGCGGCCCAGGAGAAGCGCACCCTCACCTTCACCGACCTGATGAAGATCCGTCAGATCGAGCAGCCGTCGATCTCGGCCGACGGGCGATGGGTCGCCTTCACCGCCGAGCCCGACCGGGGAGACCCCGAGGTGGTGGTCCGCTCCACCGACGCCGCGACTCCGCGGTATACGGTGAGCCCCGGCAGCGATCCGGTGATCTCCCGGGACGGCGGCTACGTGGCCGTCCGGGTCGGCCCCACGCTGGAGCAGCGTGAGACGATGGACCGGGACGAGCTTCCGAACCGGGCCATGGCGCTGCTCTCCACGGCCGACGGGACCGTCGTCCACGTCGAGGACGTGCAGTCGTTCGCCTTCTCCGCCGACGGAAGCTGGCTGGCCTATCACCGGTTCGCGCCGGACGAGGAGCAGTCCGGTGGGGAAGCCACCGAGTCCGAGGAGCCTGCCGGCGACCGGGAGATCGGAACCGCCCTTGTCCTCCGGGAGCTGGACTCCGGAGTCGAGACGGAGATCGCCGAGCTGCGCGACTACCTCTTCGACGAGGAAGGACGTTATCTGGCCTACTCCGTCGCGTCCGCCGACAGCGTCCGGGACGGCCTCTACGTCCGCGACCTCCGCTCCGGCGCCGAGCGCTCCGTCCACGCCGCGCCCTTCGGGCACTACGACGGCCTCGCCTGGGCGGAGAGCAGCCCGGACCTGGCTTTCGTCGCGTCCCGGGAGGACGAGGACGGGGAGCCGGGTCACGGCACCGTCATGGTGTGGGACGGCTCCGCCACATTCACCCTGGTCGGGGAGGAGGACGCACCGGAGGGGTGGTTCATTCCCGCCGGGACACGCCTCACCTGGAGCGAGGACGCCCGACGCCTGTTCTTCGGCTGGCGCCCTCTGCGCCCCGACGAGGTGGAGGAGGCGGAAGAGACCTCGACACCTGAGTCCGAGGCGTTCGACCCCTACGACGTGGACGCTGTCCTCGCGGATCGGGGCGTGGACGTCTGGCACTGGCTCGATCCCCGCATCATGCCCCAGCAGAAGGTCATGTGGGACCGGGAGAAGGATCGGACCTACGCGGCGGTCCATCACGTCGATCTGGACAGGACCGTATCGCTGGCCGACCCGGACGTGCCCGACCTCACCGTTCCCTCCGCCGGCAATGTCGCATTGGCCCGGTCCGACGTGCCGTACCGGCGGGAGGCCACGTGGACGGGAGGCAGGTCCGACGCCTACGTCGTGGACCTCGCCACCGGTGAGCAGAGGCTGTTCGCCGAGGCCCTCGACGGTCGTCCCTCGCTGTCGCCCGAGGGCCGCTACGCCGCGTATTACACGGATGGAGATTACTACCTCTACGACGTGGGCGCGGGCACAACGCGGAACCTGACCCGGGGGATGGGCGTTCCCATGGCGAACGAGGACCACGACTATCCCAGCCCGCCTCCGGGGTACGGGATCGCCGGATGGCTGGAGGACGATGCCGCGGTCCTAGTGTACGACAGGTTCGACGTCTGGGTCCTTCCCACCGCCGGGGGCCGACCCTGGAGCCTCACCGACGGGGCCGGCCGGCCCGAGCATCGGATCTTCCGCATCGTGGACACCGATCCGGACCGGGAGGCCATCGGGCGGAACGAAGAGCTTCTGCTGTCGTCCTACCACGACCTGCGAAAGAGCTTCGGGTTCTACCGGGCGAGGGCCGATCGTCCGGGTGTCCGTCGCCTCCTGGAGGAGGACAAGCGCTTCCGGTTCCTGGACAAGGCGGACGATGCCGAGGTCTTCCTCTACACCCGTGAGGCCTACGACCAATTCCCGGACCTCTGGGTTGCCGACACCGGGTTCGGGGGAGCGCGCAGGGTCACCGACGTGAACCCCCAGATCGAGGAATTCGCGTGGGGAACGGCGGAGCTCACGGAGTGGCGGAGCCTGGACGGTCGCGCCACGCAAGGCGTGGTCATCAAGCCGGGCAACTACGAGCCTGGCAAGCGGTATCCCGTGCTGGTCTACTACTACCGCTTTTTCTCACAGCGCCTTCACGAGTTCAACGACCCGTCCATCAACCACCGACCCAGCTTCCCGATCTACGCCTCGGACGGCTACGTGGTCTTCCTGCCGGACGTGCGCTTCGAGGTGGGCCGGCCCGGATTCGCCTCCACCAAGAGCGTGGTGCCCGGCGTCCAGCACCTCATCGACATCGGCCTGGCAGACCCTGACGCGATCTCTCTGCACGGCCACTCCTGGAGCGGCTACCAGACGGCGTTCATCGTCACCCAGACCGACATCTTCACCACGGCCATCGCGGGAGCGCCCGTGGGCAACATGACCAGCGCCTACTCGGGAATCCGCCTGGGATCGGGCCTGGCGCGACAGTTCCAGTACGAGCAGGGCCAGAGTCGCCTGAGCGGAAGCCTCTGGGAGGCCCGGGACGAGTACATCGACAACTCCCCGGTCTTCTTCGCCGATCGGGTGAGCACCCCGCTGCTCATCCTCCACGGCGACGTGGACGACGCCGTGCCGTGGGAGCAGTCCATCGAGCTGTACCTGGCGCTGCGTCGCCTGAACAAGGAAGCGGTGTTCCTCCAGTACCGGGACGAGCCGCACCATCCGCAGACGTACGCCAACAAGCTCGACTGGGCCATGAAGATGAAGGAGTGGAACGACCACTATCTGAAGGGCGGACCCGCTCCCGAGTGGATCGAGAAGGGGGTGCCCTACAAAGGCAGATAGGAGGGTGCATTGGGCATGATTCGACGGAAGCTGCCGGGGCTGCTCCTCGAGGCGGCCTCGGTGGTGTTCGCGGTGTTGGTGGCCCTGGCCGTGGACGAGTGGCGACAAGAGCGCGAGGACCTGCAGCTGGCCCACCGAGCCCTCACCGGCATCGCCGCCGAGATCCGGAGCAACCTGGGTGAGCTGGACGAGGCCCGGGACGCTAACCGGGCGATGCTCGAGCAGCTCGAGGCCGTGCTTGCCTCCGAGGCCCCACGCAGCTTCGGTGTGCAGTTCGCCTACTCCCTCCTCACCTCGGCGGCCTGGCAGACGTCCCAGGTCACCCAGGCGATCCACTTCGTGGACTACGGACTGGTCCAGAAGATCGCCCAGGTGTACGACCTGCAGATGCTGTTCGTCGAGGGCCAGCGGGGGCTCGTCGAGCAGATGAGCGTCGGCGCGGGTCCTGACGATCCCCTCGCCCCTCTCCAGCGGCGCCTCGAGGTGCTCAGGGATCTCGAGACGGGGCTGATAGAGTCGTACCGAGAGGTCCTCCTGGAGCTTCCGGAGGGTTGAAGCGGCACGACGCCCTCCACGACGACGGGCCCCGGGGTGGTCATCCCGGGGCCCGCTCCATGCTCCCTGGACTCGGCGAGGCTACCGTCCGGGTCCCACGATCTCGTCGGCGATGTGGCCTGCGTCGTAGACCTTGCGAAGCGCCTCGATGATGGCCATCGAGTGCACGCTCACACAGCGTGACACCTCGTCGGTGAAGATGAACCGGTTGGGCAACATCTGGATGTTCCCGTCGAACACGAGGCCCACGACTTCGCCGGCCCGATTCACCACCGGGCTGCCCGAGTTCCCGCCGATGATGTCGCCGGTGGACACGAAGTTCAGAGGTGTCGTCATGTCGAGATTCGGCTCTGCGAGCTTCCACCGCTCGGTGAGCTGGAAGGGCGGCTCGCCGTCGAACTCCGTGCTCCGCGCGAACAGGCCGTAGAAGCTCGTCTTGTGCGGAGCGATGGTCCCGTTCATGGGGAAGCCCTTCACCACGCCGTCGCTGATGCGCAGCGTGAAGGTGGCGTCCGGTGGGAGCGCCTTGCCGTAGGCCGCGTAGATGGCCTCGCCCAGCTTCTCTCCGTTGGCCGAGATGGCGGTGCTGAGCGCATTGGCACGCCTGAGGTAGCCGTTGGCCACCGGCTCCAGGTCGCGGACGGCCTGCACCAGGGGGTCGGTGCAGCCCTCCACGGCGTCCAGCCCCCCCTCCACCAGCGCGGTACGGCCGGCGGCGTCCATCAGCTGGCTGGACTCGAGAAGGAAGTCCGCCGCCGCCTCGGGCGTGCGCCCGCGCAGGAGACCGCGGACGAGGGCGTCCTCCGGCCCAAGCTCCCGGCGCGCGCCGGCCAGCCAGGCGACGAGCTGCATCCTCTCCAGCTCCGGATCCACCCGGCGGTCTCTGAGCAGCCCGGCCCTGGTCCGCTCCAGCCGATCGCTGTCCCATCCGGGAAGCCTGTCCGCCTCGACGAGCGCTCCCTGGCGGGCCAGGCGCACCAGGTCGATGGCATGGCCCAGGAGCTCGGAGCCGGTGAATCCGTAGTAGCGCGACTGCGTGGCGAACGTGGCCAGCTCCAGCTGGGCGCCGGCGATCTCGTCCCACACCGCACCGTACTTCTCCTGGAGCACCGGATCCGCGGCGATCCGCTTCCGGAAGTCCTCCTCGAAGGTCTTCTTCCGCTTCATGATGGCCTCATCCAGGAGGCCCGCGAGGTAGCCACCCACCGCCTTCTGGGAGTTCTCCAGCCCCAGGATGGTGGTCTCGAAGCGCCGGGCGTGGGAGCGGGCCGACAGCTCCCGATAGATGCCCAGGCGCGTCTCGTAGCTGGCCAGCCGGGCCGGATAGTCCACATCCCGCAGGTACTCCATCTGCGCCAGGGTGAGCAGGCGACCCGTGCTCCCCGGGTTTCCTACGATGAAGGTCGGCTCTCCCTCAGACGCGCCCGCCACGCTCCACTCCAGGTGCTGCTCGGGGCGGACGGGCTGCCCGTTCTCGTAGGCCCGGAGGAAGCTCACGTCCAGGCTGTATCGGGGATAGGTGAAGTTGTCCGGATCGCCGCCGAAGTGGCTGGTCTCCAGCTCCGGCGCCATGACCAGGCGCAGGTCGTCGTACCGTCGGTAGGTGTAGAGCGAGTACATTCCTCCGTTGTACAGGGCGACCACCTGACACCTGAGGCCCGAGTCCTCCTCGCAGGCCGCGCGCACCTCCTCCACGGCCGCCTCACGCTGCGCCACCCGCCCGGCATCGTCCGTGGCCGTGATGCGTCCGCGAATACGCTCGGTTACGTCCACCGTCGAGACCAGCTGGTCCACGTACATGTTGGGACACTGGATCTCCGAGGCCCGGGACTCCGCGACGAAGCCGGTCCTCAGGTAGTCGGTCTCGGGAGGCGACACGGCGGCGACACACCCTCGCACGCAGTGGTGGTTGGTCATGACCAGACCGTCCTCCGAGACGAACGACGACGAGCAGCCCGGGAGACGAACCGAGGACAAGCGGAGGTGATCGAGCCATTCCTGGTCCGGGGTAAAGCCGTACCGCATCTCCCAGTAGTCGAAGGGGGGTGCGTCGAAGGTCCACATGGTGCCGAACTCGGGCACGTAGCCGGCCGGGAAGGTCCTGGTCTCTTGTGTCCGAGCGGGAAGGGCGACTCCGAGGAAGGCGACCACGATGGCGAGACGAACGAGCATCTGCTTCATGAAAGGCGCTCCGGGGATCCCATTGATGAGTGCAATCCGGGGGCACCAGAGGGGTGCGTCACGCCAGGTCCATCTGAGGGCTTCCACGGCGATGGTCGCCGGGAGGGAGGGAGCTCCAGCGTGGAGCGAGACGGGACGCACCCCAACCACGGGCGCCGCCCGACCCCTTTAACCTAAACAATGCCGCCTCGGCGAGACACCGATCCTTCTCCCCGCGGACCTCGACGGCCGCCCTCTGTCCGACCTCGCTCCAGGTCGGGGACGAGCGCGCTGGACGCCTCGGCCCCATATTGCCCGCGCCCTCCTGAAGTGTCCCCAACACATCCCAGGCCCATGCTCCGCGCCCTAGCCTTCGCCGCACTCGTGCAGGTGCCCGCCCCCACCCAGGAGTTGGCCCCAGGCACCCGGTACGACCCGTCCATCCCCACCCTCCAGGAGGTCGTGGGACACGACTTCCGGGAGGTCATCACGCCCCCCGCGCAGGTGATCCGATACATGGAGGCTCTCGCCGCCGCGACGCCGGCGCGCACGCGGCTCATCCGGTACGCGGAGAGCTGGGAGGGCCGTCCTCTGATGGTCATGGTCATCGGATCACCGGAGCGCATGTCGAGGCTGGACGAGATCAAGTCGGGCCTCGCCCGTCTGGCGGACCCAAGGGGAATGTCCGACGCCGAGGCCCAGGCTCTGCTGGCGGAGCTGCCGGTGGTCACCGCCCTCATGCACGGCGTCCACGGCAACGAGATCAGCTCCAGCGGTGCGGCCATGGCCGAGGCCTATCACCTCCTGGCCGCTCGGGACGACCCCGTGGTGGACCTGATCCTCGAGCGGTCGCTGGTCCTCATCGACCCCATGGAGAACCCCGACGGCCGCGCCCGCTTCGTGTCCCAGAACACCATGGGCCAGTCCCGATGGCCGGATCCCGCCTCCTACTCCGCCGAGCACGACGAGCCGTGGCCGGGCGGGCGCGTGAACCACTACCTCTTCGACCTCAACCGGGATCTCTTCATCCAGAGCCAGCCGGAGACCCGGGGCAAGGTGGACGTCTTCCTGGAGTTCTGGCCCCACATCGTGGTGGACTTCCACGAGATGGGAGGCAACTCCACGTACTTCTTCCCTCCCACCGCGCCCCCTTCGAACCCGTGGTTCGGGGAGCGGCAGGTGGCCCTCATGGACGTCTTCGGCGAGGCGAACGCCCGGGCCTTCGACCGGCGGGGGTTCGCCTACTTCAACCGGGACGTCTACGACCTGTTCTATCCCGGCTACGTGGACATGTGGCCCATGAGCCACGGAGCCCTGGGCATGACGTACGAGCAAGCCTCCGCCCGGGCGCTGGTGCTCCTGAAGTCCGACGGCACGCTCATGACGTACGGTGACGGCGTGACCCACCACTTCACCGCCGCCATCACCACCGCCGAGACCGCCGCCCGCAATCGGGACCGGATCCTGCGGGATTACCTCGCGTTCCGGCGTGAGGGGACCGAGCTGGGCCGCGGCGGCCCGGCCGAGTACGTCCTCCACTCGGCCCACGACCCGGGCATGGCGGAAAGGCTGGCCAGGCTTCTCGTCCGGAACGGCATCGAGGTCCACGAAGCGGCGGGACCGGTCCAGGTCGAAGGCCGTCGCCTGCCGGCCGAGGGTACTTACATCGTCCCCATGGCTCAGCCGGCGCACCGCTTCGCCCGCGACCTCCTGGATGCCCACGTGCCCATGGAGGAGGACTTCATCCGACGCCAGATCGAGCGAAGGGCCAACCGGGAGGGAGACGAGATCTACGACCTCACGGCCTGGAGCCAGTCACTGCTGTGGGACGTGGAGCTCCTGGTGAGCGACCGGGAGACCGGTGCCATCGGCCCTTCCGTGACCGCCGACCGCGGTGAAGTGCCACGGGGCCCTGTCACCGCCCTCCCGTCGGCCGCCGTCGGCTACCTCGTTCCTTGGGGCACGAATGCGGCCTCCGCCGTGGCCGAGGCGCTCAGGGAGGGGATCCGGGTGCGCTCGGCGGGTGGTGAGTTCACCCTCGGAGGACGGGCGTTCGGCGTGGGCACCGCCATCGTCCGGACGGCTGAGAACGATTCGAGCCTCGCTGAGCGGCTGGGCGCCATCGCCGCCCGGCACGGAGCGGAGGTGATCCCCGTGGACGACTCCTACGTCCGGGAGGGCATGTCCCTGGGCAGTGGTCGCGTCCGCGCCCTGCGGGAGCCGAGGGTCCTCCTCGTGTACGATCGACCCGGCTCCACCTATTCCGTCGGCTGGACCCGGTACGTCCTGGAGCGCCGGTACGGGCAGCGGACCACCGCCGTGCGCGCTGCCAGCCTCGATCGTGCCGTGCTGTCCGACTACGACGTGATCGTCTTCCCCAGCGGCAACTACCGCAGCGCGGTGGACGAAGGGCTCCTGGGACGCCTCGAAGGCTGGATCCGGGACGGCGGCACCGTCGTCACCATGGCCGAGTCCTCCCGCTGGGCGGCGCGAGCGGGCCTGCTGTCCACCACGACGGAGCGTCGCGGCGGCCGGGACGAGGGGGAGGACCCGCACGACGACGGCACCCCCGAGCAGCCCATCGACTACCTCGAGGAGATCGCTCCCGAGGACGAGGCCCCCGAGTCGGTGCCCGGGGCGATCCTCAAAGTGCTCCTGGACACCGACCACTGGCTCGCGGCCGGCACCGACGGCGAGATCGGCGCCCTGGTGGACGGGGCCCGTGTCTTCAGGCCCCTCACCTTGGACCGGGGCGCGAACGTGGGCCGCTACGGCAGCCTGGACGATCTCGTCCTGTCGGGTGTGGTCTGGGAGGAGGCCAGGCCCCAGCTGGCCAGCAAGGCGTTCCTCATGCACGAGACCATGGGCCGCGGGCAGGTCATCGCCTTCGCGGAGGACCCGAACTACCGGGCCTACACCGAGGCGACCATGCTCCTGTTCATGAACGCGGTGCTGCTGGGGCCCGGGCGGTAGCCTATCGCATCCTCATGGTGACGAGGATGGCTCCGCCCGCCATGTCCGTGCCCATGCGCGTGGTGGCGTCGGCGGCGGACAAGTAATGGACCTGCCGGACCTGGGCGACGCGGATGCTCCGCATGAAGTCGACGCCTCCGCGTCTCTGACCGTCCACGACGACCTGGAGCTCCGCCTGGCCCGTGGGCAGGCGGGTCGGCCGGACCCGCAGCCACTGGGGGCGCAGGCTCTCGATGGCAGCCAGGAGATCCCATCCGTCGTACTGCTGGAGCTCCTCGAAGGTGAGGAGATCCCGGTCGCCCCCCGCATCTCTGGAGCCGCTTCCGCCGCTGGCACACCCCGCCACGGCGATCAGGGCGATGAGCGCAGCGGGTGCGAGCCGGCGGGTCAGGGTCTTCGACCTCATGGAGCCCCTCCTCTGTTCGTTCGGACGACGGTATCGGCGCCCTCAGCGTCGCGTCCAGATGACGATCACCCCGCACGCCGCATCGAGACCCCCGTACTGGATGGGGACGCCCATGGAGCTCGGGAAGACCTCGATGCCCGCAACCTGGACCGGATCCACCAGGAAGTCGATCTGCGCCGGCGTGTCGCCGCCGCGATGGACGATATTGCCGTCCACCACGACGTACGGATAGCAGTGCTCCCCGCCGCGGAGAACGTTGTCCATCCGCCCACCTCGGAGCACGACGGAGCGCTGCAGCGGATTGAACGGATCGGGGACCAGGATCGCCCCCGGAATCCGGTTGAAGAGATCCGTGACCTCCGTGGGACGCTGGGCCTCGATGTCCGCCAAGTCGATGAACTCCCCGAAGCCCTCGTCCTCACGGCGGTAGAACCCCACGTCCTCGAGGATGAGCTCCCGGCGCTCCACGACCACCTCGATGGGATCCACCTCGATGGGATCCAGCGCCAGGGGCACGCGCACGTCGGACGTCAGGCCGGACACGATGTCCACGGTGTCCACGCGCGTGGCGTATCCGAGGTGGGAGAACTCGACGGCGTATCGACCCGGCGGCACGGCCGGCATTTCGAACCAGCCTCCCTCGTCGGTGGCTCCGCCGAGGAAGACCTGGCGGATGTGCACCTCCGCGTCCGACAGGGGCCCTCCCGACTCCCCATCCGTCACCCGTCCGACGAAACGACCCGCCGGTATGTCCTCGGTCGCGTTGAGCGGCATCATGGAGGTGATGAACGATCCCTCCCGCATGACGACGAACTCTCCGGTGGAGGGGCGGTATCCGGGACGGCTCAGCTCGAGGTAGTACACGCCCACCTGGATGCCGGTCACCTCGAACTGACCCGTGGAGTCGGTCTGGACGGCGACGCCGAGGTTTTGGAACGCGACCACGACGCCCGCCAGCGGCACGCGCGTGGTCGCGTCGACCACGCGGCCGCGGACGGTCACCCGCTCGGGCTCGCTGGTCTCCTGGGCATGGGCGCCGCCCACCGCCAGCAGGGCGGTCAGGACGAGCGCGAGGCCGCTCCTCTTGAGCATGCCTTCAATACGCCTGATCGGGTCCACCATTCACCTTCTCCTTCCGCGCCGCACCCTCCGAGTTCCGAGTGCCTGCACACTACCCAGGCCCCCCCCCGGGGATCCACCGTCGGCCGTCCGTTCGTCACGGCCGGGCCGGGCATTGGCCTTGGTCGCTTCTGCGCCCTAATCTGAGCGTCGCGTGCCCGAGCGCACGCGCCGTTGACCTGTCCGCCCACCGGAGGCCCCATGAGCTGCCCATCCTCCCTCCGACTCGTGCCCGTCGTCGCCCTTCTGGCCCTCCTCGTACCCGTCGGACCGCGCGTGGCCGCCCAGGAGGAGCCCGACGAGTGGGACGTCACCCTCGCGCGTGGAGAGACCCGCGAGATCGACTTCGAGACCGACGAGGGCACGTGGATGTCGGTGGACGTCTCTCCGGACGGCCGGTGGATCGTCTTCGACCTGCTGGCCCACATCTACCGGGTGCCCATCGAGGGCGGACGAGCGGAGGCCCTCACCCAGGAGAGCGGCGTCGCCCTCAACTACCACCCCAAGGTCTCGCCGGACGGGGCCCGGATCGCGTTCGTGTCGGACCGGGGCGGCCAGAACAACCTCTGGGTGATGGACGCCGACGGCGGGAATCCGAGGCAGGTGCAGAAGAGCCAGGACACCCGGGTCACCATGCCCGAATGGACGGCGGATGGTGAGTACATCCTCGTGGTCCAGGGCGGAGGCATCTGGATGTACCACGAGGACGGCGGACAGGGAGTGGAGCTCGTCTCCTCCTCCGGCGGGTCCGCGTCCTGGCCCTCGGCATCGGCGGACGGTCGCTACCTCTACTACCAGGTCCGCACGCCGGGGCAGACGGTCCAATGGTCGGTGGACGACATCGGGTCCGGGCTGGTGCAGGACGCTCTTCAGGGCGCCAGCAACCTGCGTCGCATGGACCTCGAGACCGGTGAGGTCACCCGTGTGACGAACGGTTCCGCTTCCAGGCAGTACCGTCTCTCGAGCGGGGGGGCGCTGGCGGGCGAGATCGCCCCGGACGGGCGGCATCTCGCCTTCGCCCGACGTCTGCCCGACGCCACCATCGAGTGGAAGGGGCACCAGTTCGGACCGTCGACGGCGCTGTGGCTCCGGGACCTGGACAGCGGATCCGAGCGCATCGTGATGGATCCCATCTCTCAGGACATGTCGGAGGGCATGAAGACGATCCGGCCGCTCCCCGGGTATGCCTGGACCCCCGACGGGTCGGCGGTGATCCTCTCCCAGGGAGGCAAGCTCCGGCGTCTGGACGTGGGAAGTGGGGCCGTCGAGACCATCCCGTTCACGGCCCGGGTCCATCGCACCATCTCCGGACAGGCCTATCAGGCCTTCCGCATCGACGACGGCCCGCTGCCCGTGACCTTCACCCGGTGGCAGACCGCCAACGCGGACGGTTCCCGACTGGCCTTCACCGCGGCCGGTCGGGTCTGGGTCATGGACCTGCCCGACGGCCGTCCCCGGCGTCTGACGTCGGACTCCGATCCCCACTTCGAATACGCGCCCTCGTGGTCGCCCGACGGCCGCTGGATCGCCTACACGACGGTGGACGAGACGGGAGGGGGGCACGTCATGCGGATCCCCGCGGGAGGCGGGACGCCTCGGCAGGTCACCCAGGAGCACGGCGAGTACTCCCACACGGCGTGGAGCCCCGACGGGTCACAGATCCTCGCCACCCGTGGCTCCGGGGCCACCCAGCGCCACCGCACCATGGCCCACAACCCCTGGTACGACATCGTCCTCTTTCCGGCCGACGGCGGCGCCGGCGACCGCATCGTGCGGATCGAGGGACCCACGCTGTCCACCCGGACCCAGTTCGCCCGGCCGTCCTTCGGCCCCGGCGATCGGGTCTATTACCCGAAGATGGGCACGAGCCGCGCCGACTCCTCGCGACTCGTCTCCGTGGCTCCCGACGGGAGCGACCCTCGGGTGCACCTCGTGCTCCCCTACGCCGACGAGATCGTCGTCTCCCCCGACGGCAGGCAGGCCGCCTTCAACGAAGGCGACAACGTCTACGTGGTGCCCATCCCCTCCATCTCCGGCGTGGGGCCGGTGGGAATCGACAAGAAGCGGGGCCGGCTCCCCGTCCGCAAGCTGAGCCGTGAGGGGGGCATCTTCCCGAGGTGGAGGGACGCCCGCACCGTCGAGTTCGGGAGCGGGGCAGTCTACTACGCCTACGACGTCGAGACCGAGACAGCCGACACCGTCCGCATCGACTTCGAGATTCCCCGGGGCTCTCTCGCCCAGGGCACCGTCGCCATCACCGACGCCCGCATCCTCACCATGGACCAGCGCCGCGTGATCGAGCGGGGCACCCTGGTGGCCCGCAACGGCCGTATCGTCTGCGTGGGCACGTGTGACGCGTCGGAGGCCGATCACGTGGTGGACGGCACCGGTAAGACGGTCATCCCCGGCTTCATCGACATGCACTCCCACTTCTTCCGGGAGTACCGGGGCATCATCCCCACCAAGGCCTTCGAGGCCGCCGTGCCCCTGGCCTACGGGGTGACCACCAACCTGGACAACTCCCAGTGGTCCCAGGACATCTTCCCGGCCATCCAGATGATCGAGGCCGGCACCCTCATCGGCCCTCGCACCTTCACGACGGGGGATCCGCTTTACCGGGGCGACGCCGCCCGGCAGAACGAGCTCAACAGCTACGAGGTCACCGAGGAGAACATCGACCGGCTTCAGTCCTGGGGCGCCGTCTCCCTCAAGTCCTACATGCAGCCCCGCCGGGCCCAGCGCCAATGGGTGACGGACGTGGCCCGGGACCGGGGGCTCATGGTGACCGGAGAGGGCGGCGACCTGGCCTACAACCTCAGTCTCATCATGGACGGCCAGACGGCGTGGGAGCACCCGTTGAGCTACGTGCCCATGTACTCCGACGTGAGCCGCTTCTTCGGCCTCGCCAACACCGTGTACTCCCCGACCTTCGTCGTGGGCGGTCCGGGGCCCTGGAACGACGAGTGGTTCTTCCAGGAGAGCGAGGTGTGGCGTAACGAGAAGCTCCGCTCGTGGATGCCCTGGAAGCAGCTCGTGCCCCACTCGCGCCGCCCGTTCCTTCGACCTCGCACGGACTACTCCTTCCCCATGCTGGCCCAGGTTCTGGCCGACATCATGGCCGAAGGGGGCCACGGCGCCATCGGCGCCCACGGACAGCAGCACGGAATCGCCTCGCACTGGGAGGTGTGGATGGCCGCCGAGGCCATGGGCTCCATGGGCGCGCTGGAGCTGGCCACCAACGAGGGCGCGTACTTCCTGGGCGCCCAGGAGGACGTTGGCTCCCTGACGGCGGGGAAGCTGGCGGACCTCATGATCCTCGACTCCAACCCCCTGGACGACATCAGGAACACCACCGACATCCGGCTCGTGATGAAGGGGGGCGTGCTGTACGACGGGATGACGCTGGACGAGATCTGGCCCCGCCCCCGCCCGTACGGTGCCCGCCCCTGGACGTACGAGGAGGTGTGGAGGAGCGGTCCCCGGCCGGTGATCCGCTGAGACGGGCCCGAGTCGGACGTCGCGACGACGGGCGTCACGTGCTCGTCCGGAGCCCCGTCCCACCGTAGGTTGCCCGTCTGATCGAATCCGGGGGTCCTTGTCGGGCCTCCGTCTCCGACGAAGCGAGGAGCAAGTCCATGAGATCCCTCCGACCCGCCACTCTCGTTCTCGTGGTCCTCACGAGCCTCCTGTCCACGCCGGGGGCCACGGCCACCCAGGAGGTCGACTACAATCGAGCCGAGCGCTTCCTGTCATGGCACGCGTCCCGGATGATCTCCGGAGACCAGGTGTCACCCAACTGGCTGGAGGACGGCCGGAGGTTCTGGTACCGCAACAGCCTCGGGGAGGGTCACGAGTTCGTCTTCGTGGATCCGGGCACCACCACGCGCCGTCGCCTCTTCGATCACCATCGTCTGGCCTCGGCCATGTCGCTGGCGGACGACACGTCCTACGTCGGGACCAAGCTGCCCTTCGACGACTTCGAGTTCGGGGAGGAGCTCCGCTCCATCGAGTTCGATGCGCGCAAGAGGCGCTTCACCTGCGACATCGTTCGGTACGCCTGTACGGTGGGGGACACGCTCCCCAGCGACGTCCCCTACGTCGAGTCACCCGACGGTGCGTGGGAGGCGTTCGTGGTCGAGCACGACCTCTACGTCCGGCCGAAGGGGGGTGGCGACTCGGTGCGGGTCACCACCGACGGCCAGGAGTTCAACTCGTACGGGTTGACGCACCCGAGGCCGAACCAGGTCCGCAACGAGACGCCCCGCAGGCCGGAGGTGCGCTGGTCGCCCGACAGCCGGCGTCTGGCGGTGGCAAGGCAGGACGAGCGCGACGTGGAGCACCACCACTACCTGTCCATGACACCCCAGCGTCCCGTCCACTACTCCTATCCCTACGCGCTTCCCGGAGATTCCATCATCCCCTTCCCGGGGATCCACATCGTGACGCTGGACCTACCGGCTCTCGCCGACGGGGACAACGGCTCCCCGCCGTTGCCGAGCGTGGAGTCCAACGTGGCCGTCGAGTACCCGGAGCGTCCCCTGCAGTCGTCCTTCTCGGGATCCCTCCCCGATTCCGCGTGGAGCGAAGACGGCTCGAAGCTGTACGTGGCGTCCACCAACCGGGCGTACAAGGACATGTGGCTGTCCGAGGTGGATGCGGCCACGGGCGCGTCCCGGATCCTCGTCCACGAGTCGGCGAAGACCTACATCGAGATGGGCCACGGCCGCCGGCTGAACCCGTCGTCCTGGTACGCCCTCCGCAACGGAGACGTGCTCTGGTGGTCGCAGCGGGACGGCTGGGCCCACCTTTACGTGCTGGGGCCTGACGGAGGGGTGAAGACCCGCCTCACGTCCGGCGCCTGGATGGTGGAGGAAGTGGTCCACGTCGACGAGGCCCGGGGTCAGGTCTTCTTCAAGGCGAGGGGCCGGGAAGGCGACCGGTTCATCTACGAGGCCTACCTGTACCGCGTGAACGTGGACGGCTCCGGCCTGACCCTGCTCACACCGGAGGAAGGCCACCACGAGATCACCTGGTCACCCGACGGCTCCGTCTTCGTGGACCGGTTCTCCAGAATCGACGAGCCGGCTGTCACGGTGCTCCGGTCCGGACGCACGGGAAGCGTCGTCATGGGGCTCGAGACGGCCGACGTGGATCGACTCGTGGAGGAGCTCGGCTTCGAGCCGGCCGAGGTCTTCACGGTGAAGGCCCGGGACGGGGTCACCGACCTGTACGGCCTCATCTACTTCCCCCCGGATCTGGACCCCGAGGCCAGCTATCCCATCATCACCCACATCTATCCCGGACCCCAGGTGGGCTCCGTGGGTCGGGCGTGGAGCTTCCGGGGAGGCGGTGACGACTTCGCCCTGGCCCAGCTGGGCTTCGTGGTCATCCAGCTGGACCACCTGGGCACGCCCTGGCGCTCCAAGGCTTTCCACGACAACTACTACGGAGACTTCAACGACAACGGGCTCCCGGATCACGTGGCGGCCATACGCCAGCTCGCCGCCCGCTACCCGTTCATCGACCTGGACCGGGTGGGCATCTACGGCCACTCGGGCGGGGGCTTCGCCACCACCGACGCCATGTTCCGATTCCCGGACTTCTTCAAGGTGGGAGTCGCCGGAGCGGGCAATCACGACAACCGGTCCTACAACATCTACTGGGCGGAGAAGTACCAGGGCGAGATGGTGAAAGACACGCTGAAGGGCACAGACAACTTCGAGGAGGAAGCCAACAAGACCCACGCGGAGAACCTCCAGGGCAAGCTCCTCCTCATGCACGGCGACATGGACGACAACGTCCACCCCGCCATGACCATCCAGGTCGTGGACGAGCTCATCAAGGCCAACAAGGACTTCGACCTCATCATCGCACCCAACCGGGCCCACGGTCTCAACGAGCCCTACTTCGTGCGCAGACGCTGGGACTATTTCGTCAGGCACCTCCTCGGGAAGGAGCCCCCCGCCGAATACGAGATCAAGCGACCGGAGGGCTGATCCCCATGAACGACGCAGCCACACGCACCCCCCCTCGGAGAGCGCGAGCATGACATCCCTCCCTCCCTTTCCTCGACGGCTCACGCTGCTCCTCGCCGCTGCCGCTCTAGCCTTCATGGTCCCGGCCGGCGCACAGCAGGCGAAGGACACCCCCGCGCACCGGGCCGGTGCCGGAGGCGTATCGGATTCGCCCTGGCCGCCCGTGGCCACTTTCTCGATCCTCGGCTTCGATCCGGAGACGGGAGAGATCGGCGCGGCGGTCCAATCCCGCGTGTTCGCGGTGGGGAACGGAGTCATCTGGGGTGAGGCCGGCGTCGGTGTGGCGGCCACCCAGGCCATCGTCGACGTGAGCTACGGGCCCCAGGCCATCGAGCTGCTGTCCCTGGGGTACTCCCCGGAGGTCGTGGTCCAGACGATCCTGGCCAACGATCCCGACCCCGACCCGGAGCGCTGGACCAAGGAGGGGAGGCAGCTCTCCGTCATGGATGCCCAGGGCAACGTGGCCACCCACACAGGTCCCCGGGCCAGCGAGTGGGCCGGCCACGAGATCGGGCGATACGTGTCGGCCCAGGGGAACATCCTGGCCGGACCGCAGGTCGTGGAGGACATGGTCGCGGCTTTCGAGAACACCACGGGGCACCTCTCCCACCGGCTGATGGCCGCCCTGGAGGCGGGCCAGGCGGCCGGCGGGGACACCCGGGGCATGCAGTCCGCCGCCATGCTCGTGGTGAAGGAGGACGGAGGCGTGTGGCTCAACAACGACGTGGTGCTCAGGCTCCAGGTGGACGACTCGGAGGATCCCATCGCCGAGCTTCGCCGCCTGGTGGACATCGCCGCGGCCCAACGGGAACGGATGCGGCGATTTCGAAGGTGAGCGAGCCGGCGGCGATCCTTTCTCATGTAAGAGTGTAGACTCCGCTCGTACATTTCTGGGCGACCGTCCCAGGCAAGGAATCATCGATCGGCATGAGAGGAATGACCGTGTCCCGAATCCCTCCCTTCACCAGGCGCGCCGCGGCGGCCTTCGGCCTCGCGTTGGCAGTACCTCTTCTCGGCGGATGCGAGTTCCTGACCGGGGTGAATGAGCCCGACGAGCTCGACCTCACGATCGAAAGTGACGAGGTGACCCAGGCCGTCCTGGTCACGTCCACCTACTTCCTCCAGATCCCCGATCCCGAGTGTCCGGAGGAGTGTGAGCGAATCGTGCAGCTCGTGGAGGCGGACACGACGACGGTTTCCCTGCCGTTCAGCCGAACCTACGCCTTCACCGGCCGCCAGCAGTACTTCGTGGAGACGTGGCCGGCGGGCGGACAGGAGGCCACCCTGTCCATGAAGGCCACCATCGACGGCAAGGTCTGGTACGACAACTTCCGCCGGCTGCTGCCGGCGGGCCAGGACGGCGAGCAAGAGACCCTCCGCTTCGTCTACCAGTTCAGGGAGCTGCTCTTGTAGGGAAGGGCGGCGACGTGCGCGCGTCGGCCCTCTTGCTGGTCCTCGGCCTCCTGGCCTGCGACGCCTCGGAGGACCGGGCGCCCGAGGCGGAGCCCGGCGAGCCGCTTCCCGGACTGAGCGCCGCCGAGATGGAGTCGTTCGCCGCCGGGAAGGCCCTGTTCAACCGGGCCTTTTCGCCGGGCGAGGGCCTGGGCCCACTGTTCAATCAGACACGGTGCAGCTCCTGTCACGACCTCCCAACGAGCGGAGGCCACGGGGCGGAGCCCGTGACCAAGGCCAGCCGCTTCGACGCCGGCGAGGGCTGCGATCTCCTCCGGCGCGAGGGCGGGGATCTTCTGCAGGCATCGGTGGTGCCGGCGCTCCGGGAAGCGGGTGTCCTGGCCGAGCGCGTTCCCCCGAGCGCCACGGCGGTGACGGAGCTTCGCCCGCCTCCCCTCTATGGCCTCGGGCTGGTCGCCGCGGTGGACGAGGCCGACATCCTCAGGCGGGCCGAGCCCACGGACCGGAACGGAGACGGCGTCACCGGGCGCGTCGGCCACGGCTCCGAGGGCGGGGTGGGGCGCTTCGGCGCCAAGGGCCAGCACGGGACCCTGGTGGCTTTCGTCACGGAGGCGCTGAACGGCGAGCTGGGCCTCACGAGCGCCGCACATCCCTCGGAGCAGCTACCCAATGGCGCTCCGCTCCCCAAAGGGGTCGACCCCCGGGCCGAGCCCGAGGTCGATGAGGAGCAGATCGACCTCCTGACCGCCTACGTCCGCTTCCTGGCGCCGACGCGACCCGAGGTCCCCGAGAGCCCGGAGGACCGGGCCGTGATTCGAACCGGTGGGCGCGTCTTCGAGGAG
>JBDHGI010000115.1:0-13861 GCA_039589955.1 Gemmatimonadota bacterium | reverse complement strand
GGCCCCGAAGTCAACCAGCGTATCCGGAGCCCCGAGCTCGTCGGGAGGCACCGAGCCTTCGACCAGGAGCGGCAGCTCCCGGCCGAAGGAATCGACGAGAGCCTCGAGCTCCACGAAGAGGGAGGCCCGGCCCACGCTGCGCGACGCCCCGAAACCGCCGCGCAGGAAGGTGCTCGTCTGATCGTAGGACGTGGGAATCGGCACCTCGGGCACGGGTGAGCTCCACAGGATACGCCGAGCGTGCCTTCCGGATCCGACGAACACCGTGGGCTCGAAAGGCCAGCGGGCAGGCCTGGGCCGGTAGAGGAGATCGGCTCCCAGCGACCAGCTGTCCACTCGACCGTCCACCAGGACCTGTACCGCCGGACAGGGAGTGAAGGCGTCGCAGAACCACTGTCCTCCGACGGTCGCCTCGGTGGCGTAGTCTGCCCGGACCCGAACGTGGAGCGGGCCGGTCGCTCGCACGGTCAATCCCCCTCCGAGAGCCGGCCTGCCCCCAACCTCCTCGAACGCGACGTATCCGCCGACGAACCCGTCGGCTCGGCCGAGGTCCCCCGTGGGACGTGCGTACCCGACTCGCGCCTCGAGGGAGATCCGCGGTGGCTCGCTCTCCTGTGCACCCATATGCGTTGCCGTGACGAAGACGACGGCAAAGACGGCGATCACGGTCTTCATGGATTCCCCCCGGTGTGCCCACCCACCCTCGCGCTCGGTCCGACCATCGAACGACCGTCACGAAGGTTCCGTGACACCCGGCTGGGAGCGGACCTCCGCTACAGCTCTCCTCGGCGCACCTGATCCACCGCAAAGGCACAGGCTCGGGCCGTCAGAGCCAGGTACGTCAGCGACGGGTTCTGGCATGCGGCGGACGTCATGCACGCTCCGTCCGTCACGAAGAGGTTCGGAACGTCGTGGCACTGGTTGTAGCCGTTGAGCACCGAGGTGCGGGGATCTCGCCCCATGCGCGCCGTGCCCATCTCGTGATTGGCGGTCCCCGGCGGGATCTCAGGGTTGTCGAAGACCTCGACATCCCGGGCGCCCCCCGCCTCGAGCATCTCGGCGGCGGTCTGAGCCATGTCCCGGCGCATGGCAATCTCGTTCGGTCCGCGGGTGACGCTGACGCGAAGTGCAGGGATCCCCCATCCGTCCTTCACGACGGGATCGAGGACGGCCCGATTCTCGGGACGGGGAAGGAACTCGCCGTATGCCTGCAGCGTCATGCGCCACTCGCCCGGAGCGCGGAGCCGCTCCTTGAAGCCTGCCCCGAAGCCCGGCATGGTCGAGCCCCGCTGCCACCCCAGGCGGGAGGCCTGCCCCTGCAGCCCGTAGCCGCGGACGAAGTCGGGGTGCCGGGACGCGGCATCGAGGTTCCGGAAACGCGGCACGTAGACACCGTTGGGCCGATTGCCACGGTAGTATCGGTCCTCGAAGCCCTCGAAGCGGCCTCGGGCCCCGACGCGGGCATGGTGCTCGATGATGTTGCGACCCAGCATCCCGCTGCTGTTGGCTATGCCGTCGGGAAAGCGCGCGCTGACCGAATGGAGCATGATCCGTGCGGTCCCCATCGTCGAAGCGCACAGGAACACGAGGCGCGCGGTGTATTCCCGCTCCTCACCGGTCTCGGCGTCGAGGACCCGGACTCCGGACGCACGGTTCACGCTCGCGTCGTAGAGGACGGAGTGGACCACCGAGAGGGGCCGCAGAGTCAGCCGCCCGGTCTGGCGCGCCGCCGGAAGCGCCACACTCTGCGTCGAGTAGTACGATCCCGTTGAGCATCCCCGAGCACACGGCCCGCAGTAGTGACAGGGAGCCCGGCCGTCGAGGGGCTCGGTGAGGGTGGCGGTGCGACCGATGATCACGCGACGCCCCGGGAACGTCGCCTCCACGGCGGCCTTCACGTGCCTCTCCACGGCGGTCATCTCCATGGGTCTCTGGAAGACGCCGTCGGGGAGCTGAGACAGGCTCTCGGCGGAGCCGCTCACGCCGATGGCCCGCTCGATCCGATCGTACCAGGGAGCCAGGTCGTCGTAGCGGATGGGCCAATCCACTCCGTGACCGTCGGCAGCGTTGGCCTCGAAGTCCATGGGTCCCCAGCGGTAGCTCTGCCGACCCCAGATCAGGGCGCGCCCCCCAACGATGCCCGTCTGCACCCAGGTGAACGGCGCCTCCTCCACGATGGGCACCCGATGGTCGGTGTAGAACCAGTGCCGGGTGTACTCGCTCAGCGCGAAGGTCCTGCGCTGCACGGGATAGTCACGCTCGAGCACATCGGGTGGGATGCGACCACGGTGAGGCATCTCCCAGGGGCGCTTGTGCTCCGTGACGTAGTCGCGGACGTGCTCGACCATGCGACCCCGCTCCAGCACGAGCGTGTCGAGGCCGGCCTCGCACAGCTCCTTCATGGCCCAGCCCCCCGACATCCCCGAACCCACCACGATGGCGTCGAAGGCGGTTCGCTCCTGTGCCTTCCGTCTCACGCCCACGCGCGGTCCACTTCGTCCACGGGGATGTCTGACTCGTAGGGGCCGAACGGCGCGAGGCGCAGCTCCACCGTCTGGCCGATCTCGGAGGTGTAGTAGCCGGCCACCGTGAGCTCCTTCATGGTGCGCATGAAGGGGGGATCCTCCGCCTCGGCTCGGTCCTGGCCCCGCGTCGGCCCCTCGTTCGTGCCTCGGAAAGCCTCGTCATCGAGCTCAACGAGAACCCTGATCCTCTGCTCCGCGGAGGCGGCGTCGAAGTCGACGCCCCCCAGGGCCCGAGCCCTGTCGTCCAGCTCCGCGAGCTGACGAAGAAAGCCCGCCCGCTCCCTGGGCGGGAAGTAGTCCGTGAGCATCATGTCCACGAACTCGTGCACCCGCGCCCCGGAGGCGCCGGGAGTGTCGGTGGCCGGGATGATGAGCTCCGCAACGGCTTCCACCCGCTGGAGCTCCCGGGCGGACAGCGTGCGTGGCACGAAGGTCGCGCCCTCGTGTGGCCCCTCGCAGCCCGCCAGAAGCCCCGACAGGGTCGGCGCCGAGAGCGCACCCCCCAGCAAGACGGTCACCCGACGGACGGCCTCACGGCGATCGATGACGGGACGGCTGGGGTGGGACATGCCGAAACGGTAGGGGATCGGCGTTCGATACGCGAATTCCCCCTCGAGCCGGCGTCGGCGTTGCATCGCCCGCCGGTGGCCGGCACTATGGCCGCCGTCGCCATCGGAGTTCGACAGGAGGGGTGCGTGGCACGAGCTGGCGAGTCGCCGCTGGAGAGGGCGCTGGGGTGGTTCCTCGTGGTCATCATGGGCGTGTCGGTCGTGAACGTCCTCTGGCAGGTCTTCACGCGGTTCGCCTTGGCGAGCCCGAGCTCGTACACCGAGGAGCTGGCCCGGTATCTGCTGATCTGGATCGGCCTGGTCGGGGCCGGCTACGCCTCGGCGAAGAGGCTCCACCTGGCCATCGACCTGCTTCCCCGGCGGATCTCCGGAGGACGTTCGGGAAGGGCGCTCGCGGTGATCATCGAGCTGTGCGTGATCACGTTCGCCGGAGTCGTGCTGCTGGGAGGCGGGCTCCGACTGGTGCACATCACGCTCCGCCTGGGGCAGACGTCCGCCGCCCTCGGAATCCCCATGGGGTGGGTGTACGCCGCCGTCCCCGTGAGCGGCGCGCTCATCGTGTGGTTCTCTGCGCGACGTCTCCGCGAAGTCCTGCGGGGGCAGGCGGGCACGTGATGGACGTTCTGCTGCTGGGCGTGGCGCTCGTCGGGCTCCTGGCCCTCGGCGTGCCGGTGGCGTTCTGCATCGGCACGGCCACCGCCCTGGCCATGCTGGTGAACATGCCCGTCGGACCTGCCTTCACCACCGTGGCGCAGCGGATCGCCACGGGCCTCGACTCTTTCGCGCTTCAGGCGATCCCGTTCTTCCTGCTGGCCGGTCAGCTGATGAACCGGGGCGGCAGCGCCGAGCGTCTGACCACCTTCGCCAAGTCCGTCCTGGGGCACCTCCCCGGCGGACTGGCCTACGTGAACATCCTGGCGGCCATGCTCTTCGCCGCCATCTCCGGATCGGCGGTGGCCACGGCTTCGGCCGTGGGGGGTGTCATGGGTCCGGAGATGGAGCGGGAGGGCTACGATCGCGACTTCAGCGCCTCGGTCAACATCACGTCCGCCACCACCGGCCTGATCATCCCACCGAGCAACATCCTCATCGTGTATTCCCTCGCCAGCGGCGGGGTGTCGATCGCCGCGCTCTTCGTGGCCGGGTATCTTCCGGGTGCGCTGGTGGGGCTCGCCCTCATGGCGGTCGGCGGGGCCATCGCCAAAGCCCGGGGCTATCCCACCTCCCGAAGGTCCACGATCCGACAGACCTGGACCGCGTTCCTGGCGGCCATTCCGAGCCTCATGCTCCTGGTCATCGTCATGGGCGGGATCATCGTGGGCATCTTCACGGCGACCGAGGCCGCCGCGGTGGCGGTGCTCTACGCGCTCATCCTGGCGTTCGCGTACCGGGGCCTGACCATCTCCGACCTGCCCGGGATCTTCCTCGAGACGGCGACGACCACGGCGGTGGTGCTTCTGCTCGTGGGCACGTCCATGGGCATTTCCTGGGTCCTCGCCTATGCCCACGCACCGCAGGCCCTCGCTACGTTCCTCACCGGGTTGGCCGAGTCCAGGCTCGCCGTCCTGCTCCTCATGAACCTCGCGTTCCTGGGCGTGGGGATCTTCATCGACATCACGCCGGCGGTGCTGATCCTCACGCCCATCTTCCTGCCCGTCGCGACGGCGCTGGGCGTGCATCCCGTGCACTTCGGCATCGTGATCGTCCTCAACCTGTGCATCGGACTGTGCACGCCCCCCGTAGGGACCGTCCTCTTCGTCGGCGTCGGCGTCGCGCGAACCTCCATCGCGGGCGTGATCCGCCCTCTTCTCCCTCTCTATGCGGCCATGGTCGCTGCGTTACTCGTCGTCACCTACGTCCCGGCGGTGACCCTGTGGCTGCCTCGGATGCTCGGGCTGCTGTGACGGCCGAGCCTGGCTCACGAGTCAACGAAGCGGTCCCGGTCGGTGTCCTCCGGGTCTGAAGCCCTCTCTCGGCGCTGCCGCAGGCGGTTCCTCACATCTCTCACCGGCGATCCGATGCACGTGCGCCCGTTCAAGAGTCTCTCGATCCTCGCCCTCGCTCTCTTCCTGGGGGTGAGGGGCGCCCCGGCTCAGGAGGCGCCCCAGGGCGCCCAGGGGAGTCGACCCAACGTCTTCTTCGACTGTGACGGCCGGAACTGCAACTCCGACTACTACCGCACCGAGATCGCCTGGGTGAACTGGGTGCGCGACCGCCGTGACGCCGACGTGCACGTCATCATGACGAGCACCGCAACCGGCGCCGGCGGACGCGAGTATCAGCTCGACTTCATCGGCATGGCCGGCCAGGACGACTACGAGGACCAGGCGCTGTTCCAGACGCTACCGACAGACACCGAGCGCGAGGCGCTCGACGGCATCGCCCATACCCTGGGCATCGGGCTCGCACGCTTCTCCAACGTCGTCGGCTTCCGCGGCCTCGTGACCCTCGCGGCGGCCGAAGCGGAGCGCGCGGACCCCAACCGGCGACTCGTCTCCCAGGACGAGGTGGATGACCCATGGGATCTGTGGGTCTTTCGGGTGAACGGCAGCGGGAATCTCGATGGCGAGTCGACGCGGGAGACCATCCGGCTGAACAGCAGCTTCTCCGCATCGAGGGTGACGCCGACATGGAAGCTCCGCTTCAGCGGCAACGTCAACTTCAACCGTGTGGAGTTCGAGCTCGAAGAGGGCGTCTTCAGGGACACACGCACAGATTGGGGTCTCAATCAACTGGTCGTGTACGCGGTGGCGGACCACTGGTCGATCGGAGTCCAGGGCCAGCTCGCGAGGTTGACCCGCTTCAACCAGGATTTCCGCGTCGAGCTGACGCCCGCGGTCGAGTTCAGCCTCTTCCCCTACGAGGAGGCGACCCGAAGAGCGCTCACGGTCTTCTACAAGATCGGGCCGGCCTACCGGGACTACATCGAGGAGACGGTGTTCGGTCAGATTGAGGAGACGCGCTTCGAGGAGTCGATGGAGATCGAGTTCTCACAGCGCCAGCCATGGGGCGACGCCTCGTTCAGCGTCACGGGCTCGCACTTCCTCCACGACTTCGACCGCCACAACCTGTCGATCAGGGGTAATGTGGAATTCCGCATCGTGCGAGGGTTCAGCGTGAACGCGCGGGGCGACATCGCCTGGGTCGACGACCAGATCTACCTGTCCGCCCAAGGTGCGTCGGACGAGGAGACACTCCTGCGGCTTCGCCAGCGCGGGACCGACTTTAACTACGGCCTGACCGTCGGCTTCTCGATCCAGTTCGGCTCTATCTTCAACAACGTGGTGAACAACCGCTTCCGGGGAATTCCCGGCTTCGGTGGCTTCGGTGGCTTCGGCGGCTTTGGCGGCCGTGGTGGGTTCTAGTAGCCTCCCGCCGCCGGCGAGCGCTGCCGGGCCAGCGGGTGTATCGGCTCGGCTGTCCTACCACCTAGCGCGCCACCGCCGTGTGGGTGGCAGTGCGAAGCCGTGGCTCAGCGACTCCGTCCCGTGCCCTCGGCTCTGGCCCTGACGACCCAGCGCTGGGGGAAGTGAGCTTCCTCGTTGAAGCCGATCCTCAGCTCGTAGACGCCCGGCTCCACCGGGGTCCAGGTGAAATCGGCTGTCTCACCCACACCCAACCGGGGGAGTCGATCTACGGGCACGCGCTGATGGACGGGGAGATCCGCGCCGTCCTTCGCATGCAGGGTGATGGGAACGACTTGTCCGTCCCGCGTGAGCCACGCGGTGAGCTGTCCCGCCGGCGCAATGTGGATGACGCGGAAACGGTGCGTCTCGCCTACCACGGCCTCTGCGTCCGGCTGGGCCCGCATCCCGTTCAGGTCCATGTTGTGCAGCCCCGATGGCTCGGGGTCGTTCCAGCCCCAGACCTTGACGTGATCGGTTCGGGGATCGAAGGTCTCGCCGGGTGGGAGCACGATGAGAGCCCCGTAGAGTCCGCCGCTGAGCTGCTCTATGTCGTTCAGATGTGAGTGATAGGCGAATGTCCCCGGACGCATCATGGACAGGCTGTACGTGAAGGACTCACCGGGCTCGATGACTGGAGACATCCGTCCCTCGGAGGCGCTCCACATCGGCACACCGTCCGCCCAAGCGTCCAACTCCAATCCGTGCCAATGGACGCCTGTCGGCACAGACATGGTGTTGTGGACGGTCACGTCCGCAGCCTGAAATTGGTTGAAGACCAACACGGGGCCAGGCGCTTCGGTCAAGCTGTCTACATCGGCCCGCGGGTCCAGAGTGAACCCGAATCGGTAACCCGGCTCCGCCCCGTGTTCCGCCGCGTACAAGTCCAGGTCCACGGGCACGCCTTCCGCGACGAGATCCGTGGGGCCTGGGGATACGTCGATCCCGATGGCGAGGCCGGCCATGTGGCTGTGGGCGTGCTCCGCATCCGCCTCCACTGCACCGGGCAGCCGGACACCCGCCGAGACGTGGAAGGACAGATGGCAGTGGAAGAGCCAACGCCCCTCACGGGACGGCGTCCACTCCATCAGCATGGTAGTCAAGGGCCTCATCGGCTCCGTCACCACGAGTCGGTGGGAGCGGGACTCGTAGATGGTGTCCCCGGTCATTGTCCCCCGGGAGAGGACCGAGTAGAAGAACCCATGGAGGTGCATCGGGTGGAACCGCTTGCTCGCGTTCACCACTCGCCAGCGCTGCGTTTGGCCAACCGAGAGCTCCATCAACTCCGTGTAGGGCCAGGACCGACCGTTGATGGTCAGGCCCTCCAGGTACTCCCGCTCCGAGGCTGCATCCACCACGGGCTGGCCGAAGATGTTGATGACCAGGACCCTGTCCGCCGGCGTTGCACCCTTCGGGTCCACCACGAACGCCCCGGCGAGCTGGTCTCGCTCACGGAACGGGCGCCCGTTTGGAAGGGAGGGAGGCGGCGTCCCTTCTTCGATCCGGTAGAGGTACGTCCCCGGCGCACCGGCTGGGAACTCGACTGTCCGGGCTTCCCCCGGGGCGAGCGGGAACGGCGACTCCTCGTCCGAAGGACGAGTGTGGAGCCCGAAGACCGTCACCGATTCGTCGATACGGTTGCGGATCCGTACACGGAGGAGCGTGCCTTCCTCCACCCGGATGAGGGGTGCCGGGATCATGGGGTGTCCGCCCTCTTCGGCCACTGCCGCGACCCGGAGACCGGGGCTGTGCTGGGTCTCGACCCGCCAATCGGCACGCACCACCTCCAGGGAGATCTCCCGCACGCCGCCCCGCAACTCACCAGACGCCTCCTTGTTGTCGTTGGGCACCACGAGAGGGAGGCCGCTCGCCATATCGCCTGGAACGAGGAACTCGTCCTGGGGCGGCAACACGCGCGGGGTCTCGCTCTGAGCGGAACCACCGTTGGGAAAACCGAAGAGAAGGACGGCCAGAGCGGCCGCCGCGACGGGAGGGCGCGAGGTTAGCATGCGATGGGACTCCAGGTGGGCAGGACGCCGGGATTACTCACCGGCCATCCCCAGATTGGGCAGACAAGCTCCGGATTCGCAAGGAAGTCGGAGCCGTGCGGGCGGCGAGGCCCCCTTTTCCTCAATACGCCGTCCGTCACCCGTTGTGCCTCGGCTGTGCGCACCACCAGCTTGACGGAACCGTGCCACCGGCCTCCAATACCGCCGATGGATCGCCCTCCCAGAAGCTCCCGAGGAGCGCCACCCGTACCCGAGCTGGCCCCATGAGACCGTCCCTCATTCGACTCTTCACGGCGAGCCTGGGCGTGGGGTTGCTGAGCTTGCCAGCGTCGGCCCAGCAGGAGCCTCCCGCCTGGGAGAACCCGGAGGTCTTCTCCGTCGGTGACGAGCCGCCACGGGCGTCGTTCACCCCGTACCCCACGGCTCTGTCTGCCATCGCCGAGGGTCCCTCGGAGCGCACCCGGTCTCTCAACGGCCAATGGAGGTTTCGCTTCGCTCCGCGGCCCTCCCAGGCCCCGACGGGGTTCGAGGACCCCGGCTTCGACGACTCCGCATGGACCACGATTCCCGTGCCGTCGAACTGGGAGCTGGAAGGGTTCGGGTACCCCGTCTACCTCGACGAAGCGTACTACTTCCCTCCCAACCCACCTCACGTCCCCGAGGACGACAATCCCGTGGGGTCGTACCGTACGACCTTCACGGTGCCCGAGTCCTGGTCGGGTCAGGAGGTCTTCCTGCATTTCGGTGGGGCCTACTCCGCTTTGACCGTGTGGATCAACGGAAGTCGAGTGGGATACCGGCAGGGTAGTCGCACGCCCTCGGAATTCCGGATCACTCCGTTCCTGGCCGAGGGGCCGAACGTGCTGGCTGCCCAGGTCGTCCGTTGGAGCGACGGATCGTACCTGGAAGGGCAGGACTTCTGGAGGATCAGCGGCATTGATCGGGACGTGGATCTCCTCGCCCGACCCGCCGTCCACATCCGGGACTTCTGGGCCAACGCCGGGCTTGACGATCTCTATCGCGACGGCGTCCTCGATCTCGAGGTGAGCCTGAGACGCCTCTCACAGTCGGGACCGGATCGTGTCCAGGTGGCCGCACGACTGTTGGGACCCGACGGAGACGACGCCATCCCCGAGGTTCTACTGGACGCGGCGCTACTGCCCGACGGCGCCGAGCGGACGGTCCGGACTCGTATCCAGGTCCCATCCCCTCTCCGCTGGACCGCCGAGACTCCGCACCTGTACCGGGTGGCGCTCACACTCCGTGATGTCACCGGAAACGAGCTCGAGACCGTCACGACGCGCGTGGGCTTTCGGAGGGTGGAGATCCGAGCCGGGCAACTGCGTGTCAACGGTGAGTCGATCACCATCCGGGGCGTCAACCGGCATGAACACGACCCGATCCGAGGGCACGTGGTGGACGAGGCCTCCATGCTGGAGGACATCCGCCTCATGAAGCGCTTCAACATCAACGCCGTGCGCACCGCGCATTATCCGAACGTGCCCCGCTGGTACGAGCTGGCGGACGAGCACGGGCTGTACCTGGTGGATGAAGCCAACGTCGAAGCCCACGGGATGAACTTCCATCCGGACCGCTCACTGGCGGACTATCCCGAGTGGCTCCCTGCCCAGCTGGACCGCACGCGACGCATGGTGGAGCGGGATAAGAACCACCCGTCCGTCATCGTCTGGTCCCTGGGGAACGAGGCGGGCGACGGAGCCAGCTTCGAAGAGGCGGCTCGGTGGATTCGCCAACGGGACCCATCGAGACCGATCCTCTATGAGCCAGCGGGCGAGCGGGATTACGTGGACATCGTGGCCCCGATGTACGCTCGTGCGTACCAGCTCGAGGCCTATGCTCGCACCGATCCGGAGCGTCCCCTCATCATGTGCGAATATGCCCACGCCATGGGGAATAGCGTGGGCAACCTCCGAGACTATTGGGAGGTCATCGACCGGTATCCGTCCCTCCAGGGCGGATTCATCTGGGATTGGGTGGACCAGGGCTTGTGGAAGCGGGACGTCGCTGGGACGCCGTACATGGCGTACGGAGGAGACTTCGGACCTCCTGGGGCTCGCCACAACGGGAATTTCCTCATCAACGGGCTCGTATCCGCCGACCGGAAGCCTCACCCGCACCTCTGGGAGGTCAAGAAGGTCTATCAGCCCATCCGTGCGACCCTGGTCGACCCCTCGGCCCTCACCGTCCAGATCGAGAACCGACATTCCTTCATCGATCTGTCCGGATTCCGCGCCCGATGGACCCTTACCGAGGACGGGATGGCCATTGCAGGTCGACCTATGGTGCTGCCGCCCATCGCACCCGGTGCGTCCGCACGCCTCACCCTTCGGCTTCCTCAACTCTCTCCGAAGCCCGGCGCGGAGTACCTCGTTACCCTCTCGTTCCGCACCGCGGTGGCCACGGAGACCGCACCCGCGGACCACGAGGTCGCCTGGGAGCAGTTCCAGCTTGCCCCGGTAGCGATCGTATCCTCGCGACCCTCGACCTCGCCGGTGGGGGTGGAGGCGACCGACGAGGCCGTCGAACTGGCGGCGGGACCCGTAGTGCTACGCTTCGACCGCCACTCGGGCCTGCTCACTGCTCTACGGCGATCTACTCGAGACCTCCTCAGGTCCAGCCCTCGGCCGTCCTTCTGGCGGGCGCCCACCGACAACGACTTCGGCAGCGGGCTGCAGATGCGCTCCGGTGTCTGGCGCAGCGCGGGCGAGGACCGCGTCCGACGGTTGGATTCCCTTCGTGTGGACACGCTCGCCACCGCCGTTCGGGTGCGGGCCCATTTCACCCTCACGGAGGTCGACGGACGGTACAACCTCGCCTACACCGCCCACGGGGACGGGACGGTGGTGGTGGACGCCGCTATCGAAGGCCTACACGAGGATCTTCCGGAGATCCCTCGCTTCGGCTTGGCCATGGCGCTGCCGGGCGCACTGGACCGAGTGGCGTGGTACGGCCGAGGGCCCCATGAGAGCTACTGGGACCGCCGTTCGGGAGCCGGCGTGGGCCGGTTCTCGGCTCGCGTGGACTCGCTCGTCCACCCCTACGCGCGACCCCAGGAGACCGGAAACCGGACCGACACCCGGTGGTTCTCCCTGCGTGACCGCGAGGGCTGGGGTCTTCTCTTCATCGGGATCCCGCTCCTGGATTTCGGCGCCCTCCCCTACCGGCCCGAGGACCTCGACGAGGGTGAGGAGAAGCGGCAGAGGCACCAGGTGGACCTGGTCCCCCGGGATCACGTGTCCCTCCACGTCGATCTCCGCCAGCAGGGTGTCGGCGGCGACAACTCGTGGGGAGCTGTGCCCCACCGCCGGTACACGCTCCTCCCCGGCCCCCTGTCGTACCGCTTCGTGATCCGAACGCTGTCACCTGCGGACGAGGCGTCGACCTTGGCCCGGGCTCCGCTTCCCGATACCCCCGAGCAGGAAGCCCTGTCGCGGCGGACTCTCGAGTTGAAGGACCACGAGCACCAGAATCGCATTCTCCACCTGGGTTTCGAAGCGTCCGTGGGCGTGAGCCAGGCCACGCGGAGCCGGTACTCGGCCCGCGGTGACGCTGGCCTCGTCGACGGGATCCGCGGCTCCATCGATTGGCGGGGGGGCGACTGGCAGGCCTATCGGGGCGGCGTCGAGGTCGTGGTCGATCTCGGCCAGCCACAGGAGATCCGCGTGGTGAAGGTAGGCTTCCTTCAGCACCCCGAGTCCTTCGCGTATTGGCCCGATTCCGTGAAGGTCGACTACTCCGAGGACGGCGTCGACTATCGGAGGATGGCGAACCGAGCTTCGATGTCGCCCTCCACCAACGGACCGACTCGGGGTTACGTGACGGTGCGTTCGGAGGGGTCTTTCTCCGCCCGCTACCTTCGCGTAGGCGTGAGGGGCCGTGCCTCGATTCCTGAGGATTGGCCCGGGCAGGGAGAGGTGCCCTGGATCTATGTGGACGAGATCATCGTCCGGTGAGGGCGACTGGGGCGTCGCCCCTCCTGGGTATGCGGTAGAGGTCCAACCGCATCCGCTGGCAGAGGTGCGAGCATGAACCACACGAGACAGGAGAGCCGCAATGGCGCGGCCCCGTGCGCCTCACTCCTTCTTCTCTTCGCCGTTGCCTGTGAACCTGGCCACCCGTCGATGCCCGTCGTCGTTCGGGACAGCGCTGGCGTGCGTATCGTCGAGCATGGATCCCTGGCCGCACCTCTCCCCCCCTGGACGCTCAGCGAGCCCCCTGAAGCCACCATCGGTGGGGAGGGCAGAGGAGCGGCTCACCAGCTCTCCACGGTGGTCGGGGCCGTGCGCCTGTCGGACGGGCGCATTGTCGTCGCGGACGGCCTGAGCCGCGAAGCCCGCTACTTCGACGTCGGCGGAGAAGCCCTGCAAACCGTGGGCGGACAGGGCGAGGGTCCCGGCGAGCTTCGCTTCCTCTACTCCATCGACCTCATCCCAGGCGATACCGTGGTTCTGGGCGGTTGGCCCATCGGCTACCGCTACTGGTTCGACGAGGACGGCGTTTTCGTCAACCGGCCCATGCTCGGCCCCTGGTTCCCGGGCTTGTTGGGACGGACGCTGGACGACGGTTCGCTCCTCCTGGACAGCTATCCTTCCGGAAGCCACGGGAACGAGGTGGAGACCTGGGTCGCCCAGGGAGAGGCACCGTACTTCCGACCGGTGGGCGTCATCGAGCGTGTGACACGGGATGGAACCGTCCACGACACGCTGATCCCTTTCGAGAGCCGGGAGTATTTCAAGCGCGGCGTATGGCGGGACGACCTCGCCGTGCACGCCATGCCGTTCTCGCCCGTGACGCTCGTCTCATGGCGGGAGCGAGAGCTTCACGTGGCGAACACGGGCACGGCTGAGGTCCGCACGCTCTCCTTCGACGGGGAGGTGAGGCGCGTCGTGCGGTGGAGCGCCGAGCCCAGTCCGGTGACCGCGGCTGATCGACAGACCTTCCGGAAGGCGGTAATGGACCGGCTTCGCCAGCCTCAGCGTCAGACTCCCTCATACGAGCGGTGGCTGGCCGAGGTGGACTTTCCGGAAGCCAAGACGGTCTTCGATACCCTCGTGGCCGACCGGATAGGCAACCTGTGGGTCAAAGAGTCGGTGAGCGCCGACGCCCCCCGGAACCGGTGGATCGTCTTTGGCCCGGACGGGATCGCCGTGGCCGAGGTGGACATTCCGGGAGGCCTCAGGATCGTGCACGCGGACAGGAGTCACGTGCTCGGGGTGGCAGTGGACGACCTCGACGTGCCCACCGTGCGCTCGTACCGGATCGTGCGGTGACGCCGGAGACTGCCTGAACTGCTGCCTCTTCCCGGGCATCTCCTTGGCTTTCAGAAGACCATC
>JBDHGI010000114.1:0-13963 GCA_039589955.1 Gemmatimonadota bacterium | reverse complement strand
TGAATGTCGGTGGGGCGGGTCCGCTCGCGGGTCCACGTGGGGATGGCCAGCAGAAGCGCGAGTAGGAGCAGGCCCGCGTGAATTGCCACGCCCTTCATGCTGCACGCCTCCGTCGCGCCACCCTCGGCGAGTACGCGACGACCAGCCCGAGACCGAGCACCAGCGCTGGGGCTCCGAAGATGATGGCGTAGAACCACGCGACGTCCTCTCCCCGGGTATGTACGATGGGCACGTCGGCTTCGGAGACGATCTCACCGGCGAAGGCCTCCTCCCTCCCGAGCCAGCGGACTCCGTCCGCCGCGATGGCGGCGTTCATGCCCAGGCTCGTCAGGACGCCGTCGGAGAACATGTCGGCGTCGGCATAGACGAGGCTCCGCATGGAGCCCCCCTCATCTCGCTCGGGCCCTTCCACTGCCACGGCCAGGTCGAAGCTCCCCCGGGTTTCGGTCGCCTCGTCGAACTGCAGGTTCCCGTTGACATCGGCGAAGGTGGAAGGAATGGACTGGATCACGAAGCGCCGCCTCGGACCCTCGACGTCGGTCGCCTCGGTGAGGTACCCGGCGCCGGCCATGAGGATGCCCGAGCCGATGCCCCTTCGGCCCGCCGTGGTGACGGACGCGTGGACCGAGAAGCGATCGGTGACGATGAGCCGCCGATCCGCGATGGTGCGGGTCTGGCGCACGTGCCGCTGGTCGTCCGCCAGGGTGGTGGACGCGTAGTCCACGCCGAGGTGCGCCCTCAGCCTCCCGAGGTCGAACTCCGACTCGGGCTCCAGCGCCAGGAGCAGCGAGCCGCCCCGCTCCAGGTACTCCCCCACCACCGACATCTCCTCCTCCAGGAAGGGCCGCTGCGGCCCGACGACCAGAAGCACCGCGGCGTCGTCGGGAATCCGGCTTCCCAGGCCCGTCCTGAGCCCGAGCTCGCGCACCTGGTAGCCCAGCAGCTCCAGCAGGCTCCGGAGGGCCCCCAACGGAGGCTGGCCCTCGGCCGCACTGGCCGCTCCCTCACGAAACGGGTCGTTCAGCTCTCCATGGCCGACGGTCACGTACGCCAAGAGCTGATCCCGCTGGAGCCTGAGCAGCTCCGACTGGACGTCACCGTCCAGGAGGCGGAGGCGCGCCCGGGCGGATGCCAGCTCAACCGGAAGGAACAGCCGCTCCTGCCGATCGCCCCGCATCAGAACGACGGTGCCGTCGTCCCGGACGTCGTGCTCCCTCGCGACGAGGGGCTGGGAGAGCCGGTCGTAGGTCTCGACCTGGACGTTTCCCGTCGCGCCCTCGAGCTGCCGGAAGTAGCTGGACACCTCGTCCTGCACGGGATTGGCCTCCGGGAAGAAGAGGAGCACCCTCAAGGGCTCGCCCAGGCTGCGCACGATCTCCTGGACGGCCGTGCCGGGGCTCGACGTCTTGAAGTAGCTGGCGTCGAGGGTCCGGTCGTGGGCTGCCGTGACGTACGCGGCCACCGCGAGGAACGCCCCCGCCAACGCCACGGTGAGGGCGCCGGTGGCCGACTCCCGGACGCGCATGGACTCCACCCGGGCGGCGCCCGGCTCCTCCCGCTCGCCGGCCCGGAGGGACCACTGGGCCGCCAGCGCCGGAAGGAGCGATGCCCCCAAGGTGATGGCGGACCCGATGAGGAAGCCTCTGCGGAAGCGCAGGTCCACGAGGGGATCCGTGAAGTCGAGGCCGAGCCACCGGACCCCGTCCTCGGTTCCCGCCATGAACCCGAGCAGGGCCACCGAGCACCCGAGATAGGTCAGGGAGAAAGCCTGCTCCACACCCCGGTCGTCACCGTCGGCGCCGAGCCAGGAGCGCACGCGCCAGGCCGTGCCACCCAGCACCGCGAGAAAGCCGAACGCCGTCAGGGGAAGGCGGACGGGCGTCACGTCGTGGAAGACCTTGTGCGCTACGAATACCGCGACCAGGCCTCCGACGACCCACCAGGTCAGCCCCCGCCGGCTCACTCCCATCGCTTCGCCTCCATCACCTTCACGGCCGCCAGGAGGAAGAAGTACGTCACGGCCAGGTAGTAGAAGATGTCCCGGGTGTGGAGGAGCCCTGCCTGGAACCCGGCGAAGTGCCTCCCGTGGAGGGCGAGGGCGGCGAACACCAGGGATACGGGAGGTCCCACGACCTGAGACAGCGGCCAGAAGAGCATGAACGTGGCGACGATGAGCGACCCGACGGCCGCCGCGACGAGCTGGTGTCGGGTGAGGGCGGTAGCGAATACGCCCATGGCGAGAACCGCGGAGCCCAGGAGCACCAGGCCCAGATAGCCCACGAGGATCTGGGCCACGGACACCTTGCCGTTCACCAGAATGAGGAGGGGCATGTACAGGGTCACCACGGTGATCCCCGTGAGGAAGGCCAGCGCCGACAGGAACTTCCCCAGCACGATCTCCCAATCCCTCAACGGGGAAGTGTTGAGCAGCACCTGCGTCCCGGTCTGCCGCTCTTCGGCGATGAGCCGGATGGACAGGACCACCGCCGCCACCACGGTGAGCCCGCTGGCATTGTAGAAGAACGCGGCCAGCACTTCCCCGGAGAGGCGCTCGCCCGCCGCCGGTCCGAGAGCCTGGGCGTAGAAGAGAAGCCCGTCCAGCAGGAGTACCACGGCGGCCACCAGGTAGCCCACGGGAGACCTTAGGTACGCGCCGATCTCGCGCCTGAAGATCACCAGAGTCCCGTCCACGTCAGGCCTCCATCCCGCCGACGAGCCTCACGAAGATGCCCTCCAGCTCCCGGTGGGCCCGGTCCAGGCGTACCACGTCGTAGCCGGCCTCCACCAGGGCCCGGCAGACGGTCGCCCGGAGGTCGCCCTCGCCGTCCACCTTGAAGGTGAGCGTACCCCGGGCCCGCTCGACAAGGCTCGCCTCGGCGGAGTCGGGGAGCCGACGCAACAGGTTCAGGATGGCCTCCACCGGCTCGGATCCAGCGTCCCCCTCGGGAAGCCGGACCTCAACGTTGGTGCCTGCGGAGCGTAGCACGCGGTCGGACAGGTCGTCCTCGGTGCCCGAGGCGACGATCTCGCCAGCGTGGAGGATGAGGATCTCGTCGCAGGTCTCGCTGATCTCCGGGAGGATGTGGCTGGAAATCAGAATGGTGTGTGAATCCCGGAGATTGCGGATCAGGTCCCGCATCTCGCGGATCTGCACCGGGTCGAGCCCGTTGGTGGGCTCGTCCAGGATCAGGACTTCAGGATCGTGGATGAGCGCCTGCGCCACTCCGACGCGCTGTCGGTAGCCGTGGGACAGGTGTCGGATGAGCTCGTGGTGCATGTGGGTCAGGTGGGTGGCCTCCTCCACCGCAGGGATCCGGGCGGCGACGGTGGGGGCGTCCAGACCTTTGATCCGTCCGGCGAACTCCAGGTATCCCCCTACCGTCATGTCCCGGTACAGGGGAGGGCTCTCGGGCAGGTAGCCCACCTTCTTCCGAACCGCGTGGGGATCGTCCAGGACGTCCACCCCTGCGATCCGGGCCATGCCCGCCGACGGTCTCAGGTCGCAGGCGAGAATGCGCAACAGCGTGGTCTTGCCCACGCCGTTCAGGCCCAGGAATCCCACGGTGCCGCCGGGGGGAACCTCGAACGAGACTGGTCCCAGTGCGCGCTTGTCGCCGAAGTACTTGGCGACCTCCGTCAAGTGGATCATGCGGAGATGTTGTCAGCCTGATGCCTCGACTTCAACCCGTCGGGCTCCGCCCGGCCAGACACGCCAGCCGAACGCTAGAGCGACGCGAGGAACCGCAGCAACAGTGCACGATCCGACTCGGACAGCGCCTCGAAGGCGTCCCGGGACGCCGCACCCTCGCCTCCGTGTCTGGCGATGGCGTCCAGGAGATCGGTCGACAGACCGTCGTGCATGTACCGACTGCGGTGGCGCAGTCCCCACAGGGGCGGCGTGCGGTACTCTCCGGGGGCCACGTCGGCTCCGCACACGTCTCCCTCGCCCTCGCCCATGTCGTGCACCAGGAGGTCCGAGTAGGGGCTCAGCGCCTTGAAGCCGAGCGCCTCGATGTCGGAGGGCCCCGTCGCGAGCCGCGCGACGTGGCACGTCGCGCACCCCGCGACGTCGAAGGCCTCTCGCCCGCGCCTGACGGTATCCCCCGCCGAGCCGACGGGCTCCTCCGGCGAAGGAGCACCCAGGAAGCGAACGTAGTCGGTCAGGAGGCCCAGGCCCTGGGCGTCCATCTCCGGCTCGGGCATCGGGTCCGCTTCCGGCGGAACGGGAATGCCGTTGCGCGTCTCCTCCACCGGATTCTCCGGCGTGGTGAGGCCCAGCTCGAACCGAAGCGCCGTGTCGATGAACCCCATCACGCTGGCGGCGTCTCCCTTCCGCCCGAAGCGCGCCGTGCTGCCATCGGCCAGGCGGGGCAGCCTCCCCGAGATCCCGTCGCCGTCCCGGTCCTCCGGGTCCGCGAGCCGTTCCAGGACGGAGTCCGGCACCGCTTCGATCAGCCCGAGGCCGAACAGGGGGGGCGCGGTCACGTAGCCGCTGTCCGTGGCTTCGGCGGGCACGCGTTCCGGACCCAGGCCGTGGGCCAGAAGCAGTTCCGTCGCCCGGAGCTGGATGTTGTCTCCGCCCATCTCCCGGAGGGCGTCACAGCGGCCGTCGGCGAACCGCGTCGCCTTGAGCACGAGAACCTGGGTACCCCCACCCCCCACCGCCGGGCTGTCGTGGCAAGCGCTACACCGCTCCTCGTTGTAGAGGGGACCCAGGCCTTCGTCCTGGGTAGCGAGACGCTCGAACAGGGCCCGCCCCAGAAGGAACCGGCCCCGCTCCCCCTCGGTGAGCCCGGGGAGCTCCTCGCCGGGCTCGACGAAGAGGGGCTCCGGCACCGCCCTTTCGCATCCCGCCAGCATGATCATCACCACGGTAGGCACCCAGCCCACGAACCGTCGCCCAGGACGTATCATTCGATCCTCCCTTCGTCTCTTCCTCGAAGCTCTTGTCCTCGTCCCCACCAGGCGACGCACCCCGGTGGTCCCATCAGCCCTGGGCCCATTGCTACCCGATTCCCGTGAGCATGGCTCGGGCTCCCGCGATGGCTCCGTAGATCCCGGCAGGCTGGAGGGACCACCCCACCCCCTCGAGCAACCAGGCCTCGAACAGGGGAGACAGGGATCGGGTCTCGGTCTGACGGGAAGCCACGTCCTCCATGTACCGGCCCAGGGTCCCCCGATCGACGGCGCCGCCCTCTCCGAAGCCGAGGGTGGACATCCACAGGTCCACCTCCCGGGCGTGCTGTTCGGCGAATCCGAGCCGGGCCTCCTCGGACAGCGTCACGCCAGCCGCCTCCGCGTCCTGCACACGCAGCTCTCGAAGGGCGATGTCACGCAGGAATCCCCGCACGGCGCTGTCGTCCGCGTCGGCCATCTCCCCCCTGGCCGAGGAGGGCAGGCCCGCTACGTACCGGGCCACCACCGCCTCCGTCAGGGCGCCTCCCTGCCAGGTCGCCAGCACCCCTTCGGAGCTCAGCCCCGTGAGCGGGTCGACGGCCAACCGAATGGTCTTCACCGTGGCGTCGGGCAGCATGGTCAGGCCCCGACGCGCCAGCAACCCCCTCGCCGACGCCGCGTCGGCTTCGGCCAGCCGCCGCTCCCGGAGGCGACGGGCGAAGAGCCCTTCCACATCACGGAAGCGGGGCCGGTACAGGATGTGGAAGCCCTCCTCCGACGTCACGACCGAGGAGATCTGTCCGGGCTCGAGCCGGAGGGCGACGCGGTCCAGCGCCGGAGGGAGCTCGCCCCTTCCGACCAACCCCAGGAGCCCCGACACGTCCCGGGTGTCGACGTCCTGGCTTTCCGCCACGGCATCGTCCCAGGAGCCGCCGGCCACGAGTCCGGACAGGATCCGCTCCGCGGTGCGCCGCTGAAGGTCCCGCTCCGCCGTCGACGTCTCGGGGCCCACCCGCCGGAACACGTGGGCGACGAGTCGCAGCTCGGCTGCCTGGAACGTGGCCGCCGGGTCGGGAATCGGTGTGAGGCCCAGTCGGCTCTCCCGCTCTGCGGCAAGGAGGGCCTCCCGCTCCTCGAGCCACGTGGATGCGGCCACCGCTTCCGCCGACGCGAGGTCGTCCCCCCGAGAGGCCCGCGTGGCGAACGCGGCGACGCCGATCCAGTGCCGGGCAAGCTCCTCCACGGCCCCCGGGTCGAGGGGGAAGGGCTGGGCCAGTACCAGCAGCTCCGCCAGCTGGCTCTCCGTGAGGACCCATCCGTCCACGGTGGCCACAGTGCCGGCTTCGGGGGCATCCCCACACGCCCCTGCAAGCACCGCCAGAAGGAGGGCCAGGGCGCGTGACCGACTCCCCATTCCTGGGGACGACGCGGTTCGCTTCCGCAAGAGCTGAGCGGGCTTCACGAGAATGCTCCTGGACACGGTACGCCATCGGCTCGGGAGACGGCCACGGTAGAGGAGCCCGCGCCGACGAGCAAGGCGCCGGTGGCCCGGGCACGGTCGGCCCGTCTTGCAGCCCCTCGGCGCACAGCACTACCGTGCCGCTCGGCCCGACGGAGATCCACCGTCCCCGCCAGGGCCGGACCGGGGACCGGCCGCCCGAGGTCCGCCGGGTCACGTCCGACACAGCTTCAAGGAGATCCCGTGTCAGGCTTCCGCCTCTCCCGACTCGTCCCGGCCATCCTCGCCCTGACGTCCGCCACGGCGTCCGCCCAGATCACCGCAACCGACTATGCCCGGGCCGACCAGTTCCTGGGGTGGAACGCGCGCACGCTGGTCAGCGGGGACGAGATGAGCCCGCAGTGGCTCGATGGGGACCGCTTCTGGTATCGCAGCCACGTGGGTGAGGGCCACGAGTTCTTCATCGTGGACCCGTCCGTCCCGTCCCGGAGGCCCGCCTTCGACCACGACCGTCTGGCCGCGGCCCTGTCCCTGGCAGCCGACACGAGCTACGTGGCCACGAAGCTGCCCTTCCAGACCTTCGAGCTCACATCCGACGGAGCCCTACGGTTCCACACGGCGGACTCGGTGCGGTGGACGTGCGCGCTGACCTCCTACGTGTGCTCCGGCCCCGACTCCATCCCCGAGAAGCCCCGCACCGAGCGGGAATCTCCCGATGGCCGGTGGGTGGCCTTCACCCGGGACGAGAACCTCTGGATCCGCTCCACGGAGACCGAGGAGGAGATTCAGCTCTCCCGGGACGGGGAGGAGCACTTCGGGTACGCCGTGGCACCGGAGGGCTGCTGCTCGGTGGTGACGCAGCGCCGTCAGGGGACGGAGCCGCCTCCGGTGCTGCGGTGGTCCGAAGACTCGAGGCGCATCGCCACCCACCGCTTCGACGAGCGCAACGTGGAAGCCCTCCACCTCCTGGAGGCCAAGACGGTCCGGCCGGTGCTCCACAGCTACCGGGTGGCCCTGCCCGGCGACTCGGTCATCCCCACCTACGAGCTGCACGTCTTCGACGTGGAGTCGGGAGACCAGGCACGGGTGGACCTGGACGCCATGGACGCCGTGAACACCTCATGCTGCGGCGTCGCCTTCGACACCATCTGGAAGGACGTGAAGTGGGGAGAGGACTCCGAAGAGCTGTTCTTCACGCGAGGCGTGCGGAGCTACGACACGCTCCAGCTCCACGTGGCCGATGCGGTCACCGGTGAGACGCGGAAGATCCTCGAGGAGACCGGCAAGACGTTCGTGGAGGCCAACGGCTTCTCCGGCGGCCTCCCCAACTGGAGGGTCGTGAACGGGAACCGGGAGGTTGTGTGGTGGTCCGAGCGTGACGGCTGGGGCCACCTGTACCTCTTCGACACGGCCACGGGCACCCTGAAGAACCGCATCACGGAAGGCCCCTGGATGGTTGTGGACCTTCTCCACGTGGACGACCGGGCCCGGTGGGTCTACTACACCGCCGTGGGGCGGGAGGAGGGGCAGGACATCTACCACCGTCACCTC
The DNA here is from genome assembly GCA_039589955.1 of Gemmatimonadota bacterium. Lineage (GTDB taxonomy): Bacteria > Gemmatimonadota > Gemmatimonadetes > Longimicrobiales > Gaopeijiaceae > SZUA-318. The sequence goes on along the minus strand of JBDHGI010000114.1, from coordinate 6,057 downwards.
TACCGCGCCCCGTTGGACGGAGGCTCGGTCCAACGCCTGACCCCCGAAGACGCCGACCACCAGATCTGGGCGAGTCCCTCGGGTCGGTACTTCGTCGACAGGCACGGAACCATGGCCTCGGAGCCCACCACCGTCCTTCGGGGCCCCGACGGACGGGTTCTCCTCACCCTGGAGGAGGGGGACTTCTCCCGCCTCCTGGCCATGGGGTGGCGCTATCCCGAGCATTTCGTGGCCAAGGCCCGGGACGGGGTCACCGACGTGCATGGCTTCCTGTACTTCCCGTCGGACTTCGACGAGGACGCCAGCTACCCGGTGGTGGACTACATCTACCCGGGTCCCCAGGTCGGTCCAATACGCGGGCGCCAGGCCTCGCCGACCCAGGCAGGCAACGCGGCGGCCCTGGCCGAGCTGGGCTTCATCGTCTTCGTCATCGACGCCATGGGCACCCCCGGGCGGCACAAGGCCTTCCACGACGCCTACTACGGCAACATGAGGGACAACGGTATCCCCGATCACATGGCCGCCCTGCGACAGCTCGCGACGCGCTATCCCCAGATGGACCTCGACCGTGTGGGGATCTTCGGACACTCGGGTGGCGGCTTCAGCTCCACCGACGCACTGCTCAGCTACCCCGACTTCTTCAAGGTGGCCGTGTCGAGCGCGGGGAATCACGACAACCGCAGCTACGACTTCACCTGGGGGGAGAAGTACCAGGGCCTGCTGAAAGAGAATCCCGACGGCTCCGACACCTTCGACTCCCAGGCGAATCAGAACCTGGCGGGGAGCCTCGAGGGCAGGCTCCTCCTGATGTACGGGACGCTGGACGACAACGTGCATCCCAACGCCAATTGGCTCGTGATCGAGGAGCTCGTCCGGCACAACAAGGACTTCGACCTGCTGGTGCTGCCCAACAGGAACCACGGCTTCTCCAACGAGCCGTACGTGATTCGCCGAACGTGGGACTACTTCGTGGAGCACCTGAAGGGCGAGGATCCACCGAAGGGCTACCGCATCGTCCGCCCCACCGGCTGGTGACGCTCCACCAGGAGAGCCCCGCCGTGTCCGCGCTCCACCCGAACCTCCACTCACTCGACGCATGAGCACTCTCTGCCTTCCCCACCCCCGTCTCCTGGCCGCAACGCTCTGCCTGTTGGCGTCGGCCTGGGGAACGCGGCCCGCCTCCGCCCAGGAGATCACCGCCGCCGACTACACCCGGGCGGCCCAGCTCCTCGCCTGGCACACCGAGAACCTCGTCCTGGGCGGGCCGGTTCAGCCCAGCTGGATCCCCGGAGGCGATCGCTTCTGGTATCGCACGCGGGTCCAGGAGGGACACGAGTTCATGGTCGTCGATCCCGTCCGCAACACGCAGGGGCCACTGTTCGACCGACACCGGTTGGCGGCGGCCCTGTCGGTGGCGGCGGATACCTCGTTCGTGGGCACCAAGCTTCCGTTCCAGTCCTTCGAGTTCCTGGGATCGGAGCGGCGCATCGCCATGGACGTGGGCAAGAGGCGGTTCGAGTGTGACCTGGACCCATATGCCTGCGCCGCCGTGGACACGCTGCCCGACGCCGGAGCCTTCGTGGTGTCGCCCGACTCCACTCTGGAGGTCTTCATGCAGGGTCACGACCTGTTCCTGCGGAGCTTCCGGGGGGGAGACACCATCCGCCTCACCAACGACGGCGAGGAGCACTTCGCCTACGGAGCCGGTGCGCCCAGCCCGGGTCAGCTCCGTCGCGACGCCCCGCGGCGCCCGCAGGTGAGCTGGGCGCCCGACTCCCGCCGTCTCGCGGTCATGCGTCCCGACGAGAGGGGCGTGGAGCTCATGCACTACATCTCGTCCACGCCCAGCCGGCCGAAGCACTACTTCCGCCCCTATGCCCTGCCGGGCGACTCCATCATCCCCCAGCCCGTCTTCCACGTTCTGGAGCTTCCCGAGGATATGGAGGCGGCGGCGGCCGATCCCGATACCACCAGGGCCCACGCCGCGGCCAACCACCAGATCGTGTTCGAGAGGGACCTGTGGAACCTCTCCTTCGGGGGAGCGGTTGCGGACTCGACGTGGTCGTCGGACTCCGGGACCCTCTACGTCAACTACTTCACACGGGGCGCCAAGAAGCTGGTTCTGGCCGGCGTGGACGCGGCCACCGGCGCCCATCGCATCCTGGCGGCGGACAGCAGCAGGACCAACGTCATAGGCAATCACTGGACGGGCCCGAAGAGCTTCTGGGTGAGCCCCGACGAGGCCACGGTGATCTGGTGGTCCGAGCGGGACGGGTGGGCCCACCTGTATCGGCTGGACCGGGACACCGGGACCTCCGCCCAGATCACGTCCGGCCCCTGGACTGTGGGCACCCTGCTCCACGTGGACGAGGCCCGACGCCAGCTCTACTTCACCGGCCGCGGCCGCGAGCCGGATCGCAACGTCTACTACGCCCACGTCTACCGGGTCGGCTTCGACGGCTCGGGACTCACCCTGATCACGCCCGAGGACGCCCACCACGACATCAGCTTCTCGCCCTCCGGGGACTTCTTCGTGGACGTGTATTCCCGTATCGAGTCGCCACCCGTCTCGGTGCTCCGTCGGACCCGGGACGGGAGCGTGGTGCGCTCCCTGGAGGAGGCCGACGTCTCCCTGCTGGAGGAGAGCGGCTGGACACCCGCCGAGGTCTTCCAGGTGAAGGCCCGGGACGGCGTCACCGACCTGTACGGCGTGGTCTACTTCCCGCCGAACCTGGATCCCACGAAGAAGTATCCGGTCATCGAGCACATCTATCCGGGACCGTTCATCGGCAGCGTGGGAAGCTGGTCGTTCAAGAGCGGGGGCGAGCAGTTCGCCCTGGCCCAGCTCGGATTCGTGGTGGTGCAGGTGGACCACATGGGCACGCCGTACCGGTCCAAGGCCATGCACGACGCCTATTACGGGAACATGGGGGACAACGGCATCCCCGATCACGTGGCCGCCGTCCGCCAGCTGGGCGCCCGTTATCCCTTCCTGGATCTGGACCGTGTAGGCATCTACGGCCACTCCGGCGGAGGGTTCGCCTCCACGGACGCCATCCTGCGCTTTCCGGATTTCTACAAGGTCGCGGTGTCCAGCGCAGGCAACCACGACCAGCGCACCTATGGCATACACTGGGGCCCCCTGTACCAGGGACTCTATCAGCGGGACACGGTGAACGGCGGGGACAACTACGAGAGCCAGGCCAATCAGCTCATCGCCGCGAACCTGGAGGGAAGGCTCCTCCTCATGCACGGCGACATGGACGACAACGTGCACCCGGCCATGACCATCCAGGTGGTGAACGAGCTGATCAAGGCCAACAAGGACTTCGACCTGATCATCGCCCCGGAGCGGGCACACAGCCTCAACGAGCCCTACTTCATCCGCCGCCGCTGGGACTACTTCGTCCGCCACCTCCTGGGTGCCGAGCCCCCACGCGAGTTCGAGATCGTGAGGCCATCATGAAGCCGTCCAATCTCTTCGACCCCGGCCACCCGCGCACACCGCGGCGCCGGATCATCCTCGGCGCCGTCCTGGCCCTCCTGTCCCTCGGGGCCGGGGCAGATCGGGCGGGCGGGCAGAGCGTCGTGGACGCGACCACCTATGCCCGGGCCGAGCGTCTCCTGGCGTGGCACGCCGGAGATCTCGTGGCCGGTGATGCGGTCATCCCCAGTTGGATGGCCGGCGGCCAGCGCTTCTGGTACCGGAACAAGACGCTGAACGGGCCGGAGTTCGTGGTGGTCGATCCTGCCGGTCGGGCCAGGGAGCCCCTCTTCGATCGCGACCGTCTGGCGGCGGCCATGTCCCTGGCGGCCGACACCTCGTTCGTGGGCCACAAGCTACCCTTCCAGACCTTCGAGTTCGTGGAGGGAAGCGGCGAGGGCTCCATCCGCTTCAAGGCTCACAAGAAGGGCTTCACCTGCGACATCCGCGGCTATGCCTGCGAGGTGGGGGATACCCTGCCGGATCCCACGCCCTTCGTGAAGTCGCCCGACGGCGCGTGGGAGGCCTTCACCCACGATCACGACCTGTGGATCCGGCCGAGCGAGGGCGGCGACTCCATCAGGCTCACCACCGACGGCGAGGAGCTATGGGAGTACGGCACCGTCGCCTACCGCCCGGGCCAGATCATCGCCGGCACCAAGCAGCGTCCGGTGCTCCAGTGGTCCCCCGACTCCCGACGCATCGCCGTGCAGCGCATGGACGAGCGGAACGTGGGCACGCTCCCTCTCTACTCCTCCACCCACACGCGGCCCAAGGGGTACACGTACCCATACCCCCTGCCCGAGGACTCCGTCATTCCCCGGTTCGACATCCATGTCCTCGACGTGGAGGCCCGGAGCAACGTGAAGGTGGACCTCGAGCCCCAGCCCTACCTCACCTTCTCGGCTTCGGGCATGGCGGACTCGGTCTGGGTGACGGTGAAGTGGAAGGAGGGCGGCGAGCGCCTCTACTTCGTCCACGGCACACGGGGCGCCAAGAGCATCACCCTCTACGAGGCCGACACGGAAACGGGCTCGGCGAGGGCCATCGTCGGTGATACCATGGCCACCCACGTGGAGCTGAACCTGGACATCGTGGGGGGGCGGCCCAACTGGGACGTCGTCAACGATGGCGAGGACATCCTGTGGTTCTCGGAGCGGGATGGTTGGGGGCACCTGTACCGCTTCGGGCCCGACGGGCATCTGAAGAACCGGGTCACCTCCGGCGCCTGGACCTTCGGCGACCTCCTGCACGTGGACGAGGTGGCGGACAGGGTCTGGTTCACCGCCCGGGGTCGGGAGGAAGGCCAGATCCCCATGTTCCGGAGGCTCTACTCGGTGAGCCTGGACGGCTCCGGGCTGACAACCCTGGCCGCAGAGGACGGCGATCACACCGTGCGGTCCACGCCCGACGGTCGCTTCTTCGTGGACGCGTACTCCAGTCCAGACGTGCCCCCCGTGTCGGTCCTGCGGGACCGCTCGGGCCGCGTGGTGATGGAGCTGGAGCGGGCGGACGTGTCCCGCCTCGAGGAGGTAGGCTGGTCGCCGCCCCGGATCTTCGAGTTCAAGGCCCGGGACGGCATCACCACCCTCTACGGGCTCATGCACGTGCCGTCGGACTTCGACTCCACCAGAGTCTACCCGGTGGTGGAGTATATCTACCCGGGTCCCTTCATCGGGAGCGTGGGCACCTGGAACTTCGGCGGCGGACCCCTGGGCCTCACCCTCCGTGCGGACCAGGACGCACTGGCGGAGCTGGGCTTCGTGGTCCTGCAGATGGATCACCTGGGAACGAGCCTCCGATCCAAGGCCATGCTGGACCACTACTGGGGCAACATGGGCGACAACGGCCTTCCCGATCACGTGGCGGCCCTGCGCCAGCTCGGGGCCCGCCATACCTTCCTGGACCTGGAACGGGTGGGGGTCTACGGACACTCCGGAGGAGGCTTTGCGTCCACCGACGCCATCCTCCGCTACCCGGACGTCTACAAGGTCGCCGTGTCCACCGCGGGCAACCACGACAACCGGACCTACCACGCCGCCTACGCGGAGAAGTACCAGGGTCTGTTCGTGGAAGACACGGTGAAGGGCACCGACAACTACGCCAACCAGGTGAACGCATCCCTTGCGGAGAGCCTCGAAGGCAGGCTCTTTCTCATGACGGGCGACATGGACGACAACGTGCACCCGGCCATGACCATCCAGGTCGCGGACGCCCTCATCAAAGCGAACAAGAGCTTCGACTTCCTCATCCTGCCCAACCGCTCCCACGGCTTGAACGAGCCGTATGTGGTTCGCCGCAGGTGGGACTATTTCGTCGAGCACCTCCTGGGCGCCACGCCGCCCAGGGACTACCGCATCACCCGGCCGGAAGGCTGATCGAGGGACCACCCCGGACTTCGCCGACGACCTAAGGAGGATTCGTGAGATGAGCGAGATCGCCCGGCAGCAAGGCATCCCGTCCCCGTTGGCCAGGCTGGCGCTGGCCCTCGCCAGCGGTCTTCTGCTGACCGCGGCAGCCGCGTGCGCCTCGTCCCCTGGTGCCGACACCGACGAGAGGGCGGCACCCACCCG
>JBDHGI010000113.1:0-15827 GCA_039589955.1 Gemmatimonadota bacterium | reverse complement strand
AGTTCAAGGACGCCGTGGACTACGTCCGACCGGCAGCCGACGAGTCCGTGTTGGACGTGGGCTGCGGCTACGGCGGACAGCTCCTGGTCGCGCTGGAGAGCCACCCGGTGGGGAAGATCGTGGGCTGGACGCACTCGGCAAACCAGGCGAGGGAAGGCCGACGCCTCTTGGAGCGGTTCCCCGAGGAGCGATGGGAGCTGAACGAGGGTGACTACAGGGTGGATGACCGCGTGTACGACCACGTCACGTCCACGGGCATGATCAGCCACGTGGGGCCACGTGGCCTTGTCCCCTACGTCCGCGAGGTTCGCCGTCGGATCCGCAGCGGAGGCCGTTACCTGCACCACGCGCTCATGACCTCATGACCCGCTATAGCAGGCTGCCGATCGACATGAACGTCGGTATCGCGTTCAACAAACGCTACGTGTGGCCCGGCTTCCACTGGTTCACCGTCGGGGAGCACGTGCGTGCGCTCGAGAAGAACGGCTTCCAGGTGGAGCAGGTCGTGAGCCTCACGCGCCACTACGCCAAGACGACCGCGGCATGGTACGAGCGCATGATGGAGCAGCGCGAGACCATGCGGGACTTCCTGGACGAGGCGACGCTACGCGCGTGGCAGATCTTCTTGGCCGGGATCACGGGGAGCTTCCTGAACCGCGACGTCCACGTCTACCGGCTCTACTGCGTCGCGACCTGAGGGTGCCGGTCGGCGGCCTCGGCCTTGCCGCTTGGGAGAGAACTCCAGCAGCATCACGCCGGCGGCCATCAGGCCGATGAGTGCCAGGAGCAGGAGCACTGTGTAGGGGCTTCTCGCTTCCCGGGCCCGTGCGTCGAATGACGCCATCGGGACGGATATCGCGAGCACTCCTCGGAGGTCACCCACCGCCCAATCGGTCTTCGGACTATCCGGGTGCGAATTGTGACAGGAAACGCATTCGGCCCTCATCGTGTCTCCGCGCGCGTATCGCAGCACACGTTCCGCTCCGGTGCCTTCAACCGCGCTGAAGGCCGCGCTCGGCTTCACCTTGAGGCTATCCATCGCACGGCGCTCGAAGTCGTCCATGTCGACCGGGCCCCGAAACGGGAAGGGGTACTCGCTGTACAGCCGGACCTCGAGGCCCTCGATCGACGCCCCGAGATCCTGAGCGAGCGCGATCGTGAAGGTGGCAGGGAGAGGAACGGCCTCAGCGTAGTGGTCGTAGTCGTGGGTGACCAAGACCGAGTCAGGAAGGCGATTCACGACCTCGGAGGTATAGACGGCGCGCACCGCCTCGAGGGTCCGCAAGTAGGAGTCCGCTGCGAGGAGGACGATCGCCTCCGATGACCGAGCGTTCGCTTCCCGGACTTGGAGCCATGCGACGAAGATCATGGCTCCGCCGAAGAACAGTCCAACAACTAGCTGGATTCGGTTCCGTCTGGACATCGACCGCACCCCACCCGCAGCGTGCCCGCGCACAGATCGATGCACGGAAGCGGCTGCTCTCCAACCTCATACCGAAGAAGTACGCCGTCCGCAAGGTCGTCGGGAACAACTGCGAGATCCGGCACCGCCTCGGGGCGATGAACGGCTGAGCGCTATCCGACCCTGTTGGAGTGGCACGCCTGTGCCCGATCCGAGTCGAAACTCGCTGGCCTACTCGAAGATGTTGAAGGCGCGCGGCTCCTACCCCCGGACCGTGGCCGGCTGAGACACGATGCGGATGTAGGGGAGCGGCTGCTCCCAGCCATCTGGGAAGCGCTCGCGAGCCTGCTCGTCGGAAACGGACGGCGCGATGATAACGTCGTCGCCCTGCTCCCAGTTAGCCGGAGTGGCAAGCTGCTGCTCGACCGTCAGCTGACACGAGTCGAGGAGTCGGAGGATCTCAGCGAAGTTGCGACCCGTGCTCATCGGGTACGTGAGCGTCGCCTTGATCTTCTTGTCCGGCCCGATCACGAAGACCGAGCGCGCTGTCTGGTTATCCACGGCTGTCCGACCGTCGGACGAGTCACCCACATCTGCGGGGAGCATGTCGTACGCCTTGACGACTTCGAGGCGGGGGTCGCCGATCAGCGGGTACGTAACCGCGTTCCCCTGCGACACCTCGATGTCCTTCGACCACGCCTCGTGGTCAGCCACGCCATCCACGCTGATCCCGACGACCTTGCAGTTCCTCGCCGCGAACTCGCCCTGGAGAGCCGCGACGGCGCCCAGCTCGGTGGTACACACAGGCGTGAAGTCCTTCGGATGCGAGAAGAGGATTGCCCAGCCATCGCCGATCCACTCGTGGAAGGAAATCGGCCCCTGAGTGGTATCTGCCGTGAAGTCGGGCGCCGTGTCGTTGATGCGAAGCGACATTGTGGCCTCCAGTCTGTTCTTTGGGTGCGGTGCCGGGCGTCGAGCTTATGCAACAAAAGACGTGGGCCGCCGAACAGGTTCCTGGACTCGCCGCCTGGCTGCCCGACGAGACCGGAAGCAGCTTGCACCGCACCTCAGGCCGGCCGACTTTCACCCGCATGTCGACGATCCCGCTCCAGTCCGATGTCGCTGCTGCTTACCGCGAGCGCATTCGTGCCCTCCAGGCCGCTGTGGAGGTCCAACAGGAGCGCTCGTCCCGGATTTCCACACTCAGGTTGCTGAGCTTCCTAGGGGCGTTCGCCGCCCTGACAGTGAGGGGGTTCGTAGGAGCCGCGTGGGGCACCTTCGCCCTGATCCTCTTCGCGGTCCTCGCCCTCCTGTTCTTTGGATTGGTGCTCTACCAGCGTGTGGTCCGAGAGCGCCTACGGCGTCTCCAGGCTCAGGTGGCTCTCAACCGCGAAGGCCCCCTCCGTCTGGCTCGCGACTGGGAGGCGCTGCCCCCGGTCCGTAGGTCGGACGCCCCCGCCGGACATGGGTACGCGGCAGACCTGGATGTGGCTGGCCACGGTTCTCTGCTCCACTTGCTGGGCACGACCGCCACGGTGCCGGGGCGGGCCACTCTGACGGCATGGCTCCTGAGCCCCGCTTCGCCGGAGGTGGTACGCGACCGACAAGGGGCCGTTGCGGAGTTGGCTTCGCGAGCTGACTTCCGGGACGACCTGGCAGTGGAGGGACGGCTGATGGTCGAAGACAGACCAGAGGCCCTGCGGGCACTCCTGGCATGGGCCAGCGAGGAGTCGTGGCTCCTGCCCCGCGCCGGCACTCTGCTGGCGGCTCTCCTGCTGCCTCTGCCAACGTTGTCGCTCGCGGCCTACGACTTCTTGGTGCCGGGCGTGCCGGCCTGGTGGGCCTTTCCCCTGGCGGCTCAACTCCTGTTGGTGAGAGCCCACCGGCGGCGAATCCACGCGGACTTCAGGCGGGTGGCGTCGGGGGAGTCAGGCATCCGAGGGTACGCTCCCCTCCTGGCCCGAATCGAACGTGAGGAGCCGGAGGCTCCCCTTCTCCAATCCCTCGTCACGCTCCTTGCCGCCGGTGAAGCCCCAGATCCTGCCCACGTGCAGCTCGCTCGTCTGGTTCGCCTTGTGGATTTGGCGGAGGCAAGGCACTCCTGGCTCCACCCAATCCTCGACCTGCTCTTCCACTGGGACATCCATGTCCACCGGGCCCTCGAGCGCTGGAGGGTGCGATGGGGTGCCGACCTCACGAAGTGGCTGGATGCGATGGGCGAAGTGGATGCCCTCTGCGCGTTGGCGACCCTCTTGAACGATCACCCGGATTGGTGCCTGCCCCACTTCCACTCGACGTCGATTCTGCGGGGCCGGGCTCTGGGTCATCCCCTTTTACCATCCGGGCGCTGCGTCAGGAACGACATCGAAGTGGGCCCTCCCGGTACCTTCCTTCTGGTCACGGGCTCGAACATGTCCGGTAAGAGCACGCTCCTCCGAGCCATCGGCGCGAACGTGGCCCTCGCTCAAGCCGGGGGGCCAGTGTGTGCCTCCGAGCTCCACCTTCCCGCGGTCACCTTGTGGACCAGCATGCGAGTGGTGGACTCCCTCAAAGACGGCGTGTCCCAGTTCATGGTGGAACTGCAACGCCTGAGACAGGTGGTAGAGGCAGCGAAGGCTCCGGACTCGGAACGGACGCCCCCCCTCCTCTACCTCCTCGACGAGGTGCTCCAAGGCACGAACTCCTCCGAGCGTCGGGTAGTGGCTCGCACCGTCCTGCGGCACTTGGTGGCCGAAGGAACGCTGGGCGTGGTGAGCACCCACGACCTGACCCTCGCCGACGCTTCGGATCTGCGGGAGCGGGCTCGCGCCGTTCACTTCCGCGAAACGGTGGGAGGGCCGGAGGAAGGGGCCCCACCTCTCACATTCGACTACCGCCTCCGGCCGGGCCTGGTCCCAGCTACGAACGCAGTCAGGCTCATGGAGATGATCGGTATGGAGCTACGCGGAGATCCTGACGGAGAGGGCTGAGGAAGAGCCTCCACCAGCCTGGTCTCCATGGCCGGACGAGCCGTCCCGCAACCTCGAAGTCAACGTTCCGTATGGGGTAGTGTGAACCCTCGGCCGAAAGGCATTGGAGGACGTTGCATGATCACCGAAGTACTGATCCAGTACCTGGAGAGCCTCGTCGCGTTCTGGCAGGGCCTGGCCAGAGGTGGGCACCTGAACCTGATCGTCATCGCCCTGGTCATCTGGTGGCTCGCGTGCCGTAGAGGCCGGTGCTGCTGCGCTTGCCGCCACTGTGGGTGCCGGTGTGGCCACTGCCGGTGCGACCCGGACGAGGAGAAGTAGGAGCCCCGATCCGGCGCCCGACCTTTGAAGACAGGAACGCCCGGGCCTCGGCCGCCTCGGGCATGCCGCCGTCGGCGTTCACCAGCAGCTCGGAGAGCACGCGGTACGCGCCCAGCGCCACCTCGTTGTGGCCGGCCGCCACGGCCGCCCGGGCGTACCCGGCGACGGTCAGGATCCGATTGGGAGTGCGGCCGAGCTGGGTCTCGAACGCGCTCATGGCCTGGTCGGGCCGGCCCAGGCTGAGGAGGATCTCGCCCTCGAGCTCGCGGGCGGGCTTGAAGGCGATCGGGGGGCCGAAGTCCACCGGCAGGGAGGCCTCGTACTCCGCGGCCGCGGTGGCGGCCTCGAGCGCCAGCTCGGTGTCTCCGGCATGGGCGTGCATGAGGGCCGAGAGCGTTCCGGTCCAGACGGGGACGTAGGGACTCACCCAGTCCTGCTCCTCCTTCCGGTTGTCCAACAGGAAGCGGTGGTGCGTCTCGGCCGTCTCCGGGTCGCCGCGATTGAGCGCCGCGATCCCGCTGCCCCACGCCTGCATGAGGTGACTCACGGAGCCTCCCTCGCCCAACTCCACCGTGGAGTGCGCCGGCTCGCCGTCGTGGTTGCGCGTGTCGGCCAGATTGAGGCTGCGCATGTAGGTGTACGATCGCGACGCCGCCTGGCGCATACCCTCGGGCAGACGCTCGTCGTGAGCCTGTCGGAAGCAGCCCATCAGCAGCGTTTCGGAGTCCTCGTAGCGCCCCTGCTGCTGGTAGCCGTACATCAGCCATTCATTGTAGTGACCGCAGTCGGTGGGCGGCAGATCTCGGCGTGCCAGGTTCCGGTCCGTCACCGCGTCGGCGTTGATGTTGGCCGCCACCACGTCGTCCCACATGCCCCGCGCCAGGAAGATGTGGGTGGTCATGTGCTGGGCGTGCCCCGCGTCGGGCGCCATGGGCCCGTAAAGGCGGGCGGCTTCCATCGCCAGGATCGCGTGCGTGGGGTCGTCGAACGAGTGAATCGTGTAGTGCGCCGCGCCGGGGTGGTCTTTGTTCTTCTGGAAGGCGGCCAACGCGATGGCACCCGCCTCCATGTAGGTGGGCACGTTTCGGTCGCCCTGGCTGAGGCCCAGCAACGAGAGGGCGTAGAATGTCTGCGCCTCGAGGTCATCGGGATAGGCTGCGGCCAAGTCCGCCATGGCCCGGGAGTAAAGCGTGTCCAACACTTCCTTCGGCCCGTCGCCGTAGAGAACGTCCACGGCCTCCAGGTACGCCCGCTCCCGATCGGTGGACGCCTTGGCCGCGCGTTCCGTAGGCGTCGGTGCGTACCGGGCGAGGGCGGCTCGTGCAGACTCCGGGTCCTTCTCGTTCCAGACCGGGTGTGTGTACGTCATGGCCTCTCCCCAGTAGGCCATCGCGAAGTCCGGGTCGATCTCCTGGGCGGCGTTGAAAGCCTCCGCCGCAAAGCCGTACTCGAAGCTGTGCAGCAGAAGCACTCCCCGGATGAAGTCCTGCTGTGCTTCGGCGGCTCCGGAGTTGGGGAAGCTCAGACTGCCGAGTCCCTCGATATGCGTGAGGTCCTGCGCCTGGAGTGAGGGCGACGCAGCCAGGACGAGGGCGAGGACGGCGGAAAACACGCGAGCGCACATGGAGGGTCCCCTCGAGAGAGAGATGGCAGACGGTCCGGGCGTGCCGAACGAGGGCGGGGCGCCACTGACCCGAGCACGCAGGGGCCAGTATACCGGCGGTGGTCGACGGTTGGAAGGCGCGTTGGACCCCCCGGTACCGCAGGGATGTGCGAGCGGTAGCCGTCCCCGAGGAGCCATCCCATCGACCGGCGGTGATCGGGTGTAGGGGTTTGACGTCTGAGGTAGCCCGTGTCTACATTGTCAGCATGGGTCAGAAGAATCTACTCGGAACCTTCGAGCAGGTGATCCTGCTCTCGGTGCTCCGCATCGGCGAGGAAGCCTATCCTCCACTGGTGCGTGACGAGCTCGAGCGGGGGCTGGGCCGCAAGGTGTCACGGGGCTCCGTATACGTCACACTGGACCGGCTGGAGACCAAGGGTCTCCTGAGCTCCACGCCCGGGCCCACCGAGCCGGGGCGCGGCGGACGGCCGAAGCGGGTGCTGGCCGTAACGGAAGAGGGGCTCGCGGCGCTGAGGCAGGCCAGGGAATCGCTCTTCTCGTTCTGGTCCGGAGTGGAGGCCCTTCTGGAAGAATGATGCAACCGCCGCGCCTGGCTGAAGCCATCCTCCACGTGTGTCTCCCGAAAGGACTCGTTCGCGACTCCGTCCTGGGTGACCTGGAGGCCGACTTCCATCGGGACCTGTCGACGCGGGGCCGCAGGGCGGCCGTCGTCGGGTACTGGGGCACGGCTCTGGCGGTCGCTCTTCGTTATCTGGCGGAGCGAGCCCTGCACTGGCGCCGGGTGGGGACGCGCGCCACACCGCGACGCGATACACATGGGAGGTGGGAGATGATGGGCGGACTCGTGAGTGGTGACGTGTTCCAGGATATCCGTTACGCCGTCAGGACGCTGGCCAAGGAGCCGGGCTGGACGGCCGCGACCCTCGCCACTCTCGCGCTGGGCATCGGCGCGACCACGGCGATCTTCACCATCGTCAACGCGGTGCTTGTGCAGCCGCTGGCCTTTCCGGAGCCGGACCGGCTCATGATGCTGGAGTACCGTCCGGCGGACCCGGCGACGGATGCCGAGTGGGCCGCCTACGACGATTACATGTCCCGCCACATGAGGCGGCACGTGACGTACCCGGCGTTCGAGACCTGGCGCGAGGCCACCGCCGACCTGTTCACCGAGCTGGGCGCGTACGACGATGCCTGGTCCCACGACGTCGGCTTCGGCGCAGATCAGGGGACGGAGCGACTGCCAGGGACCATCGCCACGGCCGGCCTGTTCCAGGCGCTGGGCGTGTCGCCGCTAAGGGGCCGTCTCTTCACCGATACGGAGGACTCTCCGGACGCACCCGGCGTGATCCTCTTGAGCCACGGCCTGTGGATGAGGCGTTTCGGTGGAGATCCGGACGCCGTGGGTTCCACTGTCACGGTCCGTGGCCAGGCTCACACCATCGTGGGAGTCATGCCGTCGGACTTCGCGTTTCCGGAGGCTTCGACCCAGCTGTGGCTGTCCATGGCCACGGGCAGCAGAGGACCGGGCTCCACGAATTACCAGGTGGTGGGCCGGGTCGCGGATGGCACGTCCGTGGACCTGGCCCGCATGGGACTCAATGCCCGGCAGATCAGGGTTCTGGGTAGAGACGAGGTGGAGAGGCGCTTCGGTGCGGACTTCATCACCTTGCACTCCATGCTGGTGGGAGAGGTGCGCCCCCTCCTGATGCTCTTCATGTCGGCAGTGGGCGTGCTCCTGCTCATCGCCTGCGTCAACGTCGTGAACCTCATGCTGAGCCGGGCGGTCCGGAGGGAGCACGATCAGGTGGTACGGGCAGCGCTGGGCGCCGGACCCGCGCGTCTCTCGCGGCAGCTTCTCACCGAGAGCCTGGTGGTGAGCATCGTGGGCGCCGGCCTCGGCCTCGTGCTGGCTTTCGCCCTCGTCTCGGGTCTCATGACCTTTGCTCCGGGATCGTTCCCACGGCAGGAGTCCATCACGGTGGACGGCATCGTGATCATCTTCTCGCTCGTGGTCGCCACCCTGGTGGGGATTCTGGTGGGGATCGTTCCCGCATTGCGGAGCTCGCGCTCCGAGCTGGCTCCGCTGTTGAACGAAGCGTCCAGAGGATCCTCCACCGGAGTGCGGGAAGGACGGCTTCGCGACGGCTTGGTGGTCCTGCAGCTGGCCATGGCTCTGGTGCTCCTCGTGGGCGGAGGCCTGCTGACGCGCAGCCTCACCACGCTCCTCAGCGAGGAGACCGGCTTCGATCGGCGGAACGTGCTGACGTTCGAGACATCCCTGCCGGGGGCCTCCTACCCGACGTTCGAGGAGAGCAGGCAGTTCTACGACGATCTCCTGGCGGAGGTGCGTGCCCTTCCCGGCGTGCAGCGCGCCGCCGTGGCGGTCTACCTGCCGGCCAGCGGGTCCTTCCATTACACGGGCCTGGTGGTGGAGGGATACCAGACGGGGCCCGACGAGGAGCCCATGGCCGAAATCAAGCAGGTGAGCCCCGACTACTTCGCGACGATGGGGATGCGGATCGTCGAGGGTCGCCCTTTCGACGAGCGGGACGATCTGGGACAGCCCAGGGTGCTGGCCATCAGCGAATCCCTGGCACGGAGCTACTTTCCCCAGGGCAGTGCAATCGGCGGGCGGATCCTCCTCGACGAGGAGGAGGACGTGTGGGGCACCGTCGTGGTCGTGGTGGGCGACGTTTGGTTCAGGGGGGGTGAGCGCCGCGCGCCGGCCTTGTACGAGCCCTACGCCGCCAGCGGGCGGAGGGGAAGCATGGACATCCTCGCCAAGGTGAACGGTGAGCCTCTGGCCCTGGTCCCGGCGATCTCGCGGCTCGTCACACGGATGAACCCCGACATCCCGGTCTATGGGGTGATGACCCTGGAGGCCCGTCTCTGGAGCGCGGTTGCGGCGCCCCGACTTCGGACGCTGCTGATCGGCGCGTTCAGCATCGTGTCGCTTCTGCTGTCGGTAGTGGGCGTGTACGGAGTGATGGCCTACATGGTCGGCCAGCGCACACGGGAGCTGGGGATCCGGAGAGTGCTGGGAGCGGCACCCGGCGGCATTCTCAGATACGTGGTGCGGCGCGGCGTGATGCTCACCGCGATGGGCATCGCAGTTGGAGTCGTCGGCGCCCTGCAGGCCGCAGACGCGCTTCAGAGTTACCTTTACGACATCCAGGCCGACGATCCGGTCACTATCGTGGCAGCCGCGACTGTGCTGGCCATCGCCTCCATGCTCGCCTGTTCGGTGCCTGCGCTGAGGGCCGCCCGAGTGGATCCCCTCGTGGCCATGCGGAACGAGTAGGGCAACGACTCCGGCCCGTCGGGGTCGTCGTGTCCGGCTCGGGTGTCGATTGACTAAGACGGTGGTGCTAGCTGGAGCGACGAGATGTTGTTTCTCGAGGTCCTGAGGGTCTCCATGGGCGCGATCCGTGCGAATGCGTTGCGGTCCGTGCTGACTACGCTCGGCATCGTGATCGGGATTGCAGCCGTTATCGCGATGGTCGCGCTCGGCGAGGGAGCCCAGGAGCGAGTGGAGCTGCAGATCCAGCGCATGGGCACCACGGTTCTGACCATCCGGCCGGGCCAGCAGTTCTCCCACGGCGTTTCCCGTGGAGACACGCAGATGTCCGTCGATGACGCGTTCGTTTTGCGAAGTGACTTGCAGGACCTGTTGACGGTCTCACCCGAGCAGCAGTCGCGGCTGCAGATATCGTACCTGCGTTGGAATTCCAACAACCAGGTGATGGGCGTCTGGCCGGAGTACTTCGCGATCTACGAGCACAGTCTGGTCGCCGGGCGGTTGTTCAACTGGGGTGAGGTTCAGGGACGCCGGCGCGTCGCCGTGCTTGGATACAATCTCCCGCAGTTGCTGGGCGAGACCCCACCGGAGGTACTCGTCGGCCAGACGATTCAGATACGGGGAGTCCCGTTCCAGGTGATTGGTGTCTTGGCCGAGAAAGGCGATGCCGCCTGGATCCGACCGGACGATCAGATCTTCATTCCGCAGTCGACCGCGCAGTTCCGGGTCATGGGCGGGCGGGATCGACTGAGCGCGATCTACGCAGCGACATCCACGACCGAGCAGCTTGACCTCGCATACGGGGAGATCGACCGAATCCTGCGGCGAGCCCACCGAATCCGCCCCGGCGAGGATGCGGACTTCAACATCCGCAACTCTTCCGATCTCCTATCGGCGTTCACCGAGACAAATCAGACGTTTTCGCTTTTGCTGGCCGGGATCGCGGGGGTGAGCCTGCTGGTGGGCGGCATCGGGATCATGAACATCATGCTGGTGTCGGTGACAGAGCGCACCCGGGAGATCGGGATTCGCAAGGCTCTGGGCGCCACGAAGCGTGCGATTCTGGCCCAGTTCCTGGCCGAGGCACTCTTCCTGTGCACGCTGGGCGGCCTGCTGGGAGTGGCCGCGGGTTACGGCGCGGCAGAGGTGATGACGCGGATCGCCGGTTGGGACACCGCCGTGCGGCCGGACGCGGTGATGATCGCGCTCGGCTTTTCAGCTGCCGTCGGGCTCTTCTTCGGGCTGTGGCCGGCCCGGCGAGCCTCGGTCCTGGATCCGATCGACGCGTTGAGGTACGAGTAGCCGTTCGTCTGAGCACCGCTGCGAGCCCCCAGGCTCCCGGGTAGCCGGAGTCCTCCCCGGGTGCGGGCGTACGCGGACACGGCCGCCCTATGAGCTCCGCTGCCGAGCGGCCCTCCGCTGCCGCGAGCGCCTTGATGCGGCGGTAGTCCGTGGTCCGAGGACATGGGCGGGTGGGACGGTCGCAAGCGGCCATGGATGCGCCCGCCGGACGGCGCCAGAGCCTCCGGGTGGCGGAGGCGGCAACCTGACTCGACACGGCGACGGCAGGGGCATAGGTTACATGTAACCAAGACAGGGGTCTGCCATGGGCAGCGAACACGATCGGCGGAAGGCGACACGAGACAAGGTGCGGGCGCACCGGGAGCGCCTGCGGAGCAAGGGACTCCGCCCCATCCAGATCTGGGTCCCGGACGTGAGGGCGCCCGGCTTTCGGGCCGAGGCCCGACGTCAGGCCGAAGCCGTCGCCGCTAGCCAGTGGGCCGAGCGGGACCAGGCGTTCATCGACGCCATCTCCGATTTCGAGGAGCGTTGAGGCGCGGCGAGCTCTGGACCGTCGCGGGGGGCGGCGCCTACGCCGGGAAGCCGAGGCCGGCCGTGATCCTGCAGGACGACGCCTTCGCCGGCACCGCTTCGCTGACGATCTGCGCCGTGACCTCCGATCCCACCGAGGCGCCCCTTCTCAGGCTGCCGCTCGAGCCGAGTGTCGAGAACGGACTGAGGAAGCGCTGCTCGCTGATGGTCGACAAGATCACCACCGTGCCGAGGCGCAGGCTGGGGTATCGGATCGGCCGACTCGGCGAAGAGGACATGGTGCGTCTGAACCGATCGGTGCTCGTGTTTCTCGGGCTTGCAGGGAAGGTGGGGGATTGAAGCACGGGACGGCGCCGCTGATGCCACCTGCTTCGAACGACCTGCCCATCGCCACGACCATGTCTGCGACCACGCTGCCTACCTTGCCCGAGGCGAGCACGTAGGTCACACCTTCCTGGCCCAGCTCGTCGTCGACGTAGAGCTCCCGGATCAGGTCATCCCGGGTCGGCGGCGGATCACAGCGATGGTAGGGGAACGTCAATGTCCCCCGGCCCGTCAGCTCCATGGCGAGCTCACGCTTGCGGTTGTTGTGCTGGACGTTCAGCACCGTGATGTGGGGCCTCACAGCTTCCCTCCGCGACGGATCCGGCCCACTCTCTGATCCCAATAACCAGGGCGATCGTGATTGCCGCGCACAGCGAGGGCGTGCTTCGGCTCGTACAGCGTGGTCGCCTTGACGAGGGTCTGTTCCCACAGATCCCCCAGGGAGATCAAGAGATCGCAACCGTCGATCTGCAGCTTGCCGACGAGAAGGTCATCGTCACTGATCAGGATCGTCTTCATTCTCTCTGGGATTCGATGGATCGCGGAGAGGCCAATGGTCGGGATGGCGCCCGGTGGCCGTGTACGGCACAATGAGCTTCTCCAAGCTTCCCGACGATCTTGCCGCGGCGCGGATATGGATGCAGACGAGAGACCCCCTCGTGCTTGGGGCCTACGTTACATGACGTATGGCTGTCGTGGTCTCCATGTCCAGAGGTTGGATGAGTCCGTGAGCGAGCGTCTTCCTCGCAGGGGAGAGAGGGCGATGAAGAATCGAACCGGACGCCTGGCACGAATGAAGCTGGAGCTGGTGGTGACGCTCTGCCTGAGCGTGGCTGGGGCCTGTGGCGACGGAGGTCCCCTGGGACCGGAGGGCTCCCAATTGGCACGGCGCGTGTTCATCGCATGTGCGGATAGTACCCTCGGTGTGTTCGACGTCGATCAGGGAGTCTTCCTCGACGCCGTACCGCTGCCCGGAAGTCCGATCAGTGTCGCGACTGCACCGACCGGGGGCCGAGTCTACGTAGGGCTGAGCGATCCGGGCGGGATTGTCGAGGTCGACGCTGCGAGTCTTCGGATCGTCCGCACCATATCCACCCCGTCCATGAGCCTGGGGCTGGACGTGACCCCCGACGGTAGCCTGGTTCTGGGCACGAACTCGGATGAGGGGCTCGTGACCGTCGTGTCCCTCTCCAGTGGTCAGATGGTGGATACCGTCAGGATAGGATTGTTCCCGCAGTACCTCCGTCTGGATCCGACGGGGAGCAGGGCGTACGTGGCTGTATACGGCAACGACCAGCTGGCGGTGTTGAGGACCGCAGACCTGGCGGTCGAGGCGTTCGTGCCCCTCGGGGACATGGAGTCTGGTCCTGGCGGTGTTGCCGTGTCCCCTGACGGAGGAACCATCTATGTGGGCACGTACGATTTCTGGTATCCGTCCATACTCATCGTGAGCGCCAGCCCGCCCACGGTCCTCGGCAGGGCCATCGCGGGCAACGGCTCGGGTGGGGGGGCAGTGGATGTCGAGGTGACCCCGGATGGCCGGAAGGTAATGATGGCTCGACCCGGTGGGGTCGCCGTGGTGGACCTGATATCGGAGACGCTGGTCACCACGATCCCCGTCCCGGCCTTCGCCCTCGCCATGCCGAGAACCGGTGACGTCTTCTACGCCGTGGGGGAGCTCAGGAATTGGCAGACAGGGGAGAGCACGGATGAGCTGCATGTCATCCGGAGCGACGACCATACCGTCGTCAGCACCTACGCGGCGTGTCACAGCCCCGCAGTGGCAGCGAACTTCTAGCCCGAGTGTGCGTCGAAGGACTCGGAACAGGCCGCGGGGCCTGATGGTCCCGTCGGACGGAGGAAGGACGATGATGCGTCACGATCGAAGCACAGCTCCTGCCGAAGTGGGGGTGGCCGTCGCACTCTGTCTACTTGCGGTCGGGGCCTGCGGTGACGGGGACCCCGTGGGGCTGGACGGATCCGCCCTGCCCGAGCGCGTGTTCGTCGCATGCCGGGACAGTACCCTCACGGTATATGACGTGGAACAAGGAGGGGTCCTGGACGTCATACCGCTGCCAGATGGGCCGATCAGCGTCGCGGCGGGGCCGAACGGGGATCGCGTATACGTAGGCTTACGCGAGTCCGGGGGCATCGTCGAGGTCGACGCCCGGAGCCTGCAGGTGCTGCGCACCATGCCTACCCCGCCCATGGGTCTCGGGTTGGACGTCTCACCCGACGGTCAGATGATCTGGGGCACGAACGGGAGTGAGGGGCTGGTCACGGTCGTCTCTCTATCCACGGGTGAGCTCCTGGATACTGTCAGGATAGGGATGAATCCGCAGTACCTCCGGCTGGACCCCACGGGGAGCGAGGCCTTCGTACCTCTGTTCGAGAGCGACCAGTTGGCCGTGCTGAGCACGTCGGATCGTTCGATCGAGGCGCTCATACCCCTCGGGGAGATCGACGGGGGGCCCGCGGGCGTGGCGGTGTCCCCCGATGGTGGGACGGTCTACGTCGGTGCTTTTGGCAGGGACGGGTACCTTCAGCTGGTGAGTCCCAGCTCTGCGACGGTCTTCCGCAGGGTAGCTGTCGGGGAGTCAGATTGTGGTTGTGGACGGGACCTCCGCCACGGTTGCGGATACGGTCCCGGTTGGCGCATTTGGGATAGCCGTGCCCCGGCGTGGTGATGTCTTCTACACGGTGGATGCGACTTCCGATTCGTTACGCGTCATTCGCACCGACGACCATACAGTCGTTGCTACTAGCGCAATCTGCCCCAGACCACCTGCGCTGGCGTCGAACTTCTGATCCTTTCGTGCGAGGGGTGTGACCCCGGGGAGTTGTGTGTCATCATGTCCGAGCGGTCTTCGAGAGGAACCACCATCCTCTTCTGGCTTATTGCCGTCATCATCCTGTCTGGGTGCGGAAAGCCAGATTCCGGTGACCCGACCGGTCCGGGACAGCCCGTCACACCGACGGTCACGATCACACCATCCCATGGCACGCTGACTGCGCTCCGCGACACGTTGCCGTTCTCTGCCGTCGTTACGAATGGAGACGCGTCGTCCCTGCAGTGGAGTACGTCGAGCGCGGGCATTGCCACGGTGGACGCAACCGGGCGGGCGGTGGCGGTCTCGAACGGGACCGCCACGATCACGGCCTCGGTCTCGGGTGTTTCGGCTGCCGCGACCCTCACCGTCGCACAGGAGGCCCAGTCGTTGGAGCTGATCCCACGGTCCGCCAACGCGCGGGTCGGTGAATCGGTCCAGCTGGAGTGGCGGGCGGAGGACCGGAACGGATTCCCTGTCGAGGCGGCGGAAGGGACGCTCTCGAGCTCGAATGTCGACGTGGCCACGGTCGGGGCGGATGCCTTCGTCCGTGCCATCCGGGACGGACAGACGACTATTCGCGTCGCAGGTGGAGGGTTGAACGCCCACTCCACCCTGACCGTCACCGACGACGGTGGTGAGCCGGCTACGTGGGCGTGGTCTGATCCTGCCGAGGGGGTCGGCACGACTTCGCTACACGATCTGTGGGGGAGCGACGATCAGCACGTGTGGGCCGTGGACGACGAGGGCATACTCCGGTTCGATGGCATGGAGTGGAGTCGAGCGTCGATTCCGTCAGAGCCGAGAACAATTATCGGAATCTGGGGGACCGGCCCTTCGGACGTATGGGCAGCCGGATCGTTGGAGGTCCTCCACTTCAATGGATCCGTGTGGTCCGCGTCGTTCCAGCGCACCGGCTCGGCCTGGCCCGTCCGGGTCTGGGGCAGCGCGCCAGACGATATCTGGGCGGTGGGGAGGAGTGGAACACTGTTGCACTATGACGGGCAGGTCTGGACGGATGCCGCTCCAGACGGCTTGAAGGAAGCGGGTGTCACGCTCTGGGACACCTGGGGAGTAGGCAGGGGGCGCGCCTGGGCTGTGGGCGACCAGGGTAGTATCTGGGTCTGGGACGGAGAGCGCTGGGCGCAAGGCGCACAGGGCCTCACGGGTGAGGACCTCTTCGCCATATGGGGGAGCGGTCCTCGAGACGTCTGGGTCGTAGGAGCGA
>JBDHGI010000112.1:0-14105 GCA_039589955.1 Gemmatimonadota bacterium | reverse complement strand
TGGCCCGGATCGGCAAGGCCGGGATCCGTCTCGTGGCCGTGGACGAAGCCCACTGCATCTCCGAGTGGGGACACGATTTCCGACCCGCCTACCGCCGGATCGGGCAGCTGAGGACGGTTCTCCGGGTTCCTTTCATCGCCCTCACTGCCACGGCGACGCCCCGGGTCCGGCGGGACATCGTCGGGAACCTGCGGCTTCGCAGGCCCGTGGTACAGGTGCGCTCCTTCGATCGCCCCAATCTCCGCTGGGCCGTGCAACCCGCGGAGAGCCTCGGTGAACGGGTGAGGCGCGCCCACGCAGTTCTCAAGCGCGTCGGAGGATCCGCCGTCGTCTACGCCGGGACCCGCAAGGGCGTCGAGGCGGTGCGTGACAGCCTGGCGGGGTTCGGCCTCCCCACGGAGCGATATCACGCCGGCCTCGATCCGGAGGAGCGGTCCCGGGTCCAGCACGCGTTCATGTCGGGGCGCTGCCGTGTGGTGGTGGCCACCAACGCATTCGGGATGGGGATCGACAAGGCGGACGTGCGGGTCGTCGCGCACATGCAGCTGCCTGGGACTCTGGAGGCGTACTACCAGGAGGCCGGCCGGGCCGGGCGGGACGGGGATCCGGCCTGGTGCGTGGCGTTTCACGGTCCCCACGACGCCCGATTGGGAGAGGCGTTCGTGAGCCAGAGCCATCCCCCTCCGGCGGCCCTGCGCCGCCTGCACACCCTGCTGCGCCGGCTCGCGGCTCCCGACGGGCGCGTCTCGGTCTCCCTGGAGGTCTTGCGCCGTGGGTGCGGGGCGAAGATGACCGAGGACGGGCTCGTGGCGGCGCTCGCGGCCCTCGACCGATCGGGAGCCGTCCGGGTGAGCGAGTCCACCCGCGACGCCTTGAGCGGAACCGATGTCCCCCCTGAAGGGTCTCACAACGTTCAGACGAGCGTTCGTCGCCGCGCCGACCTGCGACCGCTTCGGCGGCTGCGTCGAGGTGCTCTGGATCGTCTGCGTGCCGTCGAGCGGTACGCCCGATCCCGGGGTTGTCGACGGCGGACGCTTCTCTCGTATTTCGGGGAGGAGGCACCCCCGCGGTGCGGGGCATGCGATCGCTGTGTGCCCCGGACTCGTCTCCAGCTTCCGTGAGCCCATGCATCGATACTTCACTGCCGAGCACGAGCGCCTCCAAAAGCGCGTCCGTGCTTTCGGGCAGGAGGCGGTGGCGCCCGTGGCAGGCCGGCTCGACGAAGCCGCGGCGTTCCCGTGGGACAACGTCAAGGCCATGGGGGAGATGGGCCTGATGGGGATCCCGGTGCCCACGGAGCTCGGGGGCATGGGGCTGGACGAGCTGAGCTATATCCTCGTGGTGGAGGAGCTCGCCAAGCACGACGCGAGCCACGCCATCACGGTCTCCGCCCACACGACCCTGGGCACGTCGCCCATCCTCCTCTTCGGGACGGACGATCAGAAGCGTCGGTTCGTGCCCCTGCTGGCCCGAGGCGAGGTCCTCGGCGGCTTCGGGCTGACGGAGCCCGGAGCCGGCTCGGACTCCTCCGGCACGCGCACCCGTGCGGTGCGATCGGGGGACGGATATCGGCTCGACGGATCCAAGATCTTCATCACCCATGCCGGGGTGGGGGAGATCTTCGTGGTGACCGCGGTGACCGCGCCCGGGCGTGGCACCGGGGGCATCACCAACTTCATCGTCTGCAAGCCCACCACCGACCTGGAGAAGGCCCGAGAGCTCGGCGTGGGCCACCGTTCCGACCTTCCGTTCACCGAGGGGGTCCGAGCCGGCGCCAAAGAGGACAAGATGGGGTGGAGGGCTTCCGATACGCGGGAGCTCTTCCTGGAGGACGCGTGGATTCCCGCCGAGCAAAGGCTTGGCGACGAAGGACGCGGCTTCGTGAACTTCATGAAGGTCCTCGATTCCGGTCGGATCGGAGTCGCCGCCCTGTCGCTGGGCCTCGCCCAGGCCGCCCTCGAGGTTGCGGTGGCCTACGCAGCCGAACGGAGGCAGTTCGGGCGGCCCCTGTGGGATTTCCAGCAGGTGCAGTTCCGCTGGTCGGACCTGGCGACGGAGATCGAGGCCGGGAGACACCTCACGTACCATGCGGCCTGGCTGAAAGATCAGGGAAGCCCCTTCTCGAAAGAGGCTTCCATGGCGAAGCTGTTCTGTTCGGAGCTCGCCATGCGAGCGACCCTGGCGGCGGTCCAGACCCTCGGGGGCGTCGGCTACACGAGCGACTACCCGGTGGAGCGGATGCTCAGGGACGCCAAGGTGTGCGAGATTGGAGAGGGTACCAGCGAGATCCAGAGAATCGTCATCGGACGGTACCTCCTGAAGATGGTGCTGGCCGATCCACAGGTAGACGTGACATCCCGAGCGACGCTCGCGTCGGTCGGGGCCGACAGTTCATAACGAAGCCGTTCCGCCGCGGGGGGAGCGACGTTCTGGAGCGTCTTGGCTCCAGGACATCGAAGACACCGCACCCGAGATGGCGGGCGCCCGGGTGGTCGCCGGTTTCCGTGAGGCCCTGTCTGTAGGGGCGAGCGGAGCTGGGACGCCCGTGGGGCTCACAGGGCGAGGGAACGGCGACACGTGAGAGAGGACACTTGAGGAGAGAAATCCTTGTGAGTGCCACGCCCCAGGAGTCGTGGGTGGCGCTCCTCGAAGACGGTCAGCTGGTCGAGATCATGGTGGATCGCCCGGATCAGGACCGTATCGTCGGAGACATCTTCCTGGGACGCGTGGAGGCCGTGCTGCCGGGGATCCAGGCCGCGTTCGTCGATATCGGTACGGAGAAGGCAGGCTTCCTGCATGTTTCTGACCTGAATCTCGATCCCGACGACCTCGACGACGAGGACAACGGCAACGGCAACTCGGGATCCCGCAGGCGGCGGCGGCCCAAGAAGTTCCCGCCCATCCAAGACCACCTGGAGAAGGGACAGGAGATCCTGGTCCAGGCCACGAAGGAGCCCATCAGCA
Source organism: Gemmatimonadota bacterium (assembly GCA_039589955.1). Lineage (GTDB taxonomy): Bacteria > Gemmatimonadota > Gemmatimonadetes > Longimicrobiales > Gaopeijiaceae > SZUA-318. Next base: position 11,141 of record JBDHGI010000112.1, on the reverse strand, counting down.
CCAAGGGCCCCCGCCTGACCGCCCAGGTATCGCTTCCGGGCCGGTTCCTAGTCTACATGCCCGACTCCTCCCACGTGGGGGTGAGCCGCAAGATCGAGGGGAGGGACCAGCGGTTGCGCTTGCGGAAGATGGCACGAGAGGTCCTCCCGAAGGATTCGGGGGGCATCATCGTGCGGACCGTGAGCGAGGAAGTCACGCAGAAGACGCTTCACGCCGAATTCCAGCGCCTTCTGAAGATGTGGAAGAAGATCCGACGAAGGGCCCAATCCTCCAAGGCGCCCTCGGTCGTGCACCGCGAGGCGAAGCTCGTCAGCGGTGTGATTCGGGACCTCTTCAGCGACAAGTTCGACGCGCTGCGCATCGACAGCAAGGCGGTCTTCGACGAGATCGCGGAGTACGTGAGGACGGTCGATCCCGACCTCATGGGTCGGGTCCACCTCCACAACGGGCCGGTGCCCCTCTTCGACGAGCACGACGTCGAGGAGGAAATCCAGAAGATCTTCAAGCGGCGGGTCGATCTGAAATCCGGCGGGCACGTCGTCATCGAGCCAACCGAGGCCTTGGTCTCCATCGACGTGAACACGGGCCGGTTCACGGGGAAGGGGAAGAAGGACCCGGAGCAGACCATCCTGCGGACGAACCTGGATGCGGCCCGGGAGATCGCGAAGCAGCTACGGCTGAGGGACATCGGCGGGATCATCGTGGTGGACTTCATCGACATGGAGTCCCAGGAGAACCGGGACAAGGTGCTTCACGAGCTCCGGTCCCATCTGGGCCGGGACCGTGCGCGCACCAAGGCCTTCGAGGTCTCGAATCTCGGCCTCGTCGAGATGACCAGGCAAAGGGTCCGGCCTCCGCTCATTCATTCCCTCACCGACGTCTGCCGGTCGTGCGGCGGAGCCGGGCGGATCTATACTCCGGTCACGGTCGTGCGACGCATCGAGCGGAGCCTCCGAAGGGCGGCAGCGACCAAGGACGAGCGTCGCATCGTGGTGCGCGTGCACCCCGAGGTGGCGCTCCAGGTGATGGAAGGCGAGCCCGACTTCCTCAGGAGGGTTACCCGGCGAACGCGGCTGGACCTGGCCCTGAGAGACGATCCCCTGATGGCCCAGGACGAGTTCCGCCTTCTGTCGGGCCCCGCAGAGACGGACGTCACGGACAAGTATGCGGTGGTGTAGTCGGTCCCCTGGAAGACCTTGACCGTGCCCGGAAGTCCATCGACATTATCAGGCTCTACATCGACACAACAGAGACTTGACCCTGATCGGGGATCCAGCATGTACGCGGTGTTTCAGACCGGTGGCAAGCAGTTCCGGGTGGAGCCCGGAGCCCGCCTGCGCATTCCGAGCCTGGAGGCCGAGCCGGGCGCGACCGTGACGTTCGATCGCGTGCTCCTGGCCGGTGACGGGGCAGAGAAGGTGCTCGTGGGTGCGCCGACGGTGGAGGGGGCGACCGTCAAGGCGGAAGTCCTCCGCCACGGCCGGACGCCCAAGATCATCGTCTTCAAGCGCAAGCGCCGGAAAGGCTACCGACGCAAGCAGGGACACCGTCAGGGCTTCACCGAGATCCGAGTCGACGAGGTCGCGCTCGCTTGAGCGCGCCCCACCAGATTCAGGACGGGTACGATCGATGGCACACAAGAAGGGCGTCGGCTCGAGCCGAAACGGGCGGGACAGCAATCCTCAGCACCTGGGTGTCAAGCGCTTCGGCGGCCAGCCCGTCAGTGCCGGGAGCATCCTGATTCGCCAGCGGGGCACCCGATTCCACGCCGGACGCAACGTCGGCCGCGGAGGCGATGATACGCTCTTCGCCCTCGTGGACGGCGTCGTGAAGTTCGAGCGGATTCGGCGTCGGCCCGTGATTTCGGTGTACCCGAGCGAGTAGTCGCAGTCGACCTTTGGAGGGGTCCGGCCCCACCGCGGTATGGGGGGCCGGACCTCTTCGTACACTGGGACCGGGAACCATCGACCCCTGGCTGTGGTAAAGGAATCACGAGATCGATGAGTCTCGGAAGGGTCTGCCCTGGTGGACCCGGGCGTCGAAGACGCCTCCTCCGACCCCCCGCTCCCCTTACTCTGCCCAAGTGATCCGAGGTCAGCATCCCGGCACACTTGTACGAGGAGGAGGCAGAACGGAGGTAGTACATGAACGATATCGCCCCCCCCGGGCCAAGCAGGAATAAAACAAAATCCCTCGCCCCCCTCCGCTTCACGGGGCTCACCCTGTCGAGCAGGCTCCTCAACGGGTCGGCTCTGCTCGCCATCCCCCTCGTGCTCGTTCTGCGGGCCGACTGGGTGGAACGAGCCCCAGAGGTCTCCTCGGAGGAAGTCTCCGAGACCGCGACGGTGGGCGCGGCGCTGCCGCTGCACGTGAACCCGCGCGTAGAGCGCTGGGTGAGGCGCTTCCGCACGGACCAGCGCAAGGTGTTCGAGGTGTTGCTGGAGAGGCAGGGAATCTACGACGAGATGATCCGCGGCAAGCTCCGTGAGCGAGGCATGCCCGAGGAGCTGATCTACGTCGCCATGATGGAGGGTGGCTTCTCGCCCTGGGCCGTCTCCTCGGCCTCGGCAGTCGGCCTGTGGCAGTTCATGGGCCCCACGGCCCAGGCATACGGCCTCCGCGTCGATGAGTGGGTGGATGAGCGCCGGGATCCGGTCAAGGCGACGGATGCGGCGCTGGACTACCTGCTCTGGCTGCACGAGTACTTCGGGTCGTGGTATCTGGCAGCGGCGGCGTACAATGCCGGACCGAGCCGCGTGGAGCGCGTCCTGAACCGCCACGCGGACGGGCGGAAGGGTGAAGAGGACCTCTACTGGGAGGTGTTGGACCATCTGCCCCGGGAGACCCGGGAGTACGTGCCTCGCCTCGTGGCTGCGGTGCTGTTGGCGGAGGATGCGGAGAAGGAAGGCTTCGCGGTGGAGGAGCGGAACCCCTATGAGTTCGACCGGGTCTTCGTTCCCGGCGCCACGTCCCTGGCCTGGATCGCCCGTGCCCTGGATACGGACGTGGACGTCCTACGAGCCCTCAATCCCCAGCTGCTGCGGGGTGTGACGCCCCCCAACGAGGTCTACGCCGTACGGGTCCCCGTGGGCGACTCACCCCAGGTGGTGGCGTTCATGGGGAGGAGCAGGACCGGACGGCGCGCAGACTAGTCGTCCGACTCCCGCGGCTCCACGGCTTCGCCACCAAGGGGCGGACCCCAACGGGTCCGCCCCTCTTGTTCGTCTCGGGCCGAAGCCACGATGCGCCAGAGGATATCCCGCACGGCCTCTTCATCCACACCGAGCTCCCTCGCCAGCTCGGCGGCTCGGCGAACGACTCTCGCTTCCTGGGGAGGATCCAGCACGGGAAGCCCCAGGGCCGCCTTGGCGCGTCCGATGGCGAGCACCAGGGCCCTTCGCTCGCCGACGAGCCTGACCAGCGCCTCATCGACCTCCCGGATGCGGGCGCGGAGTGCCTCGAGCTCGCTCCTCTCCTCGGTCATGACGCGCTCTCGATGCGGTCACCGAAATAGGCTGCCTGGTGCCGGGCATCCTGAGGCTTCGTCGCGAGGCTCACGAGGACGAGAACGGGGACGTGGATCAGGAGGCCCAGGATCCCCTCGTGCATGTCGAAGGGCTTCAGGGCTGGTTGGAAGTAGAAGAAGCCCGCGGTCGCCCAGCCGGCAACCAGGCCGGCGAGCACTCCCGCGGTGGTTGCCCGTCGCCAATACAGGGCGGCCAACACGGGGGGAGCGAGCTGCGACACGATCCCGTAGGCGGTGGCGAGGAGCTGCACGAGGGAGGAATCCTCATCGAGGGCGAAGACGAAGGCCGTCGCTCCGGTGAGGAGCACGAGCGCCCTCATGAGGAGCCTCTGCTGACGGTCGTCCAGAGTCACGTATCGGGATACGCCGTCCTCGACCACCACGGACGCGGAAGCGTGAAGCAGAGCATCGCCCGTGGACATGGAAGCCGACAAGGCCCCGGCGCAAAAGAGCCCCACCACCAGGGCCGGAAGGTCGGTCCTGAGGATCATGAAGGGCAGAATGAAGTCCGACGTCGGCGGCGCCTCGGGGAACAGCACGCCGCTGAAGCCGATGAGGAACACCGGGATCAGGAACAGCTGGAAGGTCGGGAAGAGAATGACGGTCCGGCGCAAGGTCCGATCATCCTTGGCCGTGTAGGCCTTCATGAAGAGGTGCGGCCACATCATCAGCCCCACGACGCTGACCAGGATATACGTGGAGTAGGCCCCCCAGGTCCACGGCTCCCCCGCCCCGTCCAGGCCGGGAGGCACGAGCAGCTCCGGGCGGGCCGCGGTGATCTGCTCGAACATGGGACCCACGCCGCCGTAGAGGCGGAAGGGCAGGTAGATGCCCAGGATCCAGGCGATGGCCACCATGAACACGCCCTGGAACGTATTCGTCCATCCCACGGCCATGACTCCCGAGGCCAGCACGTAGACCACCACGATGCCGTAGGCCACCAGGGAGCCCAGCCAGAGGGGCACGTGTCCTTCGGTCACCGCCTCGATGACGATTCCGGCCCCGCGGATCTGGATGGTGATGTAGGGCACGAACGCCACCAGGCTCATGAGGGCGATGAGGGCGGACAGCGTGCGGGAGGGGAATCGCCCCGTGATGCACTGCGCCTGAGTGACGTGTCCCAGCCGTCGCCCCAGCTCCGCGATTCTCGGCCCCATCCAGTAGAAGGGGGCCATCCCGAGGGCCCCGTAGGCCAGGATGTAGAAGACCGCCGCGCCCCTGGAATACGCCCACCCGGGGCCACCGAGGAACGCGAACGAGCTGAAGACCGTGGCGCCGGTGACGAAGTACATCACCAGAAGCCCGAAGCTCCGGTCTCCGGCCACGTAGCCCGCCACGGAGCGAGAGGCTCGCCGTCCCGCCATGAGGCCGATGGCCAGCGTCGCCAGCAGGTACACGCCGATGATGGCCGTGACGAGGACCCAGCGCTCCATCAGGCGTCCTCCCGCGGCCGGTGACGCCGCTCCACCCGGTCGAGGAGGAACAGCACCGGCACGACGCCGGCGATCCAGGCCGCGACCCAGAAGAAGGAGAACGGCAGGCCGAGCACCATCGGGCGGATGCGAGCGAAGGGCACCATTCCCGGCCACGTGACCACCACGAGGGCCACCACGAGGTAGACACCGGTGAGGAGCCGGGCGGTGCGCAGCTTCATCGGGGTGTCCCCCCCTGGCTTCCCCGGATCCGGCGCAGGAGCTCGGGCGAGACTCGGGTGCCGTAGGGAGTGGCGCCGCTCAGCTTCGAGAAATACCGAAAGGCGGCGTCCGAAGCCGCTTCCACCACCTCGCCGCCGTCTCCTCCGTAGTTGGACATCACCGAGAGGGCGTAGGGCCTCCCGGGGAGGTCCACCAGCGCCCAGACGGTCGCCACGCCGGTGATGCCCCCGGGCTTGAAGGCGATGGGAACGCTGCGCGGCACGGGCGCACGCACGGGCCCCGACTTGTAGATCTCCAGGATCTCCCGCACCCGGCTGCACCGCTCGACGCTCATGGGAAGATCACACTCCTGGATCTTTCGCATGATCAGCGCGGCATCCAGGGGCGTGGACAGATTCTCGTTTCCCAACGCCGACTCCTCTTCCCGGATCATCTTCCGCTGCAGCCTCGTGGAGGTGGCGCCCAGGGAGGCGGACAGAGCGTTGACGGCGTCCATCCCCAGCTCGTCGATGAGCACGTTCGTAGCCGTGTTGTCGGAGTAGACGATCATGTAGATGGCATAGTCCTCGAGCGACAACGACGAGCCCCCGTCGGTGAGGAGCCGGAGCACGCCGCTTCCCTCCGTGCGTACCTCGTCGGTCAGCTCGACGCGCCGGGTCAGGATGTCCGGGTCGTGCTCGGCTCTCCGGAAGAGCTCGAGTAGGATGGGGATCTTGATGGCGCTGGCCTGGGGAAAGACCATGTCGCCGCCCACGTCGAAGACGTCCCCGTCCACGAGGTCCATGACGTGGATCCCCGCCACGCCGTCGTAGCCCCAGGCGATGGACTCGAGCTCTTCCTGGAACTTCTGACGCAGGATCTCGCGGTGCTCCTCCTGGGCGTGAGCCAGGCCCTGGCTCGAGAGCAGAGCGACCAGGGCGAGGACCGGCAGACGAGTGCGCATGAGCTCCTCCGTTCGGATGACGGCGGCTATCCTAGCGCAGATCGGGCCGCGGGTCGAGCGGGCGCGGCGGCGCCCCGGGGGGCGACGGAGGCTAGCGCCCCTTGAACTCGGGCCTGCGCTTCTCCACGAAGGCGCGGACTCCCTCGCGACCGTCTTCGCTGGCGAATGCGGTGAGGAACAGCTCCATCTCGTGCCGCAGCCCTTCGCCCAGCGGTAGCTCGAAGGCGGCGTTGACGGCCTGCTTGGCCAACCTCAGGGAAACCACGCTCCATCGAGCCATCCGGCCCGCGAGCTGGAGCGCCCTCGACAGGTGTCCGCCTTCCTCGGTGAGGACGTCCACCAGCCCGATGCGGTGCGCCTCGTCCGCCTCCACGAAGTCGCCGGTGCATGAGATGAGCATGGCCTGCCCGCGCCCCACGAGACGCGCCAGTCGCTGGGTCCCTCCCCCACCCGGAATCAGGCCGATCCGGACCTCCGCCTGACTGAATCGGGCCGTGGTGTCCGCCACGCGGATGTCGCACGCCAACGCCAGCTCCGAACCGCCCCCGATGCAGAAGCCGTGGACCGCCGCGATCACGGGCTTCGGGAACTCGGCGACGGTCTCGTAGATGCGCCGTCGGCGGTACACGGCACGCTGCTCCTCGGGGGTTCGCGAGGCGAACTCGGTGATATCCGCTCCCGCCACGAAGGCCTTATCGCCCGCGCCGTGGAGGACCACCACCTTCACCGCCTCATCCTCCGCCAGGGCGTCGAAGGTCTCCATGAGAGCCTGGCGGACCTCCGCGTTGAGGGCGTTCAGCTTGTCCGGGCGGTTGAGCGTAACGACGGCCACGCCGTCGTCACGCTTCTCCAACAGAACCAGTGAGGCGTCCGTCACGCTTCGCTCCAGTCGTAGAACCCCTGGCCCGCCTTCCTGCCCAGCTTTCCTTCGGCCACCATGCGACGGAGCAGCTCCGGCGGGCGGAAGGCCTCCGATCCCAGGGTCTCGTGGAGGTACTCGGCGATGCCCAGCCGGATGTCCAGGCCAACGAGGTCCGTGAGCTTCAGCGGCCCCATGGGGTGCCGGTAGCCGAGCTCCATGGCCTTGTCGATGTCCTCCGGAGCGGCCACGCCCTCCTCCACCATGCGGATCGCCTCCATGCCCAGCACGATTCCCAGTCGGGACGAGGCGAAGCCCGGCGCGTCCCGCACGACCACGGGCTCCTTGCCCAGTCGGCGGACGAACGCGACCGCCGTGTCCCTGGTGGCATCGGACGTCGCAGGTCCCCACACCACCTCGACGAGCTTCATCAGGTGGACCGGATTGAAGAAATGCAGCCCGACGACCCTTCCGGGGTCCGGGAGGGCGCCGGCGATCTTCTCGATGGACAGGGACGACGTATTGCTGGCCAGGACGGCATGGGCCGGGGCCGCGGCCGAGACCTCGCCGAAGATGGCGATCTTGAGGTCAAGGGACTCCGGCGCGGCCTCGACAACGAGGTCCGCGTCCACGACGGCGTCCGAGATCTGGGCGGCAGGCTGGATGCGCTCCAGCGCGGCTTCCCGCTCCTCCGCGGCGACCTTCCCCAGCTCCACGCCCTTGTCCAGGTTGCGGCGGATGCGCTCCAGGCCCCTCCCGACCGCGTCCCCGTCGACGTCGTAGAGGAGGACGCGGCAGCCGGCCAGGGCGCACACGTGAGCGATCCCGTGACCCATGGTGCCCGCTCCGAGCACCGCCACCACGTCGATGTCGCTCATACGGCCTCCACGAGGGTGGCGATGCCCTGGCCGACGCCGATGCACATGGTGGCCAGCCCCCGCCTCGAACCCCTCTTTCTCATCTCGTGAAGCAGCGTGACCAGGATGCGAGCTCCGGAGCAGCCCACGGGATGCCCCAGGGCGATGGCTCCCCCGTTCACGTTCACCCTGGCCGCGTCCAGACCGATCTGGCGGATGCAGGGGATGGACTGGGCGGCGAAGGCCTCGTTCAGCTCGACCAGGTCCAGGCTCCCCACCTCCCACCGGGCCCGAGCCAGGGCCTTGCCGGTGGCCGGGATCGGTCCGATCCCCATGCGGTGGGGCTCGACGCCGGCCACGGCGCCCGCCACGACGCGGGCCATGGGCTCGAGCCCCGATCTCCTTCCCCACTCGGCGCTTACCACCAGGAGCGCGGCGGCGCCGTCATTGATGCCCGAGGAGTTGCCCGCCGTCACCGTGCCGTCCTTCCTGAACACCGGCCGGAGCCTGGCGAGGGAGGCCTGGTCGGTGCTGGGCCGGGGGTGCTCGTCGGTGTCCACCACCACCGGCTCCCCCTTCCGCTGGGGCACGCTCACCGGAACGATCTCGTCGTCGAAGCGGCGCTCGGCCACGGCGCGGGCACAACGCTGTTGGCTCTCGAGGGCGAAGGCATCCTGCTCCTCTCGGGTGATGCCGTGGTCCTCCGCCACCACCTCGGCGGTCTCTCCCAGGCCGATGGTCCACTCCGGCGTGAACGCCGGATTGGGGAACCGCCAACCCAGAACGGTGTCCGCCACGGCGGGATTGCCCCGGCCGTACGCCTGCTCCGGCTTCAACATCACGTAGGGTGCCCGGCTCATGCTCTCCACTCCGCCGGCGACGAACACGTCACCCTCCCCGGCGGCAATGGCGTGGGCGGCCGACAGCACCGCCTGCATCCCCGATCCGCACAGCCGGTTGATGGTCTGCCCCGGTACCTCCACGGGCATCCCCGCCCGCAGCAGCGCCATCCGGGCCACGTTCCGGTTGTCCTCTCCAGCCTGGTTGATGCACCCGAAGATCACGTCGTCCACGAGGGACGGCTCGACCCCGGTTCGATCCAGCAACGCTTCGATGGTGAGGGCGGCGAGGTCATCGGGTCGTACCTTGGCCAGGCCTCCCCCGTGCCGCCCTATGGGCGTCCGCACGCCGTCGATGATCCAGGCTTCACGCATGATGCCTCCTATCGATCCATCGCCACCCAGACGCTCTTGATCTGGGTGTATTTCTCGAGGGCCGACTCCCAGCCGAGATCCCGTCCGAACCCGCTACGCTTGTACCCCCCGAACGGGGACCCGGAGTCGTACTGGTTGTAGGTGTTCACCCACACGGTGCCGGCCTGGAGCTCCGCCGCCATCCTGTGGGCCTTGCCGATGTCCCGGGTCCACACCCCTGCCGCCAGCCCGTAGATGGTGCCGTTGGCCTTTTCGATGACGTCCTCCATGTCCTCGAAAGGAATCACGGCTGCCACCGGACCGAAGATCTCCTCCTGAGCGATGGTCATGTCCTGGTCCACGTCGGCGAAGACGGTTGCGGTGACGAAGTTCCCCTTACCGTTCACCGTCGTGCGCTCGCCGCCGGCAACCAGGCGTGCTCCCTCGGACTTTCCCTCCTCCACGTAGGACATCACCCGGTCGAGCTGCTCCTCCGAGACGATGGCGCCCAGGCGCGTGCCGGATTCCATGGGATCGCCCACCGTCATCTGATCGGCCCGCTTCGCCAGCTGGGCCACGAAGTCGTCGTAGATGGCCCGCTCGACCAGGATCCTGGAGCCCGCGGCGCAGACCTCTCCCTTTCCGTAGAAGATCCCGGTGGATGCGCCGCGCACGGCGTCCTTCAGGTCGGCATCGGCGAAGACCACGTTGGGTGACTTCCCACCGAGCTCCAGCGATACCTTCTTGAGCGTGTCCGCGGCGTCCCTCATGACGATCTTCCCCACCGCGGTCGACCCGGTGAACGCGATGGCGTCGACCCGGGGATGACGGACGAGGGCGGCGCCTGCGGTAGGTCCGAATCCCGGCACCACGTTGAGGACGCCTTCCGGGAAGCCCACCTCCGCCGCCAGCTCGCCCAGACGAAGCGCGGTGAGAGGCGTCTGCTCTGCGGGCTTCAACACCACGGCGTTCCCCGTCGCCAGCGCCGGCGCCACCTTCCACGCCGCCAGGGACAGTGGGAAGTTCCAGGGCGTGATCACGCCCACCACGCCCACGGGCTCCCGCAGCGTGTAATTGAAGTACGGACCGGCCACGGGGATCGTGCTCCCCCCGACCTTGTCGGCCATGCCTGCGAAATAGCGGAAGTTCTCCACCACGCTGGGCAGGTCCACCTTCCGGGACTCGAACAAGGTCTTGCCGTTGTCCGCCGTCTCCAGAGTGGCCAGCTCGTCGGCGTCGGCCTCGAGGGCGTCGGCCAGCTTCCACAGGAGCTCGGCCCTCCGGTGGGGGTTCATACGGCCCCACGCGGATCCCCGGACGGCGTGGGCCGCGGCCGTGACAGCTCGATCGACGTCCTCCGCCCCGGCTTCGGCCACCTCGGTGATGATCTCCCCGGTGGCGGGATTGACCGTGGGGAACGTGGCGCCCGATGCGGCGTCGACCCATTCGTTGGCGATCCAGAGGCGGTTGCGGGTTGCGTCGCTCATGTCTCGGTAGATCGGGGTTGGTCTGGCCGGCCACGCCGGCCGAAAAAGCGACGGGGTCCGGATTCCGGACCCCGTCGGTGGACTCCACTAACGCCCCTTGAACTGGGCTTCTCGTTTCTCCACATAGGCGGCGATACCCTCCTTGGCATCCTCGCTGGCGAAGAGCTGCTGCTGGAGCTCGCGCTCCAGGGCCAGGGCCAGCTCGAAGGGGAGCTCGGAGCCGGTCTGGACCGAGCGCTTGATCAGCCCCACCGCCTTGGTGGCCTTGGCGGGCGTGGTGAACCGACGGGCGTAGTCCAGGACCTTGGCCAGGAAGTCGTCACGGTCGTCGGCGTCGATGACGCTGTTCACCACGCCGAGCTCCTGGGCTCGATCGAAGTCGAAGACCGTGCCCTCGGCCATGAGCTCGATGGCCTTCGCCTTCCCCACGATCCGCACCAGGCGCTGCGTTCCACCGGTACCGGGCAGCACACCCAGCGACACCTCGGGCAGGCCGACCTTCCCGCCTCCCCTGCGGGCGATGCGGATGTCGGTCGCCATGGCGATCTCGAGCCCCCCACCAACGGTGTGGCCGTTGAGGGCACCGATGACCAGCTTGGGCGTGTGCTCGAGACGGTTGAG
>JBDHGI010000111.1:0-14210 GCA_039589955.1 Gemmatimonadota bacterium | reverse complement strand
GGCAACGGTCGTTTGCTATGTTAGCGCCTGCTGCGCAGATCTTCGTCTCAGACACGTTCGGCCGAGGCTGCCTCTACCAATGACCGTTGTGACGCCGTCTTCCGAGCGTGAGCTGATCGAAGGTCTTCGGGCCGGAAGCCCGCGTGCGCTGGAGGCACTCCTCGCCGCATTCTGGAACCCCCTCTGCCAGTATGCCGGGGGCATCCTGAACGGAGCGGCGGATCCCCAGGACGTCGTGCAGGAGGCGTTCATCAAGCTCTGGGACCAGCGGGATCGCTGGCGCGTCGACGGGTCCCTCAAAGCCCTGCTCTACACCGTGACCCGGAACGCCGCGCTGGACGAGCTCAGGCGGGCGGGCCGCATGGAGAGGGGGCGAGCCCAGATCGATATCGCCACGCCGGAGCCCACGCCGTCGGAGCACGCCGTCGCAGGTGAGCTCGAGCGCGCGGCGGCCCGGGCCGTCTCGGCTCTCCCGCCCAAGCGACAGGAGGTCTTCCGGCTGGCCAGGGAGGAGGGCCTCACGTACGCGGAGATCGCCGAGGTGCTGGGGCGGTCACCCCAGACGGTGGCGAACCAGATGAGCCTCGCCATGGCGGACCTCAGGGCCGCGCTGGCCCCGTACCTGTCGGACAAGCCGCCGCCCTAGGGGCACGGGCGGCCCGTGGGCGGGGCGCACCATTGGTAGAATCCGCCCGCGTCCGACGTGTGAGTAGTAGAGGATTCATCCCCAACCCGGTAGAGCAGACTTGGACGAGACCATCATTCGCGTGATCAGCGGCCTGGCCACGCCCTCCGAGGAGGCCCGGGTCGAGGCATGGCGTGCCGAGTCTCCGGAGAACGAGACCCGGTTCGTCGAGACGCGTCGGGTGTGGGAGCTCACTGCGCCGGTGGGGAGGGGGCAGTACGCCGACGCTCCCGACGCCGAGGCCATCATGGGCGGCGCCGAGGGGCGGGCCTCCGTGACGGCCCTGGATTCCCGGCGCCGCCGGCGAAACAGCCGCAGAACCGTGATGGGCACGCTGGCACTGGCCGCGACGGTGGCCGCGGTGGCCCTGGGCACGCAGTTCTTCGGCGGCGGAACGGGAACCCCCGTCGGGCCGTCGGCGACGTTCGTGGCCGGCGCGGGGCCCGTCACGCAGGTCCTGGATGACGGAAGCGTGGTGAGGCTGGCTGCGGGGTCCGAGCTCGACGCCTGGGCCGGCGAATCGCAGCGGCGCTTCGCCCTGCGTGGCCGCGCTTTCTTCGCCGTCCGACACGACACGGAGCGGCCGTTCGTGGTGGAGGCCGGCGGCATGGAGGCACGGGTCCTGGGCACTCGGTTCGAGCTCTCCTATGGTGGCGGCTCGCTTCGCACGGTGGTGGTGGACGGCCGGGTGGCCGTCACCAACGAGGTGGGCCGGGTGGCGGTAGGGGCGGGCGCCGTAGGTACCGCCGAAACCGGGTCGCCGCCGGTCGTGACGCAGGTGGGCGACGTCTACACGCTCCTCGATTGGCCGGACGGCCTTCTGCTGTTCCAGGCCACCCCGCTGTCCACGGCGGCCCGTGAGGTCGCCCGACGGTTCGACCGCAGCGTGGTGGTCACTGACGAAGCTCTCGGCGGGCTCCGGGTCACGGCCTTCTTCGAGGACGAGTCCTTCGAGGAAGTCGTGCAGGCGCTATGCGACGTGTCCGGCGCCTCCTGCAGCCTCACCGAGACGGGGGCTCTCCTCGGGCCAGGAGGGTAGGACAGGAGAGGGCGACGTTCTGGCACGCAGCGTCTCACCCGAAATGGGTACGATGAGAGGGGATGCGCCGGAAGGGCGGGGGAACGTCGTCACACAGCCCGTCACACGAATCGGGCCGGAACGGCTCAAACACTGACCGCTCCATGCGCCTGCGAGGGGTGCTCTGTGACGCCCATTGGTCCCTCGCTGACGTGGAGGTCGAAGTGCTCGGATATCGACCTGCCTCCGTCCGAACCCACACCAGGAGACGGCGGGGCCGCCCCGATAGTCGGGACGGCCCCTGAGTTGGATCATCTCTTGCTCGTCGGTCGGTCAGGCCGCGACGACGTTCTCCGCCGCGGGGCCCTTCTCTCCGGCGACGATGTCGAACTCGACCCGCGCTCCTTCGGCGAGGGTCTTGTGGCCCTCGGCCTGGATGGCGGTGTGATGGACAAAGCAATCCTTGCTGCCATCCTCCGGCGTGATGAATCCGAAGCCCTTCTGATCGTTGAACCACTTGACAGTTCCGCTGGTACGCATCGTTGCGCTCCTCGGTTTTGCGAGTCGGGAGCCACGTGATACGTACTTGCCGACCTGCTGGTATTCGCGCGAATCGGTCGCGCGTCGTGTGACCGGATTCGGCCACAATACAAAGAGGGCGGGGGTCTCCAAGAACGAGATCCCCGCCCTCATCAACTTTGGCTCACTCCGACCGGGAGTGACCATGGAGCATCGCGGCAAGTGTGGGCGCCGTCAACGGGTTCGCTCGAATGTCTGCAGGTGGTTGTCCTGTGGGAAGCCCAGGGCACCGGTCCTCCCTCCTCTTGGGCGTCGGCGCCGAGAACCTGGGAGCTGTGCGCAGCCTACCGCACCGCGGTGACGCTCCACGCGACGACAGGGTGCTGGCCGTAGTTGCGACGGCTCTGCTTCGGCGTCATCTCGAAGTACCGGATGGAGCCGTCGGTCCCGAAGCGCTCGAGGGACCGGAGGATGCTGGAAGCCTCCCCATCGGTCTCGGTGTGCCTGCGAATCTCCTCGAGGAGCGCCGGGTCGGAGAGGACAGAGAATCGGGAACGGGCGATCGAGAACGGGTGGGACACGGCTTGTCTCCGGACGGGGCTCCCGCAAGGAGCCGACGAGGGCGTAGATGGAAGCTAGCGGGAACGTAACCGATGGCACATCGGCCCCTGCTCTTGCCTGCACGGATAGGGAATCCCACCGCGCCGAGGAAGCTGAGCCCCGGTTGCGAGCCGGAACGGCAGGGCACTCTCATCTGATGCCGGGTACCAAGGTCCTCAGCGGCCTGGTGCGCGCCCCCTTTCCCCGTCGATCCGACGGCCTGACCGGAGAACGCGTGACGAACGGAAGAGGACCGGAGATCGACCCTGCCCTGGGCGTGACCCTCGCCCAGCTCGGAGAGGAGGGTTGGGAGATATGGGCCCATTTCGACCGTGAAGTCCGGAGGCACCGCTGGCACTCCTTCGTGCCTGCCGAATACGGCCGGGTCCTTCTCGCCCTCGTCGACCTGTGGAAACCTGGACTCCGCTTCCTGGAATGGGGATCGGCCACGGGGATCATTGCCATCATGGCTGACCTTCTGGGCTACGAAGCTCACGGCATTGAGCTGGATGAAGAGCTCGTTGCCATCTCCGTGGAGATGGCTCGGCGCTACCGCTCCGCGGCCCGCTTCACCACCGGAAGCTTCCTGCCTGCCGGCTACGCGTGGCGCCCCGCCGACGGCGACGGGCGCCTTGCGACCGTGGGCGAGGGTGTGTCCGGGTATCTGAAGCTCGGCCATCCGCTGGAGGATTTCGACCTGGTATACGCGTATCCGTGGAGTGGCGAGGAAGCCATGATGCACGATCTGATGCGCGTCCAGGGTGCGCCGGGCGCGGGACTCGTCATTCAGCGCGATTCCGGGGAGGTGGTGCTCTTCCGTGAGGGTAAGGTCGAACGGTCGTGGGGCACGGGGGCATCGTAGGGCGCCCGGCACCCACTGACGCGCCTCTCCCCTTTCCGCTACCTTCCTGCCTGCGGGATTCCCACCTCGAGCCCTCGTCTCCGGGGGCGGTGCCTCGCACCAGACCTGCGCCAGACACCTGAGCCGGATTCACCGGCCGGCCTGCTCGGCGCTCTCAGACCGGACAACTTTTGGACTTTTCTGCCCTGCAGCTGCACCCGACCCTCATCCGAGGCGTCGAGGACCTGGGCTTCGTACGCCCTACCCCCATTCAGTCGCAAGCCATTCCCCAGGCCCTGAGGGGCCGGGACCTGTTGGCGTGTGCCGCCACGGGAAGTGGCAAGACCGCCGCCTTCCTCCTGCCCATTCTACATGACCTGGTGGACCGCCCCCGCGGCACGACCCGGGCGCTCGTCCTGGCTCCCACTCGGGAGCTGGCCCTCCAGATCCTGGACGACCTCGAGGGGCTGGCTCGATATACGGGGCTGACGGCGGCCGCCGTCTTCGGCGGGGTCGGCATGCTTCCACAGGAGACCGCGCTGCGCGGGGGTGTCGACGTCGTCGTCGCCACGCCCGGCCGACTGCTGGACCACTTCTCCAGGGGCTATGCCGCCCTCCCGGGGTTGGAGTATCTGGTTCTGGACGAAGCGGACCGGATGTTGGACATGGGCTTCCTTCCGGACATCCGGCGGGTGCTCCGCCACATCCCGACGCCGCGTCAGACCCTGTTCTTCAGTGCCACCATGCCGCCTCCCATCGAGGCGCTCACGCGCGAGATCCTCCGGGCGCCGGCCAGGATCGCGCTCCAACGCAAGTCCGCTCCGGCCCAGGGCATCACGCAGGCTGTCTACCCCGTGCCCGCATCGCTGAAAGCACAGCTGTTGCTGGAATTGCTCCAGGGTCGCCACATGGACGACGCTCTGGTCTTCACCCGGACCAAGCATCGGGCGAATCGGCTGGCCAAGCTCCTGAACCGCCACGGGATCAACACCGAGCGCATCCACGGAAACCGATCCCAGGCCCAGCGCACGAAGGCCCTGGCCGGCTTCAAGGACGGCACCTTCCGGGTGCTGGTGGCCACGGACATCGCCGCTCGCGGCATCGACGTGGACGCCCTGGGACACGTCGTGAACTTCGACGTCCCCGGCGTCCCCGAGGACTACATACACCGGGTGGGACGCACGGCTCGGGCCGGGGCGACCGGCGAGGCCTTCACGCTCATGACCCCGGCGGACGAGACCGACCTCGCCCGCATCGAACGGACCCTCGGATCGAGGATCCCCCGGGTGCGCCTGCAGGGCTTCGCCTACGATGCCACACCCGACGCGAACCGGGGTACGCATGGGGATGAGCGTACCCGATCCACCAGGGCCGACAAGGCAGGCCTCGGAGTCCAGGGCACTGCCGACGGAGCTCGCCGCAACGGAGGAGCGCGCGCCCAGGAGGGCGCACGGCCCCGGCGGCGGCGGTACGGGAGACGCCCCCGCTAGGGACCCCGGCGCTCAGCGGCGACCGCCGGATCTCCCCTCCGAGTAGGATCTTCCCTGGAATGCCTGACCGACCCCCAGCATACCGCCGCTTCTTCGCGGAGCTACGCCGCCGCCGCGTCTTTCGCGTGATGGGGTTGTATGGAGCAGCCGCCTTCGCCCTGCTCCAGATTGTCGATCTCCTGGTGCCCGTCCTGGGGCTGTCGGATTCTGTGACGCAGGGAGTGGCGCTACTTCTTGTTGTCGGCGCTCCTGTGGCCATCCTCCTGGAGTGGGCATTCGAGCTGACGCCTGAGGGTGTGCGACGCACCGTCCCCGCAGCGCCAGGTGAGCTGACCGAGATCATCTCGGCCCCGGCCTCCAAGCGATGGCCCTCTGGGCTGCTCGCCCTCGCCGGGATGACTGCGTTGCTGGTTGCAGCGTGGTTCGTGGGGAGGCAATCGCTCTCGATGGCAGTCACCGACCCGCCTGCTGCACCTTCCCTCGCCGTGCTGCCCTTCGTCAACATGAGCTCTGATCCGGAGCAGGAGTATTTCTCGGATGGAATCTCCGAGGAGCTGCTGAACCTGCTCACCCTGATCCCTGAGCTGCGTGTGGCCTCCCGGACCTCTGCGTTCTCCTTCAAGGGCCGGGATCTGGAGGTCCCCGAGATCGCCCGGCGCCTGAACGTCGCGCACGTCCTGGGAGGATCGGTGCGCAAGGCGGGCAACGAAGTGCGGATCACGGTTCAGCTCGTGCATGCCGAATCGGACACGAACCTCTGGTCGGAAACGTGGGAACGGACCCTGGAAGACGTGTTTGCGGTTCAGGATGAGATCGCCGCCAAGGTGGCGGACCGACTAGAGGTCACTCTGCTGGGTGCCGCCCCTAGGGTGATTCCCACCAATCCGGAAGCCTATGCGCTCTTCCTGCAGGGTCGTCAACTCGGGCGGCAACGCACCTCCGGTGGTTTCCAGAGGGCCATTGAGGTATTGGAGCAAGCCCTCGCCATCGAGCCCGACTATGCTCCGGCCTGGGGAGAGTTGGCCCGGGTGTATGCCACACAGGCGGGAAGCGGGGATCGATCGTATGACGAGGCGTTCGGATTGGCCCGCGAGGCGGCCAACCGGGCTCTGACCAGCGACCCGGGGTATGCACCAGCCATCTCCTACCTTGGCCTCGTCGCCATGGCTCACGACCGAGATCTATCGGCTGCGGCGCGATACTATGCGCAGGCTCTGACGCTTTCCCCCACCGACACCGAGATCATCGGCGACGCCGCGACGCTTCTCCAGAGTCTCGGCCGCCTGGAAGAGGCCGTCGCCCTCAAGGAGTACGTGGTGGCCCGGGATCCGGTGAACCCCCGTGCCTATCACAATCTGGGCAATGCCTACCGTTGGGCAGGACGTTGGAACGAGTCCATCTCGAGCTACCGGACTGCGCTCGGCCTCAGCCCCGGCTACATCGGGGCCCAGACGGGGATCGGCCAAGCTCTTCTCGGAAGAGCGGAGCCCGAGGCTGCCCTCCGGGCCATCGAGCTGGAGGCCTCGACACCCTGGCGGCTCATCGGATCGGCCATGGCGTACGCCGCGCTGAGTCGGCAGGCGGAGTCGGATGCGGCCCTTTCCGAGCTCATCGAAGGGTGGGAGCGGGACGCGGCCTACAACATCGCCTACGTGATGGCCTTCCGGGGCCAGGTCGATGACGCGTTCGAGTGGCTGAACAAGGCGGTGGAGTACAACGATCCGGGATTGTCCGAAGTCGTGGTGGAGAACTCCTTTGCAGGAATCCATGCCGATCCCAGATGGTTGCCCTTCCTGCAGGAGATCGGCAAGGCGCCAGCGCAGCTGGCCGGCATCGAGTTCCGGGTCGCACTCCTGATGTAGACGGGGACGCTTCCGCTCCGCAGCAGGTAGCCGCACAGCCGAACGCCGTGGGCGCAGGGCACTCTTCCGTCTGGCTGAAGCGCCGCTGCCCTAACGCGACAAGACCGAAGTGCCTCCAGAGGGGTATCAAAGGGAAATCAATCCTCTAGTGCGGAAACATTCTATGGCGAAGAAGACGAAGATCTTCAAGAGAGACGGCACGTCGTCCCCCTACTTCTGGTCTGACAAGAACGGCGAGGACCGGACCAGCGTCACCGTCTACAAGCAGACCGCGAGTGGCGTGAAGCGAATGAG
The DNA here is from genome assembly GCA_039589955.1 of Gemmatimonadota bacterium. Classification (GTDB taxonomy): domain Bacteria; phylum Gemmatimonadota; class Gemmatimonadetes; order Longimicrobiales; family Gaopeijiaceae; genus SZUA-318. The sequence goes on along the minus strand of JBDHGI010000111.1, from coordinate 6,901 downwards.
GGGAGTGCGGTTCAACACCGTCACGAATCGGATGAAGAAGGTCTAGGTCCGGGTAGGGGGGCAGGTGGTTGCGTATCAGGAACAGCACGCACCCCAGCGATAGCCCGACACACGGGGTCTGCCCTCCGTGACACCGGCAACCGGACATACTCGGCCGAGAACCGTTCGGTTCCCGAAGGGGCCTCCTGCCAGATCGCGTTTCAGCTGAAACGTCCCCTCGGTGACTTTCCGCGAAGTGGCCGGGCCCGCGGTTTTCAGGATACTGCCGCACGAGGGCAGCGACACGGCCCTCAACAGATCCACAGCCTTCCTTGCGCCAACCTGGCGAGATACCAGGCAAGGACGAGTGCGACGAAGAAGCCGGCGATGAGTGCGATGAGAGAGGGGTCACGCATGGGTCGGTTCCCCGGGGCCTGATCCCAACGAGCAGCCCGTGGCAGAGGCATACCGATCAACGGGGGCAGCGTTCAGGCGAACGAGGTCATACGGACCTAGGGGGGGACTCAGGGGGTCGGGGGTCAGCTCAGCGCTCGGCTGACAGCGCTTCGATCCTCCGCTGCGCCTGCTTGACCCGCCATCGGATCTCGTCGTCGTCGTCCTTCCAAAAGGTGTCGAACCGGCCGTAGTGGTACGCCGCCTCCGGTCAGTTGCCCAGAGGCGACGGCCGCGAAGGCGAGTACGCGCACGTCGATCACGACCTCGTCGACGCGAGGCAGATCCGGCGGCAAAACCCGCCTGAGGAACGCTACGCCAAGGAACGCGACACCCAGTCCGAAGCCGCCTCCAAGGAATACGAGCGCGAAGCTCTCCACGAGAGACCTGCGCACCAGGGTTCCCCGCCTAGCGCCGAGTGTGGCCCCGATGGCGAACTCACGCCGACTCACCGACGCCCGTGCGAGAATCAGGTTGGCGACGTTGACGCACGCCAACAACAGAACTAGTCCCGCCGCCCCGCGAGCACCGAGACGAGCGTCGTGTAGTCTCCCACGAACTGTTCGGGGGCCGGTGTGACGTCGGCACCCCAGCCTCGATTCGTGTCCTGCATGGCCGGAGATCCCATGAAACTCGAAGGAGGGCGCCGATCTCGAGCCGAGCCCAGGGTCTGCTCAAGCGAATCGCGGCGGACCGGCGGCGTTGGTGCATGGCTCCGAACTGAGGAAAGACCCCCCTCCCCCGGCTGGCACGACTACGATCGGGTCTCCAGCCCACACCCAGCTACCGGTTCCCGACCGTCTGCTCCAAATCGCGAACGAGCTGAGCGGCATCCGAGTCGGCGGGCACCCACAGTTGCCAGCGCCGCGCCACGGCCAGCACACGCACCGTGTCCTGCATTCCACCGTAGGCGCGCGCTAGGTTCCTATAGGCTTGGGTGAGCGTCGGCTGAAGCTCGAGGGTGCGCTCGTAGCGCTGGGCCGCGCCGCCCAGGTCACCCTTTCGGAGTAGCGCGTTGCCGAGGTTGAAGTGGGCCAGCGCCTCATCCCCCGAAACGCTCACGGCGCTGCGATAGGCGTCCTCCGCACCCGCGTCGTCGCCCAGGCCGCTGAGCGAGAAGCCCAGGTTGACCCAGGCCAGGGGGTCCCTGGGGTCCGACGCCACGGAAGCGCGCAGCGACACGACCGCCGAATCGAAGTCGCCGGCGTAGGCCTGCGTGAGGCCGAGATTTCGCAGCGTCGCGGCGTCACCGGGCCGGAGCTCGAGCGACTTCCGATACGACACGACGGCCTGCCCCCACTCCCCGGCCTGGAAGTACCGGTCCGCGAACGTTCCCAGTGCCACCGCCCATCGGGCCCGCAGAGATCCCTCCGAGCCCCCTGCGCCCGCGAGCTCCCGGGCCAGGAAGCGCGTGACCTCCGGGTCGTTGCCTCGGGCGAAATGAAGCGCCGCCAGCGCTACCGCTCGCACGTCCGGGTCCCGCGCCTGGGACAGCTCCCGGAGCGCGATATCCGTGTCCGGATCCAGGGAGCTCATGTCCGGCCTCAGATATCGGGCCACGAACAGGCCGATGGCAGGGACCTGCGCCGCCGGATGGTTCGCCTCGGCATCGAGCAGGACTGCGCGACCGGCGTCCTCGCCGCCGATCTGGAAGGGATTGGCCAAGGCATCGATGATAGGCTTGCGGGGCTTGAGCTCGCCGTACAGGTCCCTCGTCCACGCCCAGACCGTATCCAGGGGCACGTCCCCGTGGCATTGGGATTGGGAGCATGCGTTCACGACGCCCATGGCGTCGTCGCCTCTGGGGCGCGGGATCGGAATCGTGTGGTCCGAGCGCGCGAACCGCAGCTCGTTCCCCAGGTCGGGGTGCTGAAGGAACGGCATGTGGCAATCCACGCACCGGCTTCCCTCGGTGCCTGGTTCGTGGAAGGTGTGCGCCTCTGGATCCTCGGCCTTGCTCGCGTGGCAGTCGGTGCATTGCCCGTCGTCGAACCGGTCCGGCAACGGACGCCCCCAGATGTCGCGGTACTCCTGGGAATGGGGGTCGTGGCAGTCGACACAGGTCATGCTGCCGTTCAGGTAGCAGTCGCTGTAGCGGTGGTTTTCCTGGTACGCAAACGTCCGGACACGCCCGTCGGGGAACAGTGCCTGCTCGGCGAGCATTGGAAGACCGATGGAGTAGTAGTCGTCAAAGGGCATTCCGGGCAGGTAGCCCGGCTGCATGACATCCTTGAGCGCGTGGCACCGGAAGCAGATGGCGAGCGACCCATCTTCCGACAGCGTGGCGTAGGCCTGCACCGCGAGGTCGGGTTCGGAGTCGATGCGCGTGGAGTCGGAGCGCTCCACGTGCTCGGCCATCGGCCCGTGACACGACTCGCACTGGATCGCGTAGCCCGCCACCCGGGTCGAAAACCGCCCAGCAGTGGTGTCGAAGACCAGGTCCGTGAGGGCCGTGTGGCACTCCTGGCAGTTCGCATAGCGGGCGTCGGTGCCCAGGATGCGTACAAGGGGCCAGTCCGCGCAGGCGGCCAGAGGCATTTCGGGCGTGATGGGGACCCACCCCTGGTCGGTCCGCGTGTTGGTGTTGCAGAACCACACCTCCTCCTCTCGAATGAAGTCGAAGGGGAGGAAACGGACCGTCCCGTCGGGAATCTCAGAGACGAAGCCCTGAGTGCCGCCGCCCACCATGTGCCCCCCTCCAACCACGCCGTCGACGGGGAGCACCCGCGGCTCCTTGCCCTCCTCCTCGACGGTGAAGCTATAGCGGCCGTCCTCGTCCACCGACGGGATAACCACGGCGTCACTGAAGCGGATCGGGGTGCCATCGAACGGGGCGATGACCACGTCGGCGCCCGGCATTCCACCGGCGCGCCCGTGCGTCGACCCTCGCCACTTCTCCACCTCCTCCGCGTGGCACTCCTCGCACGAGTCGGGACCCACGAAGTCCTCGAAGCGGACCTCGGCGCCCGCATCCGCCAGGGCTCGCGTCGGCTCCAGGCCCCTGGGCCCACCGCCGCGGCTCGGTCCCGATCGCTCGAGCCACCACGCACCCACCGCACTGACCACGATCACGGCTGCCACCACCACCGGGACCCACCAGGAGCGACGCTCAAATGACGCGGCCCCACCCTGGCCTCCGTGGGACCGAGCTCTGTCACGCTCCCTGACCCGCTTCGCGCGCCGCCCGCGCAGTGCCATAAGCTCCCGCCGCCGAAGGTCACCGAGGAAGAGGCAACGTACGCCCTCCCAGGCCGTCGCGCCTCCTCGCAGCTTGGCGGGAGGGTCGCCCATGACTTAGGGTTATGGGTCGGCGACGACGCCGACCCTGACCCTCCCGTCCACCCGACCGGTGGTGGCCACGCCTAGCGCGGGTCTCCGCCGCCGGGGCTGCCCCACGGGAGACTAGGAATGAGCTCAGCCACCGCGTCGGCCGTGCGCTTCGGGGCGCTGCTGCTCCTGCTGAGCGTTCTGTACTTCGCGGGCATGTTCCTCCTGGGCCGCCCGCGACTCGACTCGGTGACCCGTCCCGCCCCCCTGTCGCCACACCTGGTTGGGGACGAGTTGAGCCTCGATGCATCGTCCGGCGTCTGGGCCGTCGTGGAGCCGGTGACAGTCACGTTGTTCCCGCAAACGGCGAGGGCTCCGTACGGCACCGAGCGGCGGGAGCTCCGTGTGCGGGCCCTGCGGAACCGGCACGAGGTCGCGTTCCTGTTGGAGTTCGAGGACGCCACCGAGAACCGGGGTGACACCCCGCACCCGGACGGGTGCGCCGTGCTCCTGACCCCCCGCCCGGGGCCGGCGTCCACCCAGATGATGGGGCACGGGCGTGCCGCCAACATCTGGCACTGGACCGCCCAGGACCTGGATGGCGAGGTGGAGGGAGAGCCCTATGCCGACGCCGGTGCCCGCGAGCTCGCCGCATCGGGTCCCGGCACGCAGGCGCCCTTCGGGGCCCAGAACGTCGTGGGCCGTGGGCAGTGGCAGAGCGGCCGATGGCAGGTGATTCTCCGGCGGGACCTGGAGGGGCGGCAACCGGGGGCATGGAACCTGACCGGAGGCGCTTCCCTCGCGGTGTCCTTCGCGGTGTGGGACGGCGCGAAGGGGGAGACCCTCTCCTCCAAGTCCATCTCCGTCCTACGTCCATTGATCCTGTCGTCGTCGAGCGATGAGAACGTCAGCGGCACGCCGTAACGGCATCGGAGCGGCGCTCGTCGCGGCACTGGTCGGCGCTTCGTGCGCCGGCTCGACCGAATACTCGGGTGAGGTGGTCGGCGGCCAACGGGTGATCGACGTGGCCGCGAAGCGGTTCGAGTTCACCCCGAGCGTCATAACGGTGCGTGAGGGAGAGACGGTCGTCCTGAAGCTGATCAGCGAGGACGTGACCCACGGGTTCTTCCTCGACGCCTACGAAACGCAGACCGAGATCCCGCCGGGCGAAGCGCGTGTCGTCTCTTTCACCGCGAGTCGGACCGGAAGGTTCACCTTCCGGTGTTCGATGACGTGCGGCGACTTCCACGCCTACATGGTGGGTCACCTCAAGGTCCTTCCGAATCGCACCTTATCAGCGGGACTCCTCCTCATCGGCCTGCTGGGATTCACCACGCTCGGCCTGGACCTGCGCGGACGCCGCGACCGGCTGTTCGGCCTGATACCGCTGGATGCGCGTTTCGAGCTCACCGCCTACGCGCCGATCCGTAGGCTGTTCAAGAGTCGCTGGTTCCCCCTGGTGTTGGTGCTGGGGAACTTCATCGTGCTCCTCGTGATCCTGGCGGCCGGCCTGCTCGGAGGGTTCTCCGCGGGCAACCTGAACTTCGGGGTCATGGCGACCTGGATTCTGTGGTGGACGCTGCTCATGACCGTCTTCGTGCCCTTCGCCGGACGGCTTTGGTGCATGATGTGCCCGTTCCCCTTCCTAGGGGACTGGCTGCAGCGGGGCAAGCTCGTCGGGGTGGGCAGGCACAAGTCCCGTGGCCTGAACAGGAAGTGGCCCCGCCGGTTCCGGAACCTGTGGCCGGTCACGGCCACGTTCACGGCCACGACCCTGTTCCTCGGCTTCTTCAGCGTGAAGCCCTTTGCGACCTTCGTGCTGCTCGGCCTCATGCTGCTCGGGGCTGTGGCGATCGCGGTCGTGTTCGAGAAGCGCACGTTCTGTCTCTATCTGTGCCCGGTGAGCGGATTCCAGGGCCTGTACGCCAACTTCGCCGCCACGGAGATCCGGCTGAAGGACCCGGAAGTCTGCGCCCGCCACAGGCCCAAGACGTGCTACACCGGAAACGCATGCGGATACGGGTGCCCGTGGGGAGAGATGCCTTTCGACATGAATCGTAACACCTACTGCGGCATGTGCCTGGAGTGCTTCAAGAGTTGCCCCTACGACAACATGGCGCTCAACCTGCGGCCCTTCGGGGTCGATCTCCTGGAAGAGCGGAGGCGCTCGGACGACGTGAACCACCGGCGTGGACTCGACGAGGCCTTCAAGAGCCTGACGATGATCGGGGTGCTGTTCGCGTTCTTCCTCACGATGCAGGGTCCCTACGGCTGGATCAAAGACATGGTCCGGGCGACCAACGTGCCCTCGTACGGGCTGTTCGCCGGGGGCTACCTGGCGCTCAACTTCCTGCTGGTTCCCGCGCTCTTCGTCGGGGTGGCGGCCGTGTCGAAGCTGGCCAGCGGGAACAAGCATGTCCCGTTGCGGGACGTCTTCGTCGAGTTCTCCTACTGCCTCGTTCCTCTCGGCCTGGCACGGTGGGCGTCCTTCAGCTTGGGCGTTTTCCTGCCGAACGGCAGCTATCTGCCCCGGGTCCTGTCGGATCCCTTCGCGAGCGGATGGAACCTCTTCGGGACGGCATCCTACGCGTGGACGCCAGTCCTCACCGGGGCGCTCCCAGCTCTCCAGACGCTCATTCTGCTGACGGGGCTGGCGTTCTCGCTGGAGTACGGCTTCCGCCTCTCCCACCGCGCCTTCCAGACGGAGCGGGAGGCGAAGCGTGGATGGGTCCCCGTGCTGATCTTCCTCGTGGTGCTCAGCATGTTCTTCCTCTGGCTCTTCGAGGGATGATGGCGCCGGTTCGCCCGAGACGGTCGACTTCCCTGCGGCCGGGGGTGCCACGGGCCGGTCGAGTGCTCCGTGTCGGAGCGCTGGCGCTGAGCCTCGCGGTTACCGGGCTCGTCGCCGGGTGCGGGAGGTCCACCGCCAGCGACGTCGAGGTGGAGCTCCTGGCCCGCGCCCCGGAGCGCGGCAACTGGTCGCCCCGGACCCTGGAGGTCGAAAGGGGAAGGGAGGTCACGCTCGTCATCCGCAACGTGGACGTGGTGACCCACGGGTTCTATCTGCCGGCTCTGGGGCTGACCGCGAGCGAGATCAAGGCGGGCGACATCGTACGGATCACATTCACGCCCCAGGAAGCCGGGGAGTTTCCCTTCTACTGTGCCCGATGGTGCAGCGACTACCACATGGATATGCGGGGTT
>JBDHGI010000110.1:0-14237 GCA_039589955.1 Gemmatimonadota bacterium | reverse complement strand
TCCTGGGCCAGCCCATCGTCGGCTTCTTCGGCGAGAACCTGAACTGGCACTGGGGCTTCGGCGTGGGCGCCCTGGGCATGGTCCTGGGCCTCATCCAGTACAAGGCGGGCGACAGGTACCTGGGCGAGTGCGGTTACCTGAAGGCCGAGGCCGCCGCCCAGGACGTGCGCGGCAAGGCCATGAAGTTCTACGGCGCCTTCGCCGGGCTTCTGATCCTCGTGGCCGTGTTCGGGCTTCTGGTCCGGTCCGGCGCCATCCCCCTCACCCTCACCCAGATCGCCACGTACATGGGCTACGGCGTCCTTCTCCTGGTGGCGCTGTACTTCATCTACATGTGGACGATGGGCGGGCACACCGGAGAGGAGAACCAGCGGCTCGGGGTGATCTTCTGGCTCTTCCTGCTCATCGCCGTGTTCTGGAGCGGCTTCGAGCAGGCTGGCTCCTCGCTGAACATCTTCGCCCGGGACCTCACAGACCGGAACATCATGGGCTGGCTCATGCCGGCGTCCTGGCTCCAGTCGGTGAACCCCCTGTTCATCATCGTCGGCGCCCCCATGTTCGGCTCCCTGTGGGTGTTCCTGGACAAGATCCAGAAGAACCCGTCGCTGCCCATGAAGGCGGGCCTGGGTCTTCTCTTCCTGGCCGGAGGCTTCTTCGTCATCGCCTGGGGCGCGGCGAACGCCAGCTCGGAGAACCTGGTGACGCCCGCCTGGCTGGTGGTCACCTACGCGCTGCACACGACCGGCGAGCTGTGCATCTCGCCCATCGGGCTGTCGGCCATCACGAAGCTGTCCCCAGAGAAGCGCGTGGGTCAGATGATGGGCATCTGGTTCGTGGGCGCAGCCCTGGGCAACCTCTTCGCCGGGCTGGTGGCCGGAAGGCTGGCAGACCTGCCGCCGGCTCCGCTTTTCCAGTCCGTGGCCATGACCGTCGGCATCGTGGGCATCGTCGGGATCCTGGCGAGCCCGGTGGTGAGGAGGATGATGCACGGCGTGAAGTAGGCTTCGCCGCCCGGATGTCGGAGCGCCCCGGGGAGTCACTCCCCGGGGCGCTCCGTGCTTCAGGGATCCGCCTCCGGCGTCAATCGCCGGCCGACGGCTCCGGAGACGGTCCGAACGCGACCGGCGGTGCTTGGTCCGCGGCCTCACCGGCCTCCGTCATCGCCCGCTCGGGGAAGAGCCGCTCGTACTCCAGCGGGTGCTCGTGGCGGAGGCGCTCCACGGTCATCTTGCCGGTGAAGATGGTCGTATCCAGCGGGAAGACCTCGGGCCGGAAGATCACGCCATAGGCGTGCCAGAGGGTCACGACCAGCACGGCGAAGGTCGCCTCGAGGCCGTGCATGACCCGCCCGGCCGCGACGACGATACCGGGCAGGATCTGGGAGATCAGCTCCGGGAAGACCAGGATGACTCCCGTCGCGCTCATCACGAGCCCGCCGGCGAAGAGGCCCCAGTACTCGAACTTCTCGGACGCGTCGAACTTGCCGGCCTTGGGGGCCGGCTCCCTCAGGAGGAAGTGGCGGAACGCCTGGATCACGTCCTCGAAGTCCTTTCGAGTGGGCACCATGACGGGAAGCCGCCGCGCACGCACGGCTCGGGTCACGGCACGTGCCACGTGGGTGAGCAGCAGGGCCACGAAGGCGAAGCCCACCACACGATGGACCAGGCGCGTTCCGGCGATGCCGCCGAAGAAGCCGATGATGCTGTTCGCCACCGAGAGGTCCGGTCGGGTTTGGGGAAGGCCGGTCACCACCAGGAGGATGAACGTCACCATGGATCCGAGGTGCTCCAGGCGCTCGGTCACGGTGAAGCGCACCACCGTCTCCTGCTCGGGCTTCCTCTGCCTGCGGAGCCACGCCTTGATCTTCAGAATGCCCTGGGACGTCGCGACTCTGGCTCCCTTCCTGCGCTGGTCCACCAGGTGGTAGATGATGTTCAGGAAGAGCCCGATGAGCATGAACGGGATCAGGAAGTAATAGAAGACCCGCACCAGCCACACGGGCCACTGGTTGGACGGCCCCACCGGGTCGTGACCCAGCCACGCTCCGGCCAGGCGGTCGTCTCCCTCCTCGTGGCAGCTTCTGCACACTTCCGCCACCACGGCGCTCTCGTCCCAGCCGACGTCGTGGGCTCCGTGGCAGTCCGAGCACACCATGACGGCCGGCTGTCCCACCTCGCTCCCGGGATGGTTCCAAAGGAAGCGCGCGGTCGCCCCGTGGAAATCCTCCTGATAGGAGGCGCTGACGTTCCGGGGTAGCCCGTACTCGTCCACCAGGGTCTGGTCTGCGTGGCACTCGAGGCACCGCACGGTGGCGGCCAGGCGGACGTAGGCCCGCTCCTCTCCCGGGTCCACGTGCGAGCGGTGGCAGCTGAGGCAGGTGGGGAGGTCGGGATTGGGATCCGCTCCCAGGCCGGCCGCGTGTCCGCCGGTGGCGTGGGCCTGCACCTCCTCCTCGTGGCAGCTCCCGCAGCGCTCCGAGACCGCGTGCTGTGCCCCGCTCATCGGCGGATCGGATGCGAAGCTGTGGCAGGCCACACACGTGGGTGCGTCTGCCTCCACGGTCCGGTGGCTGGGGTGTGTGTCCAGGTGGCAGGCCACACAGGACTCCTCCCGACCGGCCGACTCCCGGTCCGCCGCGGGCTGCTGCTCCACCGAGTGGCACTTCGTGCAGGTGAGGCCGTCCTCCACGTCCGCGTGGGACGAATGGACCTCCTCATGGCAGGAAGCGCACCGTTCTATGGTGGCCGGGTCCTGTGCATGGAAGGCGCGGCCGGTGTGTGCCTCGTGGCACTGGACGCAGTCGGGGGCGTCCGCGCCCACCTCCTCGTGGAGCCGGTGGGACGGAGCATGGCACTGGACGCACCGGGCCGAGAGGGAGGCCGTAGCCGCCTCCAGGGAGGGGTCACCGTGGATGGAGTGACACTCGGTGCAGCCGGGGCCGTCCGACTCGGGAGCCTCCGTGTGGGAGCTCGCGAGCTCCTGGTGACAATCCGAGCAGGCGTCCAGGCGTCTGTCCGCCGCCGCCGTCGGGTCGTTCGTGAAGCCGATGTGGTGGCACGTAAGGCACGAGATGGAGTCCGCGTGCGTGATGGCTTCCATCTTGTCCGCGACCACGAGCCCATGACAGTCGGCGCACATGGACGGGACGCGGTCCAGCTGCTGTGCCAGGCCCCCGGTGGCCCAGGCCCCCCCCGAGAGGGTGACGAGGGCCACGACGATTGCCGTACGCATGACGGTTCCTCTTTTTCCGGCGGTCAGGTCGTCACCGGTCTGACGGCGTCGCGGATGGTCCGCCCTACGGTCCAGAACAGGGCCACGAAGCCGATGACCGGAAGGAAGATGCAGAAGAGGAGCCCGAGGATCGGAGCGGCGATGAGCCCCCCGACGATCTCAAGCGTCCTGCGCAGCCCGCTCTTGGGGCGCGCCTCCCGCGGCGTCTCCTCCTCCGCGATCCTCGTCCCGACTTCGGCCTCCTCGATCGGCTCGGCGACCTCTACGTCGGGGACCCGGGGCTGCAGGTCCAGGATCGAGGCCGCGGTGACCACGGCGGCCAGCATGTCGGGGCTGATGGGCTTGTTCAGGTACTCGAAAGCCCCCAGCTCCCGGACCCGGCGCTCCACCTCCTCGTTTCCGTATCCGGTGAGGAGGATGAACTGGGTCGTGGGCTGGCTGTCATGAATCCACTGCAGCAGCTCGATGCCGTCGGTGGTGGGCATCCTCAGGTCGGAGACCACCACGTCCACGGGCTCCCTGCGGAGCTTCTTGATGGCCTTGGCGCCATCTTCGGCAGTCGTGACGTCGAAGCCGTGCTCGGAGAGGACCCGGTTCCAGCTGAGCCGGACGCCCTCCTCGTCGTCAACGAACATCACCTTCTTGTGCGCGTTCATCGTTCCTGTTCCTCTCTCGCGTGAGGCCTCGACGCCCTCCCGGTCCTCAGGAGGCGATCCATCGGGTGCGCTCCCGCATGCGATTGACGATCTCGACCAGCTGCACGGCGATCTCCTCCGCGGCACCATCCACGAGGATGTCCACGCCGCATGACGTCAGATACTCGGCGATAGGAAGGGGAGGCGGCGCCTCGAGCACCGCCACCTTCTGAATCGACGGGTACTCCACCTTCATGCGGCCCAGCGTGGCGAGGACGCTCCCCTTGGGTCGGGGACGGAAGTGGAGCACCAGGACCGCTACGGAGGAGAGGGGCTGCCGGCGAAGCAGCTCCGCCACGCTCCTGTAGCACTCCGCAGGCTCCTCGTCCGGGCCGAGGTGCTCCGCCAGGAAGGAAGTCCCCTCCGCGTCGGAGAGCAGAACCGTCGACTCTTGGCCCCTGGGGAACACCGTTCGTCCTCCGCCTGCCGTGGCCGTGATCCCGACGCCGGCCCGATGCCGACGTCCGTGTGATTACGGAGGCAAGGGATGTGCCGAATTTGTACCATCTTGGTACAAGTCCATAATTCTTTATAGATCAACGGGTTATGCTGGTCGCCCTTCGTCCGTGTCTGGCGTTCCAGGGCCGCGACTGTAACGACGGCGTATACAGGTACGAGCCAGAGGCCAGGACGTCAGGGCAGGATGGGCGCCGTAATCTTCAGAGCTGCAACGAGTTGGACGCTCACACCCGTGACCTGCGGGGGGTGTATGGTCGGACATACACCCCAGTGGGGGCCTCTCAGGCGCCCTGGTCGTCGGGGGTGTCCCCGTCGTCCTGCTGGTCCCTCGGCGCGGTGATGTCGTGCTTGCGCATGAGGGCGTGCAGGTTGGGGCGGGCCATGCCCACGTCCCTGGCCGCCTGGGAGACGTTCCACCCGGCCTTGCGCAGGGCCTTGAGCACGAAGAGGCGCTCGACGCGCTCGACGGCGCTCGCTCTCAGCTCCTGCTTGAGCTCCGCCAGGGACGCTGCGTCGTCCGGGATGTCCTTCCAGACCGCGGTGGACTCGCCGCTGCCGGGAATGTCCGTCAGCTCGATGGACCTTCCGTCCGCCAGGAGCACGGCGCGCTCCATGGCGTGCTCGAGCTCCCGCACGTTGCCGGGCCAGTCGTGCGCCTCCAGGACGGCCATGGCGGCGGGACTGATGTGGTCGATGGGCTTGCCGAACTCCTCGGCGAAGCGCTCCACGAAGTGATGGGCCAGGAGGGGGATCTCCTCCCGCCGCTCCCGGAGCGGGGGAAGGCGGATGCTGAAGACGCTCAGGCGGTAGAACAGGTCTTCCCGGAAGCTCCCCTCCTCCACCAGCGTCCCGAGGTCGTGATTGGTGGCGGCGATGAGTCGCACGTCCACGTCCACGGGCTTGTCCGAGCCCACGGGCCGGATCTCCCGCTCCTGGATGAGTCGTAGGAGGCTTCCCTGGACCGAAGCGGAGATGGTGGCGATCTCGTCCAGGAAGAGGGTTCCCCCACGGGCCGTCTCTGCCAGGCCCTTCCGGTCCTTCACCGCGCCCGTGAAGGAGCCCCGCACGTGACCGAACAGCTCGGACTCCAGCAGTGACTCGGAGAGCGAGGCGCAGTCCGCCACCACGAAGGGGCCGTCCTTCCGTGCGCTGTTGTAGTGGATGGCGCGGGCGATGACGTCCTTTCCCGTCCCCGTCTCCCCGGTGATGAGCACCGTGCTGTTGGTGGGGGCGACCCGCGCGACCAGCTGCATCACCTTGCGCATCTTCGGAGACGAGCAGATGACGTTGCCGATACGGTGCCGGGTTTCCAGCTCCGATCGCAGGCGCTGCGTGAGGTCCACCAGGTGCTTGCGCTCGAGGGCCCGGGCGGCGGCGACGAGGAGGGCCGGGGGGCTCACCGGCTTCTCGAGGTAGTCGAACGCCCCGAGCTTGATGGCCTCCACCGCCGTCTCGATGGTGGCGTACCCCGTGACGATGAGAACCTCAGTCTCCGGGGATACGTCCCGTGCCGCCTTCAGGAGCTCGATGCCGTCCATCTCCGGCATCTTGATGTCCAGGAGCAGGAGATCGAAGTGCTCCTTGCGGAGAAGCTCGAGGGCGGCCCGGGGGGACGTCGATGTGGAGACGTCGTATCCCTCCTCCGAAAGCACGCGTCGTATGCTCTCGCACACGACCTGCTCGTCATCCACGGCAAGCACCTTCGGGGCTTGGGTCCAGGTCCGTTCGTCGTCCATGCTCTATGCCTCGGCCAGGGTCGCCGGGACGGGGAGGAGCACCGTGAAGGTGGTGCCCTCGTGACCGTCGCTGGCGACGAGGATCGTACCGCGGTAGCTCTGGACGATCCCAAGGGATACGGAGAGCCCGAGGCCGGATCCTTTGCCCACGGGCTTGGTGGTGAAGAAGGGGTCGAAGACCCGAGACAATGCCTCGGGTGGGATTCCCACCCCGGTGTCGCGTACCATGGTGCGCACGAGATGGGATCCGGGATGGGGCGGCAGATCGACGTGACCATACTCCCATCGGCCAACCAGGTCCGTCTCCACGGTGAGGTGGCCGCCGTCGGGCATGGCGTGGACGGCGTTGAGGAGGAGGTTCACGAAGATCTGCATGAGCTGCATCTCGTTGGCCTCCACTGTGGGAAGCCCCTCGTGGAGCGTCGTGTGCACCTCGATGTCGCTGTTCTGCAGCTCCACCTTGAGCAGGTCGAGGGCGCCTTCGACGGCCTTGCAGACGTCCACGGCGTCCGTGTCGGGGTCCTGGGTCTGCTTGCGGGAGTAGTCGAGGAGCTGTCGGATGATGGCCGCGCACCGGTTGGCTTCCCGCTCGATCATCCTGAGGTCGTCCTGGGCAGGCGCGTCCTCGGAGATGGCCCTCCTGACCAGGTGGGTGAAGGTGATGATGGCCATGAGGGGGCTGTTGAGCTCGTGGGCGATGCCGGCCGCCACGAGACCGACGGAGGACAGCTTCTCGGCCTGGATGATCTGGAACTGGGCGTCCCGAAGCTCCTGGGCCTTCTCGGTGACCTTGTCCTCCAGGGAGGCCGCCCACTCCTCGAGCTGGCTTCGGCTGCTGCTCAGGCTCTCCACCATCTCGTTGAAGGAGCTCGCCAGGATCCCTATCTCCGCCGCGGCCCCCCGGGGGACGGGAACCGTGGGATCTCCACGCGTCACCCGCCGGGTGGCGGCGACGACCGTGTTCAGGGGCCGGCGCACGCTGGTGGAGATGAGGTAGTAGAGCCCGCCGGTGATGATGACCGCCGCGGCCAGGGAGAAGAGGAAGGCGTTCCAACGCGCCTCGGCAAGACGCGCCTGGGCAGGCTCCAGGGACATGGCCACGTCCAGGACGCCCAGCACGCTCTGGGTCGACACCGGGGCGTGGCACTGGGCCCCCTGGCACCCGGGCCGGTTGGGGATCACCTCTATGGTCCCGAGGATGAGCCGGTCGTTGGCGTCCTCGAAGATCCTGGAGCGGTTGTCGGGATCCAGGGTACGTCGCGGGTCGGGACCTGCGTGACACGTCACGCACGCCTCGGCCTGCATGTCGACCGTGTGGCCCACGTCCTCGGGGTCTGACGAGAAGGAGATGTGGCCGTCTTTGTTGATGATGCGGAGCCGTTCGATCCCTCCCTGCCGAGCGACAGCCTGCACGATCTCGCGGATGGCGTCCCGCTCGTTGACGCGCATCTCGTGCTCGATGGTGAGGAGGATGGCGCTTGCCAGGCTCTCCGATCCGTGGATCGCCTCGGCCAGAGCCTGGTCACGCTGGGACCGGATGAAGTAGTAGGAGAGGGCCGCGACGCTGGCGAGCGCGAAGAATCCGGCAGGGAAGGCGATCCGAGAGCTGAGCGTGCTGAAGGGCACTGCGACCTCCCGGGAGGGCCGTGGAGGGACACCCTGTGCTTTGAGCCTCACCAGAGGGGGAGGCGGTGTCAAGACGGGTTGGCGTCCCCCGCGCGGCGCCCCGGAAGGGGCTGGCTCAGCCGGAGGCGGCCTTCTTCCCCGACCCCTTGCCGGCCGCCTTCTTTGCCCCTCCGGAGCCGGACTCGGCCTCCCCCTCGGAGATGGACGCCTTCAGCGCCGCCATCAGATCGATGATCTGGGTCCGGGACTCCTCCGCGGGCGCGGCGGTGATCTCCTGACCCTCGATCTTCTGCCGGATGAGCTCCATGGTTCGCTCGTGTACCTCGTCGGTATACGCCGTGGCATCGAACTCCTCGGAGGCGGCCTGCTCGATGAGCTGGAGGGCCAGCTTCAGCTCGGCCTCGTTGACCTCGCCCTCGTCGAGGGGGACCTCGTCGAAGGAGCGGATCTCGTCCCGGTAGAAGAGCTGCTCCATCAGGAGCCCCTCCCCGTGAGGACGGATCATCACCAGGTACTCCTTGCCCCGGGTGGCGTGCTTGGCGATGGCCACCCGAGCGCTCTCCCCGAGGGCCGCCGAGAGGAGGCGGTAGGCCCGGGCGCCCCCCTTGTCGGGGCCCAGATAGTAGGCCTTGTTGAAGTAGAGCCGATCCACCTGCTCCGCCGGAACGAAGGACACGATGTCGATGGACTCGGACTTGGGGGCCTCGAGGACCTTGAGCTCCTCGGGGTCGAAGACCACGTACTGACCCTTGGCGAACTCGTACCCCTTCACGATCTCCTCTCGGGGGACGACGGCGCCGTCCGACGGGTCGATGTACTGTTGCCTCACGCGCACGCCGCGCTCCTTCCAGATCATGTTGAAGGAGATGCGACGGGCCGACTCCCCGGTGGAGTAGATCTTCACCGGGAGCGACACGAGGCCGAAGGCGATGGTCGAGGTTCCGATTGCGCGGGCAGCCATGGTCTGAAAACGTATGTTCACCTTCACCGCCTGCGCAACGAAAACGAGGATGCCATGGCCGAGGCGACTGTCGCCGTCTTCGACGGACACAACGACACCCTGACCCAGATCCGCAACGCCTCCCGCGAGGAGGCCAGGTCGTTCCTCGAGCGGAGCGAGCGGGGTCACGTGGACCTCCCCCGCGCCCGGGAGGGAGGGCTCGCCGGGGGGATGTTCGCCGTTTTCACGGCCTCTCCCAGCTACGAGCGCACGCTGGAGGCCGTGCTGGGGCCCGACGGGACGCCGGTGGCAGGTGCCTGGTCCGTGCCTCTCCCGCCACGCCTGGCCCGGCGCACCGCCCTGACCTATACGCTGTCCGTCGTCTCGGATCTCTATCGCCTTGAGCGGGAGTCGGGCGGCGCCGTCCGGGTGGTCCGCACCGCCGCGGAGATCGAGAGGTGTCTCGACACGGGGACCTTCGCTGCCATGCTCCACATCGAGGGGGCGGAGGCCATCGACACCCGGCTCGAGGCCCTCGACGTGTTCTACGAGGCGGGGCTGCGCTCCCTCGGTCCCGTGTGGAGCCGCCCCACGGCGTTCGCCCACGGCGTGCCGTTCGACTTCCCCCGGAGCCCGGACACGGGGCCCGGGCTGACTGCCGCGGGTCGCCGGCTGGTGAAGGCGTGCAATCGGTTGGGGGTGCTCGTGGACCTGTCCCACATGAACGCGGCGGGATTCTGGGATGTGTCGAGTATCTCCGACGCGCCCCTGGTGGCCACCCACTCCGGCGTGCACGCGCTGTCCCCCTCACCCCGGAACCTCACCGACGAGCAGATCCGGGCCGTCGGCGCCAGTGGAGGCATCGTCGGGGTGAACTTCCACAAGGGCTTCCTCCGGCCCGACGGAGACTGGAAGGCCCAGGTGTCCGTGACGGAGATCGTGAAGCACGCCCGCTACGTCGCCGACCGCATCGGGGTGGAGCACGTGGGCCTCGGCTCGGACTTCGACGGCGCCACCATGCCCGACGACCTCGGCGACGTCACCGGGCTCCCCCGGCTCGTCCAGGCGTTCCGGGACGACCGGTTCACCGAATACGAGATCCGGGCCCTGGCCCACGGCAACTGGCTCAGGGTGCTGAGGGAGACCCTGGGAGGCTGAGCCCCGCCCGCAGGGGGCCGCCAGCCGGGAACGGGAGGAGCCTTTGCGCCGTCCGAGGCGGAGGCGCATCATGGTCCCGACCTCCCCGGACCCACGGCCCGCGCCTCCGTCGGCGGCTGGCGAGCCCAAGCCACCCTCGAGGACCCGTCATGAACAGCCGCATCGCCCTCCTGGCTCCCGCCCTGATCGCCTTCACCGCCCTCCCGGTGGCCGGGCAGCAGAGAGGCCTCACCACCCACGACGCCCTGGACGTCCGGTCCGTTTCCGTAGCCGACGCCACCGACGACGCCCGCTGGGTAGCCGCCTCTGTGCGGACGCGGCGTGGTCGGACCGACACCGACCACTTCCGCTTCGGCGACCCCACGTACATCGCCCCCGCCTTCGGGGAGCTTCTGGTGATCGACACCCGCGACGGCGAGGTGCAGGCGCTGTCGGAGAACCCCATGCAGTTCCGGGCGCCCACCTGGTCACCGGAGGACTCCAGGCTGGCGTACTACCGTCGGGACGGTGACGCCTACGACCTCCACATCTACGACGCGATCTCCGGTGTCGACCGGGAAGTTGCGCTTCAGACGGACAAGGAGCTGTCCTCTTCGGCGCCCCTGGTCTGGTCACCCGACGGGGCGAGGCTCCTCGTGGCCTTGCGCCCGACGGGCTGGGCCGAGGAGGCCAGGGCGGCGTTCCTCCAGATGACCGAGGGTCCGGTGGTGGTCCAGGATTCCCGCAACGACTTCCTGGCCTGGGATCGGGTCCGCGGCCCGGACGAGCGGGGAATCCTGGCTCTCGTCACCACGGACGGCACGGTGGAGGAGCTTCTGCCGGAGACGCCCGTGCAGTCGGTTCGCTTCTCCGACGACGGAGCGGCGGTGCTCTTCACCGTGGCCCGACGCCTCAAGACGCCGTACGGACGGCGGGACGGGACGGAGTACTCAGTGCACCGGCTTCCGCTGGGTGGTGAGTCGGAGGTGGTGGTGGAGCCTACCGAGCGACGGATCCGGGCGCAGTGGAACGCTACGGGAACGGCCCTGGCGTACGCCGAGGAGGGGAACGTCCTCGTGCTGGCGGTGGGAGCGGACAGCGCCACCAACCTCACGGCGGATCACCGCGAGCTGATCGAGGACGGGGACACCACCGAGCTCTCCTTCTCGGTCATGGCATGGCGACCGGACGGCGGCGCGCTGCTGGCCTCCTCCGAGCAGGGGTGGCATGTGCTGGACATGGCGGGGGGCGCTCCTGAGCTGGTGCTGGAGCTCGAAGACGACGAGGATGCCCGGCCTGGCCGGAGCCTGGTGGGGTGGAGCGACGACGGGCTCCAGCTCTACCTGGGCTATTCCGCTCCCGACCGGTGGTGGCGGGGACTCCAGCGTCTCGACCTGGGGTCCGGCGACGTGACGGACGTCGTCCTGGACGAGGGGGTCTACGGCAGCTGGACCCTCTCCGACGACGGCCGCACCGCAGTCTACAGCCGCTCCGACGGCGACCGGCCTTCCGAGCTGTGGGTGATGGACACCCGGAGCGGGTCCGCCCGGGCGCTCACCGACCTCAACCCGCAACTGTCCGACGTCGCCTTCGCCCGCACCGAGCTGGTGGAGTACCTGGACGTCGACGGCAACACCCTGTACGGCATCCTCTACTATCCCCCGCAGTACGAGGACGGGAAGGCCCATCCGCTGGTGGTCGAGATCTACGAGCGCTTCTTCCACAACGGCTACAACGAGAACATGAACCTCGTGACGGCCAATGGATGGTTCGGTTTCCGGCCGTCGGTGGAGTTCGAGACCGGCTATCCGGGCGAGGCCTGGCTCAAGGCCGTGCCCAACGCCATCAACAAGCTCATCGAGCGGGGTCTGGTGGATCCCGACCGGGTGGGCGTGTACGGGCAGAGCTACGGTGGATACGCCGTCAACTTGCTGGTGACCCAGACGGACCGCTTCGCCGCCGCCGCCAACGTGTCGGGCAAGGTCAACATCATCTCGTTCCTGGGAGACAGCCCCCGCATCACCACGCGCAACTACGACGCGGCGGAGGTCGGCCAGGACCGCATCGGGGCGACGCTGTGGGAGCAGCCACACAAGTACATCCAGACGTCGGCGGTGATGTTCGCCGATCGCATCGAGACGCCGCTGCTGCTGCTCTCGGGCGAGGGCGACTGGAACGTGCCCGCCACGAACCAGCGGGAGATGTACTACGCCCTGCGCCGCCTCGGTAAGGAGGTCGTCTGGGTGAACTACATGAAGGGGGGGCACGGCGCGGGCCGGGCGAGCACGGTCGAGGACTTCCACGACCATTGGCGCCGGATGTTCGAGTGGTTCAGGGAGCACTTCGGGGACGAGGAGGACGCAACGGCGGACAGAGGCGGTTGAGCCAGGCCCTCAGGACGACGCGTCGCCCACCACCCGCACCCGGACGCGCAGGGCGTCGCCGGGGAGGTAGGCGAGGGGGATGTCCTCGGCCTCGACCACGCCGAGGGTGGCCTCCGACGCGCCCGCCTCCACGGCGCGCAGGCAGGCGATGCGGGTGGCCTCCTCCAGGGCCCGCTCCCGGCCGAGTCCGCTGAAGACCTGGTCCACCTCGCCGCTCACCTGGGCGATGGCGGCGCCCACGGCGTTGGCCACGTCCGCGTGGTCGACGCGGATCACCCGGTCGATGCCGGAGAGGTCGTCGGGCACCAGGAAGGCTCCGCCTCCCACGGCGAGGAGCGGGAGGGGGTTGGCGTCGATCTTCATGCGGTCCACTCCCTCCTCGATCAGGGAGCGGCAGCGGTCCAGGGCCCAGCCCGTCACCTCGCTACCGAGGCCGGACACCGCCGAGGCGTCGCCGATGTCGGCCAGCCCCGCGGCCACCGCCACGTCCGTCGCGGTGAGGGTGCCGCCGCCGAAGACCTTCGCCTCCCGGGTGAGGCGGTAGCCCACGCTACGGGGACCCACCGTGTGGCTTCCGGTGTCCACCAAGGAGCCGCCGCCGAGACCGAGAGAGAGGAGATCCGGCATGCGGGACAGGGTCCGCACGCCTCCGATCTCCACCACGCGGTTGGCCTCCCGAGGGAACCCGGCCCTCAGGTGGCCGATGTCGGTGGTGGTGCCACCCACGTCCACCACCATGGCGTGAGCGAGCGCCGACAGATAGGCGGCCCCCCGCATGCTGTTGGTGGGCCCCGACGAGAACGAGTACACGGGATGGGCCTCCGCGAAGTCGGAGCGCATCACCGTCCCGTCGTTCTGGGTCAGGTAAAGGGGAGCCTGGATCCCGCTCCCTTCCAGCGACTCGGCGAAAGCCCGGGTGGTCGTGCGGGCCAGGGAGACGAGGGTGGCGTTCAGCAGGGCCGCGTTCTCCCGCTCCAGCAGACCGATGCGGCCCAGCTCGTGGGACAGCGTCACGGAGACGTCGGGGATCACGTCACGCAGGATATACGCGGCACGCTCCTCGGACTCGGGGGTCATGGGCGAGAACACGGCGGTCACCGCCACCGACGTGATGCCGGCGTCCCGGATCCGCCCGGCCGCCTCCCGGGTCGCGGCCTCGTCGAAGGGGACCAGCGGACGGCCGTCCACCTCGTGTCCGCCTTCCACCATGAAGACGCCACCCCGGGTGACGGCGGCGAGGTCCTCGGGCCAATCCACGAAGGGAGGCAGGGTGCGCCCGCTGGGAAGTCCGATGCGGAGCGCCGCCACCGGCTGCAGGTCCCGGCGCTGTACCACGGCGTTGGTGAAGTGGGTCGTACCGATCATGACGGCATCCACGGCGCCCGTGTCGCCCCCGGCCGCGGCCACGAGCTCGGTCAGCGCACGCCGGATCCCCGCGGTGACGTCCGCGGTGGTGGGCACCTTCACCGAGGCGGTGACGCCGGCGTCGGAGACGAGGACCGCATCGGTGTTGGTCCCGCCCACGTCGATGCCGATCCGCCTCATGCCGCCTCTCAGGAGGTGAAGACCGAGCGGAAGTCCAGATCGTACCCGAAGGCCCGCGGACCCACGTGCTCGAGCCCTTTCGGGGTCGTCTGGAGGGAGGGCGCGGGAAGCGCAACCACCCTGACCCTCTGTCCATAGCGGAGCGCCTCGGTGCCGACGGCCTCGCCGGTAGCGGCCTCCAGGATGCAGATGATGTCCGGGACGGTGATCCGCGCCACGTCATCCAGCCACCCCACGGTGAACTCGTTCTGGAAGTCCACCCGGAACGCGTGACCCCGGTCGCCGTCCAGCCCCTCGATCCTGGCCGACCCGCGGAGGAAGCCCCCGGTGGTGCGACGCGCCACGTCCACCACCTTGCCGCCGAAGAGGAGCTTCCCGCCGGCGTGATCCACCACCGCGGCGACGGGATTCCCCTTCCGGGCCCGGGCATCCAGGACGGCGCGTCCCAGGTCGATGGCCTGGGTGACGGTGTGCAGGATACCCC
>JBDHGI010000109.1:0-14337 GCA_039589955.1 Gemmatimonadota bacterium | reverse complement strand
GAGTGGACAGCTGGTCGCTGGGAGCCGATCTCCTCTACCGGCCCAGGCCTGCCCGCTGGCCTTTCGAGCCCACGGTGTTCGTCGGATCCGGAAGGCACGCTCGGCGTATCCGGTGGAGCTCACCCGTGCCCGAGGTGCCGATTCCCACGTCCTCCGATCAGACGAGCACCTTCCTGCGCGGCGGTTTCGGGGCGTCGCGCAGCGTGGGCCCGGCCTCCCTCTTCGTGGAGCTCGAGGCTCTCGTCGATTCCTTCGGCCGGGAGTTGCCGCTCCTGGTCGAAGGCTCGGTGCCTCCCGACGAGCTCGGGGCTCCGGATACGCTGGTTGACTTCGGGGCCGCCGCGGGGGTGCGGATCAGGATCCGCTAGGGGTGGTGGGAGGCGTTCCGGGGGCGGACGAGCGTATGCGTCTGATCAAGTCGTAGATGATCTCGTCACCCCGGTACGCCTCGAACATCCCCTCCACGTGCTCGGCGAAGGGGGCGGGATCCGGACGAAGCACCTCGACGCCGGCGGCCTCGACCGCGGCCAGCGCCTCGTGCACCGCTTCCCGCCAGAGCATCCGCTGCAGGTGGGTCGACTCGGAGACGGCCTCGGTGAGCCATCCGCGCTCGACCTCGCTCAGCCGGCTCCACACATCCATGGAGACGACGAGCACGTCCGGCACGCGCGTGTGCTCGTTGAGGGAGTAGTAGCGGGCGATCTCGTAGTGGCCCGATAGATGGAAGGACGGTGGGTTGTTCTCGGCACCGTCCACGATACCCTGCTGCAGCGCCGAGTAGAGCTCTCCCCACGCGATGGGCGTCGGGGAGCCGCCCAGTCGGCGCACCAGCTCCATGGCAGTGGCGCTCTCCTGGGTGCGGACCTTGAGCCCCGCCAGGTCGTCGGGAGCGCGGATCGGCCCCTCCTTCGTGTAGAAGCTCCGGCTGCCGGCATCGTAGAACGTCATGCCCCGCAGGCGGTAGGGCTCGAGACCCGACAGGAGCTCTCGACCGATGGGTCCGTCCAGCACCGCGAAGTGGTGGGCCTCGTCGCGGAAGATGTACGGTAGGGACAGCACCATGAACTCGGGGGCGAAGTTCTCGAGGACCGCTGCCGAGACCTTCGTCATGCCCACCGACCCGATCTGGAGCAGCTCCAGGAGCTGTCGTTCGGTGCCCAGCTGCTCGCTGGGGTAGAGGTCGATGAGCATACGCCCCTGGGACCGCTCCGCCACGTCGGCGGCCATGGCTTCCATGGCCTGGTGCACGGGATGGGTCACGTCCAGCCCGTGACCGAGCTTGATCACGGTCACGGCACCCTGGTCTGCGCATGCGCCCAGGACAGCCGCCAGCGAGGTCACGGCCGCCAGGGCACGAGACGCCGTGACGGCCCGGGCGCCGGCGGTACCGCACCCTACTTCTCGAACCACCGGGCGGCGTGCTACGTTGCCCGTCGCACGGTTCTCCACGGAGGCAGGCATGCGAAAAGCTCTCCCCTCGAGACGGGCTGCGCTACTCCCCGCCCTGGTCGCCGTCCTCGGGTGCGGGGGTCCCGAGGCGGACACGGCGGCCGACGGGACGTCGTCTGCGGACGGATCCGACGAATGGCAGGTCCTTTTCGACGGCTCCTCCTTCGAGGGATGGCGCGGCATCGAAGGTGAAGCCATCCCGGGAGGCCACTGGACCATCGAGGATGGAGCCATCCGGAAGATCGCGAGCGCGGGCGTCCCCACCGCCCCCGACGGCCAACCCCTCGTGGGGGGGGACATCATGACCGTCGAGACCTTTTCGAGCTTTGAGCTCAGCTTCGAGTGGAGGGTTGCGCCGGGTGCCAACAGCGGCGTCAAGTACAACGTCTCCCGGCAGATGTCCGTGTCGAGCGTCCCCTCCACGGCCGCGTTGGGCTTCGAGTATCAGGTCCTCGATGACGACCTGCACCCCGACGCTCTGAACGGTCCCAACCGACAGGCCGGGGCGCTCTACGACATGATCGCGCCGGCGCCGGGCAAGACGCTTCGGCCCGTGGGAGAGTTCAACGAAGGCCTCATCGTCTTCGTTCGAGGTCACGGCGAGCACTGGCTGAACGGGGTGAAGGTCGTCGAGTACGACGTGGGCTCGGAGCGCTTCGACGGGCTTCTGGCAGCGTCGAAGTACGCGCCCCTGGAAGGCTTCGCGGACCTGCGATCGGGGCACATCGTCCTCCAGGATCATCAGGACGACGTCTGGTACCGGAACATCAGGATCCGGGTGATCGAGCCATGAATCCACCGATGAATCGTCGCGACTTCGTGAGGCATGGTGCGGTGGCTGGAGTAGGACTCGGGGCCCTCGGCTTCCCGCGCCTCCGTGCCCGTCGTGACCAGGTCGACACGGTGAACGTCGCCGTCATGGGCGTGAACAGCCGGGGGCTCACGCTGGCCGAATCCTTCGCCGCCGACGTGGGTGCCGAAGTGGTGGCCGTGTGCGACGTCGACGTGCGGGCCGTGGAAGCGTGCGCGGCCTCGGTCGCCGAGCTTCAGGCACGCGCGCCCCGGGCGGTGGGGGATTTTCGGCGCACGTTGGACGATCCGGACGTGGATGCCCTGGTGATCGCGGCACCGGACCACTGGCACATGCCGGCGGCGCTCATGGCGCTGAAGGCCGGCAAGCACGTGTACCTCGAAAAGCCCTGCAGCCACAACCCACGCGAGGGGGAGCTCCTGGTCGAGGCCCAGGCCAAGTACGGCGGCCTCGTCCAGATGGGCAACCAGCAACGGTCCGCCCCCGAGTCCATCGAGGTGATCTCCGAGATCCACGCGGGGCTCATCGGGCGCGCGTACTTCGCCCGAGCGTGGTACGCGAACACCCGCGGATCCATCGGACGCGGGAGAGAGACGGCGGTGCCCGAGTGGCTCGACTACGAGCTGTGGCAGGGACCGGCACCGCGCGCGCCCTTTCGGGACAACGTCGTCCACTACAACTGGCACTGGTTCTGGCGCTGGGGCACCGGGGAGGTGAACAACAACGGCACCCACGAGATCGACGTATGCCGGTGGGCGCTGGGCGTCGACTACCCTGTCCGGGTGACGTCGTCCGGCGGCCGTTTCCACTTCGACGACGACTGGGAGTTCTACGACACGCAGGTGTGCACCTTCGACTTCGAGGGGGACAAGTCCATCACGTGGGAGGGGCGCAGCTGCAACGGGCGTCCCATCGAAGGCCGCGGCCGAGGGGCGTCGATCCACGGCGAGTCGGGCACGGTGGTGATGGACCGCAACGGCTACGTGGTCTACGACAACGACAACGTCGAGGTGAAGCGGCGGGCGCGAGCCCGAGCCGAGGCGACCCTCGATACCCGCGGGGCCGGCCCCCTGACCGACCTGCACATCGCGAATTTCCTCGCCGCGGTGCGAGGGGAGGAGGCGCTGAGCGCCCCCATCCACGACGCGCGCACCAGTCAGCTGCTCTGCCACGTGGCGAACATCGCCCAGGAGACCGGGGAGACCATCGCGCTGGAAGGCGGCCGGCTGGCGGGTGCCTCGGATCGTGCGGCCAGCTTGTGGGGCCGCGAGTACGAGCCCGGGTGGGAGCTGGTGCTGTGAGCGGGCGGCGGGAAGGGCGCGAGCTCCCGCGCCGGGATTTCCTCGCGGCGGCCGGCGCCGGGGCCGTCGGCCTGGGGCTCGGCGGTGCGAGGCCGGAGGCCTCCGGCTCGGGTGGCAGAGAAGCGGGCTCGGTCGAGCTCGGGGTAGCCACGTACTCGCTGCGCAACCTTGCCCGGGCCCAGGCTATCGAGGCGATCCGGGCGCTCCGGGTGTCGCACGTGAACGTGAAGTCGTTTCACCTCCCCTACGAGGCGACTCCGGAGGAGCTCCGGGCCGGGCGCGCCGAGTTCGAGGCCGCCGGGCTGCGAATCGTAGGTGGCGGCACGATCACCCTGACCGTGGACACCGACGAGGACGTGCGCTCGTACTTCGAGTACGCTCGCGCCTGCGGAATGCCGCTCATGGTCATCGCTCCCACGCGGCAGACGCTACCTCGGATCGAGCGCTTCGTGCGCGAGTACGACGTCGCCGTCGCCATCCACAATCACGGTCCGGAAGACGAGCACTTCCCGGGTCCGCAGGATGTCTTGCCGGTGATCCGGGACATGGATCCCAGGGTGGGCGTGTGTCTCGACGTAGGACACACGGCCCGCACAGGCATCGACGTGGCGGAGGCGGCGGAGATGTGCGGCGACCGGCTTCTGGACGTCCACATGAAGGACCTGGCCGACCTGGCGGTGCGGGAGAGCCAGTGCATCGTCGGCGAGGGCGCCGTCCCCGTGGCTCGACTCTTCCGAACGCTGGCGGACATGGGATACCAGGGGTACGTGAACCTGGAGTACGAGATCGATCCCTCGGACCCGCTTCCGGGAATGCAGCGGTCCTTCGCGTACATGCGTGGAGTGCTCGCGGCGCTCGATCCATAACCGACGTCAACGTGGGAAAGGCGTTCTCGCGCCTCGGGCTCCTCGGCAATCCGTCGGACGGATACGGCGGAAAGGCCATCGGTTGCCCCGTCCGGAACTTCGTGGCCCGGGTCTCCCTGGCACCGAGCGACTGCGTCAGCGTGTCGGCCGGGGGAAGCCCGCTGCGCTTCGGGGATCTCGAGCAGGCGCTGGAGGGGCCGATGCCCCGGGGGGTGGAGGGGCTCGAGCGTCTGATCCTGGCGGCTCTACGTCGACTCGATCGGTCTGTGGGGCGGAGGCGCGCAGCCCGAGGGCCCCTGGCTATCGAGTGCACGACCACGATACCTCGCCAGGTGGGTCTCGCCGGGTCCAGCGCCGTCATCATCGCCACCATCCGGGCCTTCTGTGAGCGCTGGCGGGTGCCAATCGACCCGTTCGGCCTGGCCGAGATGGCCCTCGCGACGGAGGTCGAGGACCTCGGTATCGCGGCAGGCCCCATGGACCGTGTCATCCAGGCGTACGACCGCGTGATGGTCATGGACCTGGCAGCGCCGCGGTCGGAGGAGAGCTACCAGCCACTCGATGCGGCCCTCCTCCCCCCTCTCCTCATCGCCTGGGTCCCGGGAGGTGGCGCGTCCTCGCACGTCACCCATTCCGACCTCCGGGAGCGCTTCGACCGGGGCGAGGAAGGCGTGGTGCGGATCATGACGACGTTGCGCGGTCTCGTGGACCAAGGGGTGGCGGCCCTCCGTGCCCGGGACCAAGACGGCTTCGCGGACCTGATGGAGGAGAACTTTCGCCTTCGCCGTGCCGTGACCAAAGTCTCCGAGCAAGACCAGGCGATGGTGTCCATCGCCGGGGAGCACGGCGCTGCGGCGAAGCTGTGCGGCTCGGGAGGCGCGGTGGT
This sequence comes from Gemmatimonadota bacterium, assembly GCA_039589955.1. Lineage (GTDB taxonomy): Bacteria > Gemmatimonadota > Gemmatimonadetes > Longimicrobiales > Gaopeijiaceae > SZUA-318. The sequence goes on along the minus strand of JBDHGI010000109.1, from coordinate 9,024 downwards.
CATCGTGCCTCGCACCGGTGTCGTGCTCTCGAGAGTGGCCCGGGCGCTCGAGTCGGAGGGCTTCCGGGCCTGTACGCCGAGGGTCTGTTGAAGGCGTACGTGCTGGCCGCCGGGTACGCGACCCGGATGTATCCTCTGACGCGCGACCGGCCGAAGACGCTTCTCGAGGTTGGCGGGAAGCCCATCCTCTCCCACGTGGTCGACCGGCTCGAGGACATCGAGGGGCTGACGGAGGTCGTGATCGTCACCAACGATCGATTCCTAGGTCAGCTCGAGGCGTGGCTCGAGAGTCAGACGCCGAGGGTCCCCTTCACGGTGCTCAGCGACGGGACGACGTCCGACGACACGAAGCTCGGCGCCCTCGGGGACCTTCGACTCGCGCTCGGCCGGGTCCCGGCAGGGGATGAGGACGTCATCGTGCTCGCCAGCGATCACCTCCTGGACCTCGATCTCGGCGAGGTGCAGCGCGCGTTCGAGGCTCGAGGTCGGACGACCGTCGTGGTGCGCCGGGTGGATCACGGCCCGGGCCCCTCCCGCTACAACGACGTCGTCCTGAACGACGACGGCCGCATCGTCCGGTTCCGGGAAAAGCCGGCGGATCCCGAGGGCGACCTGGCGGCCATCGCGCTCTACGTCTTTCCCCCCGATGTCGTCCGCCGTCTCGACGAGTACCTCCTGAAGGGAAATCCCGACGCCCCTGGGCACTTCATTGCTTGGTTGGTGCATCGCGAGCCGTGCTACGCGCACATGATGCACGCGGCCTGGTACGACATCGGGGATCTCGAGTCGCTCGAGGAGGCGCGCGAGCGTTTCGGCTAGGACGGGGGGGCACGGAGCACGATGAACTCGACGTGGTCATCCCACATTGCCGTGAGCCACTCGACCAGCTCGTCCCTTCGGTCCGGCGAAACCACGGTGTCCGTGCCCTGGATTCTCCGACTGACGAGGAGTTCCCGTCCGGCCTGCTCGTAGGTCGACTCATAGGACCCGAACACGCTCTCGATGCGCACGCTGTTCGGGAGATCGGCCCTCCAGCCCTCGGGGAGTAGGATCCGATACTCGGTATGGTGCACCCGCCTCCCGAACACGCGTTCGGCGTCGATGGGGAATCGTCGCACCGTGTGCTCCTCCAGCCGGGCGACGGTCTCAGCGGACCCGTAGCGCGCCAGCCTGAGAGGGAGCATCCACCCTCCCGGAACCTGGCGGAGCACGTCATCGGCCTGGATGCCTGCCCAGAGCCTCGGTGTGATACCGAGATCCGACCCGTCGAAGAGCTCCAGCGAGTCCGTCCGGGCATCATCGAAGACGCGTCGCGCGATCCCCCTCGCGACGCTACCACGCTGCTGGTCCGTCAGGGGCCGGGCGAATTCCGCCCGTATGCGATACTGGATCGCGCCGGTGACCACCTCGGTGTACGTTCCCTCGAATCGCCCGTCCTCCGACAGCGAGCCCTCCACCACGATGGATGATCGGTTGCGCGTCACGTCGCTAATGGGGAACCGCACAGGCTCAGCCACGCCCCCGCCGCGGAGCATCACCCCTGTCCGACCCTGGAGGGATCCGAATACCTCGTCGAAGGGTGCAACCGGTACGGTGAGATCGAGGTAGATCCACTCATTCCCGGGCCTGATGGCGGCCACCATGTGGTTGAACTGGTAGATAGAAGGTAGATCCGTCCTGATCGCCTGACCCGTGCTCACGAGCACCGGATGACCCTCGACTCCCAGATGACGGACGAGAGCCAGGAAGAGAGTCGTCTTGTCCTTGCAGTCCCCCACACCGGACTCTGCCACCGCTGCCGCAGAGCGTGGCTGATAACCTCCGAGTCCCAGGGCGATAGAAACGTAGCGGACATCTTGCGCCACCCATCGGTGAACCGCCCGCAGGCTGTCGTCCAGCGAGACCGCGCCGGCCACCACAGCCGCGAGGCGCCCCTCCAGCTCGGGCGACAGCCGGTATCGGTGTCTGGACAGCTCGTCGTACCAGCGGGCGATGTCGTCCCATCCGAGGGCTCCGGACACGACGACGCTCTGTTGCACGCCGTTGGACTCTGCGGCGAATGGCTCAGGCTCGTAGGCCGCTACGGTGTCGTACGACCACTCTCGCACACGTCGGCCATCGCGGGCGCGATCGCCCGTGGGGCCTGGAAGGTTGGTCTCCCCAAACCGCGCATCCATCCCCAGGGGCACGTCGACCGTCAGACGTGACCTCTGCACCGGCCGGGACCCGTTGACGGACCAGCGGAGCCAGAAGTCTCCCGGAAGGTGCGGGTCTGCGACCCGGAGAGTGTACTGCCAGTCGACGATGCTACCGGGAGTCACGTCACCCAGAGAGGCCCTGACGCGCTTCCGCTCGGTGTATACGGGTGAGCGTCGGGCCACGGGCTCATCCATCTCCTGGACGTGGACGGGCTCGAGACTCACGACATCGCCGTGGTGGTCCACCACCCGCGCCCAATCCAGCTCGAACTCCTCTCGAGAGGGGTCGTAGGAGAAAGACAGCTCGGCGGCGGCGTCGGCGGCCCCATCGTGGAGGATCTGGCGCACCATACGGAAGCGTCGCAAGAGCGTCCCGTCCTCCTCGACCCGGAGGAGCCCCTCGTCAAGCAAGACGACCAGCGGCTGACCCGGATAGGTCGCGGAGTCCACCGCCAGCCCATAGATGCCTCGGTCCTCCTGTGTCGGGATCGCGGCTTCCTGCGACGAGAGCGGGTCAGAGAGCGCGGCGATCAAGAGAACGCCGGCCGCACCCAGCACCGTGCGTCGGAGACGAAGGTGTGTCTTCCTGGCGATAAAGGATGGCGCACCTCCCGTCATCGTCAGCCTCCGCGACTGGTCCAGAGGAGCCACGCTCCCGGCTTCCACGGGTTGCCGAAGAGAAGGGTGGCCTCGTGGACCGAGAATCCGAGCGACAACCATGATACGACGGCTGTGGACCTCGACTTTCCTTCGGGGCAGGTCGGGAGCGTGGATTCGGGCATGCCGTCCGGGGGGCCGGCGAGGCCCTGCCGTGGTCAAGGCGAATGGACCGTCGGGGGAAGGTCGGGCCCTTGCCGGCGAGCGGCCCGCCAACCAGGCTGATGGCATGTTCGGAAGCAAATCCGGGAGGTCACCATGAGCGGATCGATTCTGTCCTACCTCGGTGCGGCGTCCGTGGCGCTGTGGGGAGCCGCGCACCTCGTGCCCACCAGGAATGTCGTGGCGGGATTCGGGGACATCTCGCTGGACAACAAGCGCATTCTCGCCATGGAGTGGATCACCGAAGGCGTCGCGCTCCTGTTCATGGGCGTGCTCGTCGGAACGGTGACGTGGTTGGATCGGGAGAGCGCCGTATCCGTCGCCGTGTTCTGCCTCACGTCCGGCGCACTTCTGGCCTTGGCCACGGTCTCTCTGTTCACGGGCTTTCGGGTGTCCTTCCTCCCCTACAAGCTCTGCCCCGTCATCTTCGGAGCCTCCGCGGCGCTGATTCTGGCCGGCGCCTTCATCGCATAGCGGTCGGATCCACCATTCGGTTTGACGCCCGTACGGAGCCACGGCCGGATTCGGGCTCGGCGCACACCTCGAGGCCTCATCGGCTCCCCGGTCCGAACTGCAGCGCGGTCAGCACCCTCTTCGTCGAAAGGTCCAGGTAGCTCCGAAGCGCGACCATGCCGAAGGCGATGGGCCCATACACCAGACAGGCGCAGAGGAAGATCAGCCAATGGGTGGTGTCGTTCACGTCGATGACCATCACGATGGCGATGAAGAGCACGGCCTCCGTGACCCCCGCCGCTATCAGGAATCGCCGCGCCTTCCGCTCGTTCCGCTCCACCTCGTCCATTGCGGCCTTGCGTGCTGCGTCCAGGTTGCCTTCGCTCATGTTCTCCTCCGGGTCCGCGTCGAGGTCGTCACCCTCGAAGCTCTCGTCACTCGTCGATGTTGAGTCGCTCACGCAGGAGCCGTAGGCCGTAGGAGAGCCTCGACTTCACGGTGCCGACGGGTAGGCCCAGCACATCCGCCACCTCGGTGAGCGGTAGATCGTCCAGATAGTGGAGTGTCAGCACCGCACGACTGCCTGCTGGAAGATCTCCGACCAATCCCGGCATCCGCTCCTTCTCAACCGCCCGAAGCGGATCGGGCCTCGTCGGATCCTCGAGCCCGTCGAGGGCGTCGACCGCGTTGGCACCAGGTCTGCGTCTATCCTTCGCCACGCTCCGGAATGCCTCTCTCGCGTCGATGCGAAAGGCCCAGGCACGGAAGTGTCGCGGCTCCCTGAGCCAGCCGAGCTTCCCGTGGATGAGAATGAAGACATCCTGGAGCACGTCCTCTGCGGCCTCGTGGTGTCTCACGATCGCTCGTATCCGCAGGAACAGAGGCTCCTGTACGGACCGAAGCAACTGGTCCAGCGCTTCGACGTCGCCCGCCCTAGACGCGGCGTCATCGCCCTCCTCGGGTTCCTCGCTCCTCGTTCCCTCCCTTCTTGTTCGGGGGACGCACCAGGTGGATCCGCTCCTTGATGTGGTCCTCCATGTCCAGATGAGGCACACCCTCGGTCCACCACGCCGGTGCCGGCTCCCCTCTGAGGAAGTGATCCCAGAACTCCTTCTGGCGCACCGTATAGTCCTTCCGGTTCGCCGGCTTCCGAAGGCCGTGATTCTCCCCTACGTACTGGAGCATGACGATGGGCTTGCCCAGGCGACGCAGGGTGTTGAAGTACTCGATGCCCTGATTCCAGTCGACGGCACCGTCCTCGTCGTTGTGCAGGAGCAGGACGGGGGTAGTAACGCTCTCCGCGAAGTAGACGGGCGAGTTCCGCGTGTAGGCTTCGATGTGATCCCACGGGCCTCCCTCGAACCGTCCCTGGCTGCTCTCGAAGATGGCTCCGTCGGCGCTACCCGAGTTCCAGTAGATGGAGGCGTACATGGAGATCATGTTGGTGAGGGGTGCGCCAGCCACGGCGGCGGCGAAGGCGTCGGTCTGGGTGATGAGGAAGGCCGTCTGGTAGCCGCCCCAGGAATGGCCGTGGATGCCGACTCTCTCGGGGTCCACCACTCCTGTCGCGATGGCCGCGTCCAGCGCGGGGAGCACGCTCCAGACCGCCGACATGCCGGGATCGTTCACCTGGTAGGCGATGTCGGGCATGAGGACGGCGTAGCCGTTGCTGGTGTAGACTGCCGCGTTGAAGCCATTGGCCGAGGGGAAGGGGTAGCTGTTCAGCCCCTGGGAGAGGCGCTCGTAGATATAGACGATGGTGGGATAGCTCCGACCCTCCTCGTAGCCCGCCGGCAGGAACAGCGCTCCCTGGAGCCGGTCGCCCTTGTCGCTCCGGTAGTCGAGGAGCATCGAGCCCTCGGTCCACAGGTAGCGTGACTGCTCCGGGAAGCCGTCGGTGATCTGCCGGGGGGCACGGAGGCGGGCGTCGGTGACGTGGTGGTTGGGGTAGTCCGTGGCCGTGGACCGGGAGACGACATAGACGTCGGCGTCCTTCGCCTTCCGCAGGGCGCCGTAGGAGGCGTCCTCGAAGGCGAGCACGTCCACACCGGGACGGCCTCCGGCAAGCAAGCCGTACCCCGACTTCTTCGTCCACTCGCCGTACATGCGGAAGTAGACGGGATCGGAGAGATCGAAGCCGTCCTCCTCGTCGGGATCGAACTGGAGCGGGGAGCCATACCGGATCTGGTCGGTTCTCCCGTTCACCGTCAGGTTGGTCCCCCCGCCACCGTGGACCCCGACCCGCCACAGGTCCCAGTTGTCGTAGAGGAGCAGGTTCCTGCCATCCTCCGTCCACCCGCGGGGGAAGATGGGCGGATCCGCGATGTTGTGGTCGTCCTCGGTGTCGACGAACGAGGTGGGAACGTCGGCGGTGACGTTGCGGTGCTCTCCGGACCCGAACTCGTAGGTGTGGAAGTGGCCACCGTCGTAGTACACGTAATGGGAGCCATCGGGAGAAATGCTGTACGACCACCGGGAGCGCTCGAGGATCATCGTCCGTTCCCCGGTGCGCATGTCGATGGCGTACACGTCCCGGTAGCGGCGCCCGTCCAGATTGCCCATGAGCTCGTACGGGTCGTCGTCGTACCCCACGGCCCACGGGCCCTTCGACGCGGGGGTCACCGCGTCCACGTCATCGTCGGCCAGGCGGACGAAGCGATCCCGGTCCGTCCAGTAGACGGCCAAATAGCTGAAGTTCCTGTCCCGGGCCGCCTGGACCTGCTGCATGGCCTGCAGGCGCGGGTCCTCCCAGTGCCAGAGCACCAGGTCGGGCTTCTCGTCGTCGCCGATCTCGTCGTCCTCCCGAGCGGCCGGCCCCTCCGGCCTCTCACCTTCCTGCTGTGCCCCTTCGCCTTCCTGGCCACCTTCCTCGCCGGTGGCCGTGGCCTCCTCCGTCATCTTCACTTCGTGGATGCCGAAGAAGACGGCGTCCAGCTCGTCGGACCATCGAGGCGTGTAGCTGGGCGATACCGTCATACCCTCGGGAAAGCCGTCGTGGGCAGCGGGGTCGAAGACGGTCTTTTCGGGGCCGCTGCCGTTCTCGAACCCCTTCCACCCGACGACCGAGTGGAGGTCGTCCTCCCAGTCCTCGTCCTCCGCGGCCTTGAGCGAGGAGAGGGCCGCCTGATCGTCCGCCCAGGAGATACGCGAGTATCGGGCCTCGTCACTCTCGAGGACCCGCGTGACGCCGGTGGCCATGTCGCGGAGCTGGATGCCGTTGCCGGCCTTTCCAGCGGCGTCCACCGCCCAGGCCAGCCACCTGCCCGACTCGTCGAAGGCGAACTCGGCCACGTTGCCCAGGTTCTGCTGAAGCCCCGAGGACAGCTCCCGGAGGATCAGGTCGGTTCCCCGGGGGCGGTCCGGGGTGTTGCCCCCTCCCGCGGATCCGGGAGCGCCCGCCCCCTGCCGTGCGCCGCCGGACGCTCCACCTGACCCTCCCCCCTCGGCCGGGTATCGGTGCAGGGCGATCCACCCACCCCGGTCTCCGGCGAAGGCGAACGCCCGCACGTCCTCCACCTCCGTCATCTCTCCCGATGCCAGATCCAGGATGCCCACCTTGTTCCTGGCCGGACGCCGCTGGTTTCCGGATCGTTTGCCCTCGTCGGCGGGTGGATAGACCGTGAAGGCCATCCACTTCGAGTCCTCGGAGAAGCTCAGGCTCCCTCCTCCACCGAACCCGCCGCCTGACACCTCGCCGACGGGAAACCGGTGCTCGGTCTCGTCGGTGGTGCTGCGGATGACCACCTCGCTGTTCCCTTCGGTGGGGCTCAGGTGGTAGGCGAACCAACGGCCGTCGTTGGTGAGGGTCCCTCCCCCGATGCGCTTCCAGTCGAGGATGTCCTGGAGCCCGATGGGTCTCGGGGCAGCCTCGTCCGCTGCCTCCTGGGCGAGGGCCGGCTCGACGCCGGGCCCGAGGGCGAGGGGCGTGACCCAGAGGAGAACGCTGGCCCAACGGATGACTCCGGGCGTCATGTCACTCACTCCTTCATCGACGGTGGATGCTGGCGCCTTGGGAGGGGTGTCATGCAGGGTGCGACGCCGACGCGGCAACGGCAAGACAGGAGCTCGGGGTGCTCCCTCTTCGATCCCCGGGCCCGTTTCCTCATCGGAGGATGGCTCGCCTGGCCAGACGACTCGGGGGATGCCGTCTTCGAGTGGGATCCCGATGCCTTGGAGGAGGGCCGGGAGCTCTGGCGGAAAGACGGGTCCCGGGAGAGGGAGCTCGAGGGTAGGGGGCCGCCTGGCGCCGGCCGTCACCGCGATCCACATTGACGCCGTTCCGGGCGCATCCCGCCTGCCCAGGCTACGCCCCCTCCGAGTCGGAGCTCCCGACGCGGTGCACGAGAGGAGATGAAGGACGGAACTGCTCCTCTCTCTCGGGAGCCTCACCAGACCATCCCGAGGAGCATTCGTCCAGATGCCTCCGAACGCTCCTCCCCTGGAGGGTCGGACGGCCATCCAGGAGTCCGCCGCGGGGCTGCTGGGGGCAGGCGCGAACCTGAGATTCGAGACCGCGGAGGTGAAGGTCGCTGCCTCCGGGGACATGGCCATCACCAGGGGGCGGTACTTTCTGACCCTCGAGACACCTGGAGGCTTGATCGAGGACGAGGGGAGCTACCTGGAGGTGTGGGAGAAGGTCGACGGGGAGTGGAAGATCACGACCGACATCTACAACACCGATCTTCCGTCGGGCTGAGTCAACCGCCGGGAGTTCGGCTCGCTAGCTCTTCCGCTTCCGCCTCTCGTCCTTGAGGGATCCGCCCAGCAGCATCGTCACCAGGGAGATCACGATGCTCCCCAGGATTGCCGCCCCCAGGCCGGACACGGCCAGATGGCCCGTGAGCCCCGCGGTGACCAGGAGCAGCACACCGTTCACCACGAAGGCGAAGAGCCCCAGGCTGAGGATGAGGAACGGCAGGGATAGGAGGAGCAGCAGGGGCTTCAGGAGCGCGTTCACGAGCCCGAACACCAGGGCGACGAGGAGCACGTCGAAGAAGCCGCCGGAGAGGGTGATGCCGGCCACCAGGTAGGCCGCCGCCGACAGGGCCAGGGCATTCACGATCAGACGGATGAGGAAGTTCCGCATGTCCGGGTTCCTTGCAGGGGTCTCAGAGCCCTACGGCATCGCCTCCTCCACAGGTTCGCGACCGATACCTTCGGGGGGAGCCCCACCACCTGCCGGTCGCCGGTGTCGCCGGACAACCCGACCGATCGGGTCAGCCAAGTTGGCCGATGCGGCCAATACGACCGATTTGATCTCAGGCAGGGTAATCCGCCTAAAATGTTGTAAAATAGGTCTTTACGAGATCTGAGCCGTTTGGCACCGGCCTTGCCTACTACTTGGGCGAAGAAGGCGGAGGGGCTGCGGGGCCTAGCCCGACCTCGCCCGGCAGGCGAGAGAGGTGTCGAGGCAACCCAACAGAGCAGTGGAATCCCCCCCGGGCAGGGGTCCCCGCAGCCCCGCCAACTCATGAGGGCGCCAGACCCCCCGCCGTGCTCACGGTCACAGGGTGGCCCCTCGGCCCCGCAGGCTTGCCTGCGGGGCCAATTTTTA
>JBDHGI010000108.1:0-14433 GCA_039589955.1 Gemmatimonadota bacterium | reverse complement strand
GGTCGGATCCCGGGTTGTCCGCGTTGAAGGTGAGCGGGACGCCCAGCCGCAGTAGGGTCCTCCAAGCGTAGGCGCCCAGTATGCGGTCCGGGCCCACCCGGTCCTCTGCCCAGGGCATGTCCTCCACGGCGTGGGGTGGCTCCATGGATGCCACCACGTCCAGCGCCACGAAGCGCTCGAAGTCGTCGGAGTGGACGACCTGGGCGTGCTCGATACGATTCCGGGCCTGCCGCGCCTGCGGCTCATCCGAGTAGACCCGCTCCAGGAAGTCCAGGGACTCCCGATTGCCCGCGTCGCCGATGGCGTGGATGCCCACCTGGAAGCCCGCCCGCATCATGGCGGCGACGCTGTCCTGGTTGAAGCCGTAGTCGGCGCCGCTCACGCCGCGGTGACCCGGGCGGTCGGAGTAGTCCTCCAGCATGCGGGCTCCGCGGACCCCCAGGGAGCCGTCGTAGTAGGCCTTCACGGACCGGACGAAGAGACGGGGGTCACCGTCGCCTTCCCGGGTCAGGGGCCCCCGACCGATCCAGTCCGCGAGGAGCGCGGGATCGCGCCCGCTGAGCATCACGTAGAAGCGGAGGGGAAGGCGCTCGCCGGCGTCCAGTCGCTCCAGGACCGCCACGGTGGAAGCCGCCGTCCCCGCCTCGTGGACCGCGACGTACCCCGACCGGGCCATCTCTCCCAGGGCGGCGAGGAGCTCCGCCTCCAGCTCCCCGGGCGTGGGCGCGGGAATGGCGCCGTCGACGAGGTTCGTGGCCTGATTCAGCAGGAGTCCCGTGAGGCCGCCGTCGTCGGCCCTGCCTATCTCGCCGCCCACGGGATCCTCGGTCTCCTCGGTCACGCCCGCCTCCTCGAACGCCAGCCGGTTGCCCCAGCCGGCGAAGCCGTGCAGGCCCCGCAGCCATACCGGGTGGTCCAGCACGGCCTCGTTCAGCGCGCCCCAGTCGGGGTAGCGGTCGGCCCAGGCTCCTTCGTCCCATCCCGCTCCCACGATCCAGGAGCCCTCCGGCGCCTCGGTGGCCATGGCCACCACCCGGGCGATGGCCTCCTCCTCGGTTTCGACTCCCACGAGATCCACCCGGGAGAGGTTGCGTCCCAGCTCGGCGACGTGGGTGTGGGAGTCCACCAGACCCGGAAGCACAACGGCCCCCTGAACGTCGATCACACGGGTGTCGGGCCCGACGTGGGCACGCGCGCCCGCGTCGTCCCCGACGAAGAGAATCTCGTTGCCCGCCATGGCCACCGCGCTGGCGTCGGGCCGCCACCCGGTGGCGCTCGAGAAAGGCGCGTCGGCGGCCGGCGCGCCGTCGGGGCCGGGCGGAGACCAGTCCAGGGAGTAGACGCTGCCTCCCACGAGAACGAGGTCCGCCGGAGTCGCGTCGGGAATGCCACATCCACCCAGCGGCAGGGCGACGAGGAGGAGCCCGGCGCGAGGACCGAGAGGGCACAGGCGGCCGGGGAAGGAGGTCTTGCGTGAGGGCGTCACGGGGCGCTCCAGCTCGGGGAGGACGTACCGCAACGTAGCCTCACGTCCCTGTCGTGGGGAGAAGCCCGAGGCCAAGCCGTCGCGGTCGTGGCGCACCCTCCAGGCGCCCGGTATGCTTCCCGGAGCTCTTTGCCGGAGTCCGGCCGCGCCCTGCCGTCCAGGACGCCCACATCGATCGCTCGAGGGAGCCCATGAACCCGAGGATGCTCAGCAGCGCCGTCCTGTCCGTCCTGGTCCTTGTCGCCGCGTGTGGCGACGGCGCGCCCCGTGCCGGCGACGATGCATCGGTGGGCGGCCCCCAGGGCGGGGGCGTCGCGTCCGACGCCCCCACCCTGCTCCCCTGGTCCGAGCAGATGGCCGTCCGTGACGGGTGGCTGACCAAGCGCCACGAGATGCTGCTGCCCATGATGCGGAGGCACGGGATCGACATGTGGATCGTGGTCAACGAGGAGTTCCACGACGACCCGCTGACCGAATACGTGGCCCCGGCCCGTCCGTACGCCGGGCGTCGTGACGTCTTCGTGTTCGTCGACGCCGGCGGGGACGGTCTGCGCAAGGTAGCCGCAACGGGATACTGGGAGGAAACGGTGGCCCGGTACTTCGAGTCCCCCGGCGATCCCCGGCCCGCCACTGAGGTCCTGCGCGACCTGTTCGAGACCCACCAGCCCCGGACCATCGGTCTCGGCATGGGAGGGCGCCGGGGCATGACCCGCTCCCTCACCCACGACAGCTACCGGTTCCTGGCCGAAGCCATGGGCCCGGAGGCTGAGCGGCGCTTCGTGTCCGCCGAGCCCCTGATCGTCGAGTACCTCGCCACCAGGATCCCCGAGGAGCTCGAGCACTATCGGGGGCTGGTGGCCCTCACCGAGGAGGTCACCCGCCGGGCCCTGTCGTCCGAGGCCATCACACCCGGGGTGACCACCGTAGGCGACGTGCGTCGCTTCATGTACGACGCCCTGTGGGCGGCGGGCGTCCGCACGTGGTTCCAGCCCGACCTGAGGGTCCAGCGCCGCGGAATGGAGAAGGTCGGATCCCGGGGCTTCCTGGCGGTGGCGCCCGAAGAGACGGTCATCCGACCCGGGGATCTGGTGCACGTGGACTTCGGCATCTCGTACATGGGCCTGGACAGCGATTGGCAGAAGATGGCGTACGTGCTGCTGGCCGGTGAGAGCGACGCCCCTGAGGGTCTGAAGGACGCCCTGGCCAACACCATGGCGCTCCAGGACGCGCTCATGCTCCGGGCGTCACGCCCCGGGCGGACCGTGGGCGAGGTCTACGAGACCACCATGGCCGAGATGGCCGAGCGGGGCATCGTGGCCCAGGTCTACTCCCACCCCCTGGGCCACCACGGGCACGGCCTCGGGCCGAGCATCGACTTCCGTGGAGCGGCCAACGCCGAGGCCGCCGCCCAGGTCCTCGTCGAGGGCTCCTACATCTCCATCGAGCTGAACACGTCGACGCCCGTTCCCGAGTGGGACGGACAGGAGGTGTTCATCATGCAGGAGGATCCGGCGTACCTCACCGCCGACGGCTGGCGCTTCTTCCGTCCGCGCCAGGAGGCGCTGTACCTCGTGCGGGGTGTCACCTGAGCCTCACCGTCGTGCGCACGGTCCCACCCTTCAGGGCCGAATACTCCACCGTCATGGTGCCCGAGCCCCGCACCAGATACTCCACCGTCCGGGTCGTCCGGCCCGGATGTCCGCTCCTCACGAGGATCCGGCTCAGGTCCTCCTGCTCGATCATGTCCGTGGGGGCTGGCCGGTTCTTATCCGCTACCCATCCGGCGGCGATGATCTCGACGTCACCGTTGACGGTGAGGAGGTCCGGACGCACCACTCGGTTCTGCCGACCACGCTCGGTGATGGTCGGGATGAGGCGCTGGTTGCGGATGTCCACACGAACCCGGTACACGTCTCCGTCCAGTCGCTCCACGGACGTCTCGCCCATGGCCATGAGGGGCATCTGGTCGGCGTGGTACAGCGTGAACGCCATGTTCCGGTGGAAGAGCTCCATGCTCAGGAACCGGGGGTTCACCCTCCCGGAGAGCTTCTTCCAGCCGCCCATCTCGACTTCGCCGTAGACGGGGTGCTCGAAGGGCGCCCACTCGATGAACTGGTCCCCCAGCTCCAGGAAGTCGTCGAAGAAGAACCGCGAGCGCTGACCGGAGATGGGCGAGTCGGGATCGCGCGCCTGCTCCTGGAGGAGGGGGCTGTTGAAGTACTGACCCCCGTTCCACAGCTCGTTGGAGAACGACACGACACCCAGCCCGTCGTTGGTCCAGTCGATGGACCCCCCGTGCACCGTGTACAGGCCCTGCCAGATGATCAGGTAGTTGTAGTAGGGCAGGATGCGCTCGCCGTTCTCGCCCAGCTCGTCGTAGACCTGGATGTCCGACCGGGGGTAGGTGCCGTACCAGGCCGATCCCGGACCGCGGAGGATCATGCCGCCGGCATTATGATAGGACTGCATCCCCGCGACGTTGGGATGGGTCATCCAGAAGTCGTTGATGGCCCGGGCCTCGGGGAGCTGGAACGGGTAGTCCATGGACCCGCCCTGGATGTAGTTGGGCTGCCAGTCCGCGGCGTAGTTCCGGTTGGGATCGTAGCCCCCCACCGGGTCCTCGTTCACCCGGCCGTCACCGTCGTTGTCCAGCCCCTCCGAGCCCAGGAGCACCCAGTCTCCCGTCTCCCACGGCATCACCCTCTCCATGATGCGGGGGTCGTCGTGGCTGATGCGGTGGGTCCCCTCACCGGGCACGTATTTGCGGATCTGCTCGATGGTCCCGTTGCCGTTCAGATCGTCGGGGCCGTCCTCGTCGAGGAGGCCGTCGCCGTCGGAGTCCACGGGAATGTGTCCCGTGCGGGCCCCGGAGCCGGTGCCGTCCAGGAAGTAGTCGCGGCCGTCGGGGTTCACGCTCGGCACCAGGTAGAAGACCCGCTCGTCCACGAGACGGGTCACGTCGTCGATCCGCCCGTAGTTCTCCATCAGGTACCAGATGGTGTACAGGATCACCTCCGCACCTTGGATCTCGTTGCCGTGCACGTTGGCCTCGATGAACATGCCGGCCTTGTCCATCTCGTCCCCGGTGCGGGGGTTGTTGACGGTCATGAGCCACATCTCGCGGCCACCGAAGCTCTCCCCCAGGGATTGCAGGGACAGGAAGTCGGGCCACGTCCGCTCCATGAGACGCAGACGCTCGCCGATCTCGTCGTGATCCAGCCACCGGTCCCACGTGAGGTCCAGTGTGTGCTGGGGATCGGAGCCTCGCTGCTGCGCGCCCAGGGGCGGGCCAAAGGCGGTGGCAACCGAAGCAGCGGTCAGGATCGCCAGGGTACCCGCGAGGGTCATGCTCGTGCGTTTCATGGCGTCTACCTCAGCGTGACGGTTGCGGCGTCGGACCCGGCCTTCTGGGCGCGGACCCGGATCTCCACGGTGGAGCCTTCGCGGGCTCGTACCACCCAGGTGAAGGCCTCCCGGTGCCCCGAGCCGTCCAACCGCGGAATCCGGCTGGTCTTCGGATCTCCCGTGAGCACGGCCTCCGGCGGCACCTGGATCTGCACCGTGGTGGGCTGCACCGAGCGCGAGACCTGGCCGTGCTGGAGCGACGTGGGCAGGAAGCCCTCGTTCACGACCTCGACGCTCACCGTGAAGACGCCGCCGCCGTGGTTCGTCACCTCGGTGCCGGCGATGCGCACCCGGGGCAGCAAGCCCGCCAGGTGTGCGACGAAGCGGCCATGCATCTCGCCGAGGTCGGGCAGATCGGACGGCGGCGGATTCGTCACGGCATACGGCACGAAGCCGCCGATCTCCACGTCCCCCAGGTCCGGGTGCCGGTACGGCGTCCACGGGACGAAGGCGTCGATGCCGGCGGCGTCGAACGCGTCCAGGATGCGGGCGTCCGCCGTGCCGCCGTCACCGCCGCCGGGTCGCGGGCCCTGTCCCCTCGGGCGCGCCTCGGCCTCTCCCTCGTCGGGCTCCGCCTGCGGCAGCCCCCAGCCCGGTGTGCTGAACGACGGGACGCCGAACTGGAAGTAGCCGTACTGGAAGAAGGCGCCCCCGGCCTCACGGTTCAGGGCGACCTCGGTGATGCCGGTGATCTCCTTGTAGGCGTCGGAGATCGCGGTGAAGTACTCGAGGTCGTCCCGGTGCACCGTCGTGGACGGCCGTCGCCCCGAGCCGGGATCGTTGTCGCGGCCCACCTGGGCGCCCCGGAGTCGGAGTCCGCCGCCTCCGCCGAACCCGCCGAACCCTCCCGCCCCCTGGGCCCGGAACACCCCCGTGTCGAACACGTCGGCGTTGGACTCGTCCGCGAAGCCGGGCAGCGCCAGAGCCACGGCCCCCGCCAGGTTGCCCCGGGCATCCGGAGGCGTCACCAGGTTGTCCGAGTGCCCGAAGGTGAGGATCGCGGCGACGTTGCGCCGGCCGACGACGAAGTCCATCAGCGCGCGCGCCTCGGGCTCGCTGACCATGTGCGGCCCGGCGTCCCTTTCCCAGTAGGGGTAGGCGTGCTGGAAGCCGCGGTCCAGGTCCACGCCTCCCGGGCCGTCCTCCGCCACGAAGCCGTCACCGTCGCGGTCCCGCCCCTCCCAGTACAGCGTGTACGCGCCGGCCTCGCCCTCGGTGGGATCGGCGGCCCTCATGAGGCGGTCGTCGTCCGAGTCCACGACATAGGCGCCCCGGGCGTCCGGCACGCGCATGACGGTGATCATCCCGTCGCCGTTCACGTCCTCGGGTCCGTCTTCGTCCACCCGCCCGTCGTTGTCGTCGTCGTACGGGAGGGCGTTGCGCCGGGCCTCGCGCTTCACGTTCGCGAACATGGCCTCGGCTCCGTCGGGGTTGAGCCGCGGCACCACGTAGACCACCCGGCCATCCAGCTCGGCGTCGGCCCCCAGGAGGTAGCGGACCGTCTCCAGCGCGAGCGCACTACCGAGGACGTGGTCTCCCGAGAGGTTGCCCACCACCAGCACGGCCGGACGATCGTCCACGTCGCCGCCGTCCTCGCCGATGCGGACCACCCAGATCTCCCTGCCCTCCCGAGAGGTGCCCAGCGACTCCAAGGCGGCCCTGTCCGAGCCGTCCACCAGGGATCGCAGCTCCCTGGTGAGTCCGGCGTGGTCCATATAGGCCGCGGTCTGCCCCAGGAGAGGCGCGGGTGGCCCCGCGATCCCCATCAGCACCGACAATACCCATGCGGCCCGGTGGCCGCGGGTCCCGAGGATCTTCACGTGTCGCTCCTTGAGCGAGGTGCGTGGTGGCGAATCAACCGTTGGACGGGCCCCCGGTTCGAGGGGAAAGGGAGGGGTTCCCCGACTCGGCGGCTCACGCTCCGGTCCCGGCGCCGGCGACCTTCGCGTGACCCTGGAGGGACCGGACCGACTCCATGGTTGGGTCTGTACACTGAGCGACAGCCCGGACCCGGGCAATGTTGACCGCTCCTTCGCTTGTCTCGCTGGCCCGGCAGCCCCGGCACGGCTCGGCAACTCGACCCCGTTGCCACGATCGTGCCGTTGCTCAATCCGGCCAACTCGACCGACCCCGATGCCCCTGTGATTCAAGTACCCTAACAGCAACAACTTGAGGGCTTCTTATCTCCCTGGCACGGATGTGGCAATCCACGTGCACAACCGTGCCCGCCCGAACTCGGAGATCTGCATGCCCCATCCCGGACCCCACGCCCGCCACGACGAAGGACCGGCCGAATTCTTCGAGATGAAGGCCAACTTCGAAGGTCTGATCCAGCTTCTCGCCCGGAACCTGTATCCCGATCCCGACGTGTTCGTACGGGAGCTGATCCAGAACGGACACGACAGCATCCGCCGGCGTCAGGAGCACGAGGCGGCGCACGTGGGGAGGATCGACGTCCACGTGCGACCGAAGGAATCGACCATCGTCTTCCGTGACGACGGCATCGGCATGGACCGGGAGGACATCATCGAGTTCCTGTCGGTGATCGGGTCCACCGGCACCGGCACGGCACGGCGCGCGCTGGAAGACGTGGACTCCGAGCGCGCGTTCGAGCTCATCGGGCAGTTCGGCATCGGCATGCTCTCCGCATTCGTGGTGGCGGAGCGCGTCACGGTGCGGACCAGGAAGCTCGGCTCGGATGAAGCCTTCGAATGGGAGAATCAGGGACGGACCGAGTGCCGGTTGTCGCCCGCGCACCGGGACGAGCCCGGCACCGACATCGTCGTCTCGGTCGGTCGCGAGCATGCCTACATCCTCGGCGGATCCCATATCCGCGACGCCATCGTTCGGTACTGCGACTTCCTTCCGGTTCGGGTGTTCCTGGACGATGAAGGACCCGTGAACGCCGTGCACGCCCCCTGGGACCATCCCGGCCGACAGACGGTGGAGCAGCGTGACTCCACGTATCGGAGCTTCCTCATGCGTCGGTATCGGGACGTCCCTCTCGAGGTGATTCCGGTGGAGATAGAGGAACCGGTCAGGGCTCGCGGCGCGCTCTATATCTCCGATCGGCGTCTTCCGGATCTCAACACTGCCGGCGTGGTCGATCTCTTCGTGCGCCGCATGTTCGTTCGTGGCTCGGATGCGGAGCTCCTGCCGGAGTGGGCGAAGTTCATTCGAGGGATCATCGAGTGCCCCGACCTTCAACCCACCGCCGCAAGAGACAACGTCCGCCGGTCGGGCTGGGCCTACACCGCGCTTCGGCAGCGGCTGAGTGAGTTGATCGTCTCCCGGTTGGCCTTCCTGGCCACCGACAGGCCCGAGCGCTTCAAGCAGATCAACCGATGGCACCATTACCATCTCAAAGGCATGGCCGTCTTCCACCAGGACTTCTTCGAGCAGGTGGGTGGCCTTCTCCTCTTCGACACCAATCGCGGCCTGATGTCTCTGGCAGGCGTGTTCGGAGACGTGGAAGCAGTGGACGAGGCCACGGAGGAGGAGCCGTGGCGCGCCAGCGTTCCCCAGTGGCAGGGCAGCGACGGTGACGCGTCCCGTTCGCCTCGCTCGGGCCCCGTGCTCTACTTCACCCAATCCCGTGCCGCCACCCAGTTCTACCGACTCGCCGACGCGCGCGGGTGGACCGTCGTGAATGCCGGTCGCGCGTTCGAAAGAGAGCTCCTCGTGAGGTACGCCTCGTCCCACGGCGCCGCCCACCGCTTGGTCCCCCTGGACGCTGCGCACGGACAGGCGCTGTTCGCACCGCCCTCGACGGCCGCCAGGGACCGGATCAGGGAGCTGGAGCGGGACATCGAGGCGGCCCTGCGTTCGGACGGGCTCGACAACGTGGCGGTGCACGTGTGTCGGTTCGCTCCGGCATCGCTCCCGGCCATCGTTCTCCTGTCTCCCGACTCCGAGGCGGAGCTCACCCTGGAGGACCTGGTGCGGCAACCCTGGTTCGCCGAATCCCTCGGGGACGTGACGCGTGAGGTGCTCAGCCAACGAGAACGGCGGCCGCTCCATCTTCGACTCAACGAGGAGAACGATCTGGTCAGGCGGTTGCTCGACGCCGGGCCGAGCCTGGACGGCAGCGAGGACGTGTACTGGGGACTCTTCCTCAGCGCCGCGCTGAACGCCCAGGACCTCCTCACCGAGACCACCACCACCACGCTGCATCGGCAGCTGCTGAGATTGCTCGGGTCCGCCGTGGACTCGCGTCGTCTGGCCAGAACGGAGAGGGCGCTCGATGGGGGGGACGAGTCGTGAGCGAGGCACGTGCCGCCGCGTTCAAGGAGGCGGCGGTGCTACAGGGGCGTGGCCTTCGGCATTACGGGGAGTCACGTCTGGACGCGACCATCGAGCTCCTCCGTCATTCACAGGAGTTGGCAAAGGCGTCCGGATCCATCGAGATGGAGGACGAATCCCGGTTCTGGCACGGTGTCGCGCTGCACGGATCGGGTAGGCTGACGGAGGCGCTGGCGGTCTGGGGTCCCGCGCTGTCGCGCGGGGAGGGTGTCGCGCTGATGAGGGGCCGGTACATGGCGCTCACACGCGTCCTCATGCTGATCATCGACTTCCCGCTACCGCTTCCCACCATCGAGAAGACCATCGAGGACGTAGAGCGACGTCTGGGAGCGGCGACGAGCCAGGGGGGGCACCGCCGATCACGGCTGCTGCTCGCACGGTCGCGCCTGGAGCTCGCGCGAGGCCGATTCGGTGCCGCCTTCGCCCTGGCCCAGGAGGCCCTCCATCGGCAGAGATCGGAGTCCGAGGTCTACTCCCTCTCCACTTACTACCGAACGGTCGTGCGGGCGGCGTTGTCCGTGGGCGAGCTGGAGTCGGCGGAGGCATACATCCAGGAATGGGAGGTCACCGAATGGGCCTACCCTCAGTCGAAGAAGCTCCTCCTCGCTTCGGCGCGGGCGAACCTGGCGCGCGCACGGGGGCAGGTGGAGGAGTGCTGGAGCATCGCCGAGCCCCTGCGCGCGAACGCCCTGAGTGTGGAAGACGTGGCGACGGGTCACGAGGCACGGGTGGCCTTCGTCCGGGCGTGCCTCGCGTCGCGGTCAACCGCCCGGGCCCGGAGCGCCCTCGCCGCGATCCTGGGAGGGCGGAGATCTCCCATCGGAGAGCTGCGATATGACGCGTACCTGCTCCTCGGTGACTACCACCGGGCCAGCTTGGATGAGCTTGGCGACGCCGGGTCCGGAGCGTCTGTCGGTGACCACGGCCGGACTGTGAAGCGACATCTCGAGAGCGCACGGAGGGCCTACGGCAGAGCCCTCGTGGAGGCCAGGAGGCTCGACGGACTCCTGCACTGCGGCCACCGGGGGCAGGCGGTGACCCGGCGACTCGAATCCCTCGCCCCGGCGACAGGCCACGGCGGCCCGCACGACGTCGGCGACCCTCCGCCGGCGGTAGACCCCGGGGACTCGGCATGACCGAGGAGCGCCCCGAGAGAATCGTCGTGGTGTACGGCGACCACGCCGAGGCGACGGCCTGCTATTGGCACACGGAGGGCCGCAACGACTACAAGGAAAACGGATTCGAGATCGAGGCGGTGGTGGACCGCTACGGCACGGAGCACGAGCCGCGCTGGAGCGACGAGCCCGCGGAGCTCTTCCCCGGAGTCTCGACGTACCGCAACCGACAGGGCCGGCACCTGCGGATCGAACGGTCCGCGTGCCCCGTACGCGTACGCATGCGCGAGTGGTTCCAGTACGTCTCGTACGACTGGGCCGAGCACAACTCCTCGTGGTCCACGCCGTACTGGGTACGCTATGTCGCCGGCTAGGCTCCGGATCGCGCGAAGACGCCGAGCGGGTGTAGCGCTGGTGGCGGTCACCGTCGCCGCGTCGACCGCCTGCCATCGCATCGTGGCGGAGCGTGAGGTGCCGCCGCGGGACTTCGTGGGCGGAACTCTGGACGGCGGCCTCGTCGGGGTCGTCTTCACCGACTCTCTCGAGGCCTGTATGCGGGGTTCGGGAGAGGCGCGGTTCCTTCCCTTCGCCGGCCACGGGTGGATCGCGGAGGATCTCCATCTCCTGCTGTCGTGTCGGCGGATCATCCCCCTCACGAGCCAGGAGCTGTCACGAGTCCTCGGCGGACGGGGTAGCGCGCGGGGCGGCTCGCCGATTCCGGAGAACCGTGATCCCATCGAGTACGATCATCGCGGCTACCACCGGGTTTCCGGCCGCTGGATCGGGACCGAGTACTTCGTCCGGTACAACGACACGGCCATCCGGCTGGTGCGCTGGGGGTACGGGAACCACTGGGGAGTCGAGACGGACCACACCTATCACGTGGAGGACGTCAACGGGCGCCGAGTGATCCACACCGTGCGGTCGAAGGAGCGGGACGTGGTCTTGGACTAGACTGAGCTGGGCGATCGAGCTCGACTACTCTCGTTTCGCGCGTGCGACCTTCCGCTTGCGCCACCTGGCCGATTTCGTGAACGGGTCGGACAGGTCGACCCGCTTCCCGGTCGCCGCCTGTACTCCTTTCCAGTCGCACGAATACCCGAGGTGATCACCCCTCACGCCCACACCGCCGTGGCGCCGCACGAGGGCGCCTCGCACCCTGCCTCGGGCCGTGGACGGGCCACCGGCTCGGGCGGCCTCGATCTCGGCATCTTCCGTCAGCTTGTGGCTCACGACGCCGTCGCGCTCGAGCCTGCTGAAGAGCCCGGCCTCTCCCAGTTGCCCGAATCGGAGGTCGGCCTCCAGCGCTCCCTGGCGCAGCTTCGTGAGCTCTCGGTGCTCCTCGGTGCCCCACCCGGCCGGCGGCGACGGGGGAACCCTCACCGGCGTCTCCCTGTCGACGAACTCGAAGAGGCGGCTGTGCCTCGACCTCCCACTCAAGAAGTGGAACCGCAGTTGGCTCGGGTCTTCGTCGCTGCCGTCAACGGACTCGAGCTCTTCATGGCGGAGGGCCTCCGACCATCGGGCGATTCGTTCCTGGCTCGCGCTGCCCTCCAGCCAATCACGGAACAGCGACCACTTGATGGCCCAGTCCAGGACGGAGCTCACGGATTCGGGAGCGTCCTCGAGCAGGTCCAGGACCCGCCGCCACAGGCGGCACAGCGGAGTGGCCCAGTCGGGGAAGCGGCCTTCGGCATCGGCCCTCTCGACGCGATCGAGGTAGTGCCTCTGGATCTCGATGGCCGTCAGTGACGAGCCGCGGGTCGACTCGACCCGGGCCGTACAGGAGGGGTCGGCGGCGAAGGCACGGAGGGCGTCCAGCGGGCTCGCGGGGGACACGGCGGCGCCGGGGCGGGCGCCCTGGTTCACGAGCTCGAGGATCAAGGCCGTGGTGCCGATCTTCAGCACGGTCGCGACATCGGAGCAGGTGCTCTCACCACACAACACGTGGAGGCGATGATACTTCGATCCGGTGTGCGGCTCATCCTTCACGTGGAAGATGCCGCGCGAATGGGTCGACGCAGCCGACACGGCCTGCTTCAGCAGCGAGACTCTGGGCGAGAGCGTGAACTCGAGACCGGGCCGCATGGGGTCGAACCCCCCGGCGCCCGTGTAGATCACCCGCGACACGAAGTGGGGGATGAGATAGCCCGGTAGCCGCCGGGGGTTCGTCGTGTGCAGGTAGGACTCGTGACAGCCCCATCCGGTCCCGAAGCCCGAGTAGTCGACGTTCGAGCGCATGACCACCAGTTGGGGGAGGTCCGGGTTGGCCGTCGCGACCCGCTGCGTCACGGATTCCACCAACCGGTCGCCGGCTCGGACGAATCGCAGCGTCTCCCATGGGTTCGCACACTCGGGCGTGCAGAACTCGGGGTGTGCGCCGTGATCGATGTAGAGTCGGCCGCCGTTGCCGAGGAAGACCCCCGCCGACGTCGCGTCCGGCAGGTGGACCTCGCTCCGGACGAGCTCCGCCATGAACCGTTGGCAGAGCTGGTCCGGTGACACCCAGTCCCCCTCAACGCCCAGGGCTGCGACGGCGTACTCCGTCTCGACACCCATGAGGAGGTGCTTCACTGCCCACCTCGTTGCCGAACCATGCGGAGGTATCCTTCGCTGTCTCCGGAAAGCGTCCGTTGGATGGCTTCCCTCCCCGTGCGCAGCAGGTCCTCGCCTCTGCGGCGGACCTCGTCGAGATCTCCCGACGTCGAGCCGCCGTCTCCCGCTCCCTCGGCCGCCTGCCTATCGTCGTGTTCCCACTCCCTGAACCTCATCCGTCTACCTCCTTCGATTCATGGTTTCGCGCCCATTCGCTCGAGCAGATCCGGCACCGACTCGGACGCGGCGATCACGGGCTCGAGCTCGCGCCGGGTCCATCCCAGCGGATCGGAGAGCTCGACGGTCCGGTGAAGCACCGACCAACGGTCCTTCCCCGGGAGCCTGAGGCCGACCACGTCCCAATCCACCACCGTGACCCCCTCGATCCCACCGAGCCGGAGGAGCATCGCCCGGCCCCACGCTCTCGTATCGGGTGGGGGTTGGCGGCACAGGCGCTGTACGTCGACCTCCCGGACCACGGGGGCTACGGCACCGTCTTCCTCCAACGCCCGGAACAGGCCGTCCGTGAGGCTCGCGTAGTGGTGGTCCAGATGCTTGATCTCCGGCGAGTGCCATCCCAGATGGGGCCGGCTCCGCATGGCATCGCGGAGCAGCATCCATTTGGTGACCCAGTCCAGGCGGCCGAAGAGGCCGTCCAGGTCACCGGCGTCCAGCCGCTCCAGGGTGTCCTCCCAGAGGTCGATGACCTCCTTCGCCCTAGGAACCACGCCCTCGCAGCCTCCGTCCTCCACGAAGCGCCGGGCCGATGCCAGGAACCCCTGCTGGAGCTCCACCGCCGTGGCGCTTCGCCCTGACATCAATCGGGCGGTGGCAGAAAGCGTCGGGTCGTGCCCCCACCTGGTGAGCGCTTCCAGCGGGTCGTCCAACGCGAGCGAGGGGTCGATGGACTCGCACTCCAGCATGGCCAGGACGATCTGGGCGGTGCCGACCTTCAGGAGGCTGGCCACGGGGCAGAGGGTCGAATCCGGGAAGATCACGTGGAGTCGGGCGGCGTCGACGGCGTCCTTGCCCCCTTTCCCGTTGGCTATACCTGCCATCCCGCACAGCGGCTCGTCTCTGGTATTCAAGAGAGGCCGACGGTGCGTCGTGATGCTTCCCAGTAGCCGCTCGAAGAAGTCCCCCCGCTGCGTGATCTGGAAGTCGACCGGCGGCGCCCCGTTCTCGCTTCCCACCTTGCCCTGCCCCGTGAGCACGATGCCCGACACCTGGAAGGAGGCCAGCACCGCCTGGTGGAGGAGCTTCCTGTGGAAGAGCTGGTACCACGCTCGTCGGGTGACGAGGAAGTCGAGGTGGGACCCGTACGAGTGACCGAGACCGTCGGAGTTGTTCACCAGCACCTTGATGGGGTGGGCGGGATCCTCGAGTCGGTTGGCCGCCTCGACTGCGTCCCGCGTGAGGCGGAGCATGGCGCTCCACGCAGCTACCCAATCGAAGGGGCTGAGGACCTCCGGAAGGCACAGCTCCAGGTGGGAGAGATCCTCGTACACGCAGCCCCCGTTCGACGGCAGG
>JBDHGI010000107.1:0-14451 GCA_039589955.1 Gemmatimonadota bacterium | reverse complement strand
ACTGGCGGCGGCGACGGACGCGGAGGGCTTCTTCGAGGACCTGGGGGAACGGGTGATTCCTCAGGAGCATGCCACCTCCGAGGAAACGGAGCCCCTTGCGGAGGGGCAGGAGGTGGGGGCCTTCGTGGTGCGCGAGCGCATCGGGCGAGGGGGCATGGGATCCGTGTACCGGGCAACGGATACGCAGCTCCTGCGGGACGTGGCCCTCAAGGTCCTCCCCTCCCACCTGGCGCAGGACGCTCGCCACGAGGCGCGCTTCAAGCGCGAGGCCCGCCTCCTCGCCTCCCTGAGCCACCCAGGGATCGCCAGCATCTACGGCGTGGAGGAAGTCGGCACGCAGAAGATCCTCGTCCTGGAGCTCGTCGACGGGCCGACCCTCAGGGAGCGGATACCGCCCGGGGGGCTGCCCCGGCGTGAGGCTCTCGAGATCGCCCTGAAGATGGCCGAAGCGCTCGAAGCGGCGCACCGCGCGGGCATCGTGCATCGGGACCTCAAGCCGGCGAACGTCAAGCTCACCAGGGAAGACGACGTGAAGGTGCTCGATTTCGGAATCGCGAAGGGGATCGGCCTCCGCGACGAGACGAGCTCCGACCGCAGCCCGTCCGCAACGGCCATCCTCGCGGCAACGTCCGTGGGTCAGGTCATCGGCACCATCGCCTACATGAGCCCCGAGCAGCTCAAGGGACGTAAGGTGGACGGGAGAGCAGACGTCTGGGCATTCGGTGCGGTTCTGTTCGAGATGCTCACAGGACGACGTCCCTTCCTGGGAGACGATCCGGCGCAGACGCTGGCGAGGATCCTGGAGCGGCCACCCGATTGGGACGCGCTGCCCGACGACCTCCCACCCGGACTGGTCCACCTGATGCGACGATGCCTGTACAAAGACGTCAACCGTCGGCTGCAGGCCATCGGAGAGGCACGCATCGTCCTGGAGGACCTTCTCGACCCGTCCAAGGCCGATTCGGCGGCGGGGGAATCGACGGGCACGGCCGTCGGCACCAGCACCAGCGAGCGGCCCTGGCTCGTTCCCGTTCTCGCGGGCGTGGCAGCCCTCGCCGTGGCGTTCTCGGCGTACAGCTGGTCCAGGCTGTCGGAGGGGGACCGCATGCTCCATGCCCATTTCGGCCTGGACACCGAGCCGGGAACGTACCTTTACGGGGGACACCCCGACGACGCGCGTATCGGGTCCCTGCGACCCAGCCGTCGATCGCTGGCCGTGTCCCCGGACGGTCGCACCGTCGTGTTCGCCGCCACCGACGGTGAGACCTCGCGGCTGTACGCCCGACCCCTGGCGCAGCCCACGGCTTCGCCCGTCGCGGGCACCGAGGGCGGATCGGCTCCCTTCTTCTCTCCTGACGGGACCTGGGTGGGTTTCTACGCGGGAGGGGAGCTGAGGCGCATCCCGCTGGCGGGGGGCGAGGCACGGACGATCCTGCCCGATGCGCCGGACGGTCAGGACGCTCACTGGTCCCAGGAAGGCTACATCGTGTTCAGCTCGGGAGAGGACGGGGTGTTCAGAGTGGCGGAGGTCGGTGGTACCCCGGAGCGCGTCACCCGGGTCGATCGCCTCGCCGGAGAAGACCGACACGTGCTTCCCCAGTTGCTCCCCGGAGGCAGGGGGCTCCTCTACACGGTCCGCAGGGATCCGCGCCGCTGGGACGACGCCGGGATCGTCCTGGCCGACGTGGACGGATCGGACCCCAGGGTCCTGATCCAGAACGGCTCGGACGGCCGCTACGCCGGCTCCGGGCACATCGTGTTCGCCCGCTCTGGAACGTTGATGGCAGTGGAGTTCGATGCGCCCCGCGGAGTGGTCGTCGGCGAGCCGCGCCGCCTGTCCGACGACGTCATGCACTCGCTCGGCGGGGTAAACGACAACATCAACAACGGCGCTGCCCAGTACTCCCTGTCGGAGACCGGCGCGTTGTTCTTCGTTACCGGGGGAATCCACCCGGAGGTTCGGCGCGACCTGCTCTGGGTGAGCCGCCAGGGCGACGCGACTCCCATCGCTACTCCAGCAGGCTTCCAGCTCTACCCACGACTCTCGGAGGCCCGCGGGGAGCTGGCCTACGCGCGGGTCGAGCGCAACGGGGACCGGGAGATCTGGATCCGCGACCTGGCCAACGGCACGTCACGGCGTCTTCCGAGGGTGGGGTTCAACAACGATCCCGTGTGGAGCCCCGACGGCGAGCGACTCGCCTTCGGATCCGACGAGGGTGGAGCGGTCATCAACCTCTACGCCATGGACGCCGACGGGCGCTCGGATCCCGTCCGGATCACCACGAGCCCCAGCGACCAATTCCCCTCCGACTGGTCCTCGACCGGCCTGCTGGCCTTCGTGCAGGACGGGGACATCTGGGTGGTGGGCACGGAGGAAGGCGACCCCGGTGAGCCCCGCCTCGTGGTGGGAGGAGCGTCGAGCGAGGCCTGGCCCGTCTTCTCTCCCGACGGCGAGTGGCTTGCCTACGCGTCGGACCAGTCCGGGCGTTGGGAGGTATACGTGCGCTCGATGCCCGATGGAAGTGCGGAGTATCTGGTGTCCCCGGACGGGGGAACGAGGCCGGCCTGGTCCCGGGACGGAACCGAGCTGTTCTACAGGACCGGTCGGAGCGACCGTTCCCGGATGATGGCGCTGGAGGTGACTACGAGCCCCGACTTCCGGTACGGGCCTCCCGTGGAGCTGTTCGACGGACCGTTCTCCGGCGCCTCACCCGTGCGCGACTACGACGTCGCCTCGGATGGCCGGTTCGTCATGACCCGCCAGCTCCAACCTGCGGACCGGCCCGCCCGACGCATCGAGGTCGTCCTGAACTGGGTCGCCGAGCTGGAGCCCGCCGGTACCGGCTAGGCAATCTCGGGTCCCTGGTCGCGTGGCGGCGGCGCGGACCCGCCGTCGCCCGAGGGTCGCTGCTCGAGCGACAGGAGGTACCGCTTGCGCCACACGCCGCCGCCGTACCCGACCATCCTGCCGTCGGCGCCCACCACCCGGTGGCACGGAACGATGACGGCCAGGGCGTTGCTCCCGTTGGCCCTTCCCACGGCGCGCACGGACTCCGGGCGCCCCAGGGATGCCGCCACCTCCGCATAGCTCCGCACCTCGCCGTAGGGAATGGCGAGGAGCTCCGTCCACACGGCTCTTTGAAAGGCGGTTCCCACGGTGTGGATGGGGACGTCGAAGCGACGCCTGCTACCGCCGAAGTACTCCCGGAGCTGGCGGGCGGCGGCGGCGGTGATGTCGCTCCGGCCCGGCACGAGGGCCGCGCTCAGACGGGCGCGCAGGCGCTCCATCTGGCGAAGCAGCCCGCGGCGGTCGGCGAACTCGAGAAGGCACAGGGCCGCCTCCGTGGCGCCCATCAGCACCGGGCCGAGCGGCGTGGCGATCTTGTCGACCTGGATCACCGTCGATCCCGCGGTCTGGGTCGGCGCCGCCCCGAAGTGCCGCCGGAAGGCCTCCTGAAAGCCGGAGAGGGAGTCGTAGCCGATCTCGAAGGCGGCCCTCGAGACGGCCGCGCCGTCCCTCACCTGGTCCATGGCCGACGCCAGGCGGCGGGCCCGATGGTAGGCGTGGAAGCTCATGCCATGGTGCTTCTGGAACCACCGCCGCACCCGTCCCGGACTCCACCCACGAGCCTCGAGGTCTCCATCGGTCCAACGCCGGGTGGGGTGGGCCTCCAGCTCCTCGAGAAGCGGCCTCAGCCACTCGGGAGCGGAGCCATGACTCTCCATCGGGCGACACCGCTTGCAGGGTCGGTACCCGGACAGAAGGGCTTCGTCGGGCGTCGGGAAGAAGGAGAGGTTCTCCGGCCTGGGCTTCTTCGCGGAGCACGTGGGTCGGCAGAAGATGCCCGTGGTGTGGACGGCCGTGACGAACAGGCCGTCGAAGGAGGAGTCCCTCGACAGGAACGCTTCGAGCATCACCGATTCGGGAGGCAGGGCGTGTGTGGACATGGCGACAATGTGTCACGCCCGGTTCGGGTCCACTACCGAAATCCTCCCATGGAATCCCGAAGGCGGTCTCGAGGTTGACGCCGGGTGGGTTTCACGTTATTGGTTGCATATGGCAACTATTAACTCCCACACGGATACACTCGCGGCAGTGGCCGTCGATCCCGGGGTGGCCGGGGACGCTCACGCCCTGGGTGAGGCTCTGAGTGACCTGATCCGGGTGGTGCAGTTCCGGGATCGGGACCGGGCATGCTGCTATGACGTGAGCGTGAGTCAGTGCTATGCCCTCAAGGCCGTGGCGGATGGTGGTCCGCTCACGGTGAACGACCTGGCGGCGCATCTCTTTCTGGACAAGAGCACGGCGAGTCGAATCGCCAACGGTCTGGTGGGGATGGGCTATCTCGCAAGGGCGAGGGATCCGGGGGACGGAAGGGTGGTTCGGCTGCTCATGACGCCCGAAGGTCGCGCCCTCCACGAGCGCATCACCGACGATCTGGCCAGGGAGTACGGTGAGCTCCTGGGCGACTTCGATCAGGATGTCCGTGACGGGCTGGTCACGCTGCTGGGTAGGCTCGGCCGGGCGTTCGCCGCACGCGTCGAAGTGAGCGGAGGGACATGCTGCGTGGTGCGCCAGAAGCCGGGCGCCTAAGTGGCGGCCCGCTATTCGTCGGAATGAAGTTGCATGCAACAACAAGACACGGGAGAGATATCCATGGGTCACACGAAGGAAGAACAACGCCAGGCCGTGCGTGAGCGGTACGCGAGAGCGGCCGCCGAGAGTGAGCCCTGCTGTGGGTCGGACTGCTGCGGGGAGGGCTCCGCCGAGGACACATCGCGCGCCGTGGGGTACAGCGCCCGCGAGCTGGCCGAGGTCCCTGACGACGCGAACCTGGGCCTGGGCTGCGGCAACCCCACCGCACTGGCCTCCCTGCGGCCCGGCGAGATCGTTCTGGATCTGGGGTCCGGGGCCGGCATCGACTGCTTCCTCGCGGCAAGGGAGGTGGGCGAGACGGGCAGGGTCATCGGGGTGGACATGACCCCCCAGATGGTATCCCGGGCCCGCGCCAACGCTGAGGAGGGCGGCTACTCCAACGTCGAGTTCCGCCTGGGCGAGATCGAGGCCCTTCCCGTCGCCGACGGCACCGTGGACGTGATCATCTCCAACTGCGTCCTCAACCTCTCTCCCGAGAAGGAGAGGGTGCTGGCCGAGGCCTTCCGAGTCCTCAAGCCCGGTGGGCGGGTGGTGGTGTCGGACATGGTGTCCGACCTCCCCGTGCCCGACGTGGTGTCAGGGTCCCTGGACGCCGTGGCGGGATGCCTGCCCACCGAGCGGCAGACCTATCTCCGGCAGTTCCGAGAGGCGGGATTCACGGACGTGCGCATCACGGAGGAGAAGCCCTACCCGTCCGCGTACATCCTGGCGGACAGCGGTGTCCATGCGTTCATCGAAGCCAGGCCGGAGCATCGGGCCGAGCTGGAGGCGTTCGCCGGCTCCATCGCCGGCGCCCACTTCGAGGCCACGAAGCCGTCCAGCTGACGCCGTCTTCAGCGCGTGTAGATGAGGATGGCGCCGTTGCCCGCGACGGTCCCGAACTGGAACTGGGCGTCGATGGGGCTGAGGATCTCGATGCTCTCGATGATGTTCGGATCGAGGTCCCGGAGGAAGTCCGCGCCCGACGGCATGATCACGTCGTTGAGGAACACGGCGGCCTGCATGCACCCTTCGCCTCCGGAGCGCCGGCTGACCTCCACGCACAGGCCGGGGACCATCACGCCGGTCACCTCGTCGGCCAGATAGACGTCGCGGATGCGGAGGCCGGGGGTGTTCATGTTGCGGAGTAGGTCTCCGGTGTTCTGGACGCGGGCGAGCATCGGCTCGATCTCGGCGCGGCTGATGTAGTCCGCTCGCTTGGCGTCACCGGCGAGGCTCGTACGGCCGAATCGGGTCCGGGCCGTGACCACGAGGCCCTCGATCTCCAGTGCCACCTCCGCCATGCGGACCTCGATGTCCACCGTCTCCTGGCTGAAGATGGTGACCGAGTCCGTGCGCTGCTCATACCCCAGGTAATCGGTGATCACGAGGTGTCGGCCGGGGGGAAGCCCGTCCAGGAGGAACTTCCCTTCGA
The DNA here is from genome assembly GCA_039589955.1 of Gemmatimonadota bacterium. Classification (GTDB taxonomy): domain Bacteria; phylum Gemmatimonadota; class Gemmatimonadetes; order Longimicrobiales; family Gaopeijiaceae; genus SZUA-318. Next base: position 8,380 of record JBDHGI010000107.1, on the reverse strand, counting down.
GGTCGGTCACCTCTCGCCCGTCGGTGCCCAGGACGGAAACGACCGCCCCCTCCAGCGGCTCGTTCGTACCGGCCTGCAGGACCTTACCCACCAGCGTTCCCTCCGCGGACATGAACAGGACCAGGTCCTGCACCCGGGCACCGTGGCTCTCCACCGAGAGCATCTGGCTCCGACCGGAGTTCATGCCGAAGTGGGCCTGGACCCTCATGTCACGCCCGGCAGGGATGTTACAGAAGCGGAAGTAGCCCTTGTTGTCCGCCCTCATCTCGAAGGCGCGCGGCTCCCCGGTCAGGCGTCGGGACGGTGAAACGGTCACCACCGCCCCGGAGAGGGGAACGCCCGTCAGGGAGTCGGTGACCACCCCCGCCAAGGCACCCACGTCCGCTCCCTGCTGCTCGGGCATGCACCACCCCATGAGCAACGTCTCCTCCGACGGGACCGCGAGATTCACCTCGTTGATACGCCCTTCCTCGAAGGTGATCTGCCGGGACGGAGGGCTGACGCCCAGAGCCTGGAGCCGGGGATGGAAGAACGAGACCCAGTGCTGCCCCACGGGAATGCCCGTCAGCCGGAAGCGGCCCATCCCGTCGGCGTCGCCCATGACGTTGGTCCCGAGGACGGCGACCCGGGCCCCCGCCAGCGGCACCATCTCCGTGCTGTCGAAGACGATCCCCTGGAGCCCCGCGCTGTCCTCCTGCGCGACAGCGCCGGAAAAGCACACGGGCAGGGCGAGGGCCAGCGCCATCCCCAACCGGGTGAGGTGGCGCCCCTGACTCGTCTGGTCCTGCGAGATCGTCATGGCATTCCAGTTTCGGCGCCCAGGTTCAGAGCCGTGCAAGATACGTGACTTTCATCACCAGTCCACGGTCCTGGAGGTTCCAAACCCTTCGATCGTCCCCGCGATTCTCGGTGAACACGATGAACAGGTCGCTACCGGGACGATGGATGAAGTTCACCTTGACGTGCGTGGAGAACGCCCGGTCCAGGCTGTTGTACTGCACCAGGACGTTGGTCGTCAGCGTCGTCGAGAATGAATACGACGCGCGCAGCGACGTGATGTCCGCGGTGAACGACCCCGACGGGACATCCACGTCGTTTCTGGTGAATCCGAGACCGAGGGCGACCTGGGGGCTGGGAGCCAACGTGAGGGAGCCGCCCGCGCTCTTCAGCGTGCCCCCGTAGAACTTGCCCACGATGGCGTTCACGTCCGCGCTCGCCGCCCGCCTCCTGCTGGTGTTGCCGAAGAGCATCACCTGGTCGTTGCGGTAGCGGCCCACGGGCACATCCACGTCGTCCGTGAGCTCGAAGCTCTCGTCGAGGACCGTCTCGGACACGTTCCCCCATAAGTTGAACGTCTCTCCCGACTCCCACTCCGGGTTGAGGGCGACTCCCAAGGCGTAGTCCTGCATCCGCCAGTCCATGGTGCTGACGTAGTTGAAGCCGCTCCACACGTCGAGCCTGCGAAGACCCAGCACGGCGGGCCGCCAGCGGTGTCGACCGTAGAGATCCGTGCGGCGCACGTCCGTGCGGACGATGAAGCCGGATGTCGCCTCGGCGTCTGGACCGACGCTCAGGTGATTGAAGAGCAGGCCCCAATCGTCTCCCGTGTAGTCCAGCCCCACCCGATAGGCATGATCGTCTCCCCCCTCTCCTCCGGTGTAGGTGCGGGCGTAGAACCAATCCCAGACCCAGGCCCCGCCCATGATGGTCTGACCGTCCACGCCGGTGACGGTGTTCCACTCGCCGCCTCCACGGCGGTCGGTCACCATGGCTCCGATGTAGTTGCTCTCGCCCACATCCCGCTTCACCCGGGCCACCGAGAAGCTCTCCCTGGAAAGGCCGTAGGCCTCGTCGGTCACGATGTTGAGAAGGCCGACGGTCTGTCCTCCCACACGCCCCGTGAGCCGGGCCCCTCCGAGGATCGGAACCTCGCCCTCGTCTTCGTCGATTCCGATCTGCCGGCTGAAGAACATCTGGAAGGGCGGCGGCTCGAAGGGGTTGCCGGGCACTCCGAACTGGAAGATCCCCGAATTCTCCAGGAAGAAGTCCCGCTTCTCCGGGAAGAAGAGGTCGAAGCGCGTGAGGTTGACCTGCTCGTCGTCCACCTCGACCTGGGCGAAATCGGTGTTGAAGGTCAGGTCCAGTACCAGGCCCGGCCGCAGCTCGGTCTTCACGTCGAGTCCGGCGTCCAGCGTGCTGCGGGACTCCAGAGCGTCCGCGTCGTTCAGCTCCCGGTGGGCACCGCCCAGGAGGAAGGGCTTGGACTCGAGGTTCAGTCCCTGTCGGGGAAGGCCCTCGAGGCCTTCCAGATGCCCCGCGGCGCTCACCCTCTGGAAGCCGCCTCGCACGCGCTGCCAGCCCCTCCAGAGTGCTTCCTCGTTCTTCCTCCGGATCACGCGGTATACGTTGAATCCCCAGGGCTCATCCACCGCGGCGTCGGGGTAGCGCAGCGACCTCCAGGGGATTGCGAACTCCGCGCTCCATCCCTCGGGAGTCCGCGCCCCCGCCACCTCCCACACACCCCGCCAGTCGATGTTGATGTCGCGACCCTCGTTGCTGACGAGGGCCTCGAACTCGGCGCCGTTCGGGTTGGTGGCGAAGACCACTCCGCTCCGGTGGTCGTGGAAGGGGTCGAGGAGGATGGCCACGGCGTCGTCGCCCGCGAACTGGAGCCCACCTCCGAAGAAGTCCGGCTCCATGAGCTGGTCTCGCTGCAGGATGCGCCCGACCACGTCGTCCGGCTCCGAGTCGTGGGCCAGGACCGCGACGTAGAGGGCGTCGTCGTCGTAGAGGATCCGGACCTCGGTGCGCTCGCTGGCGGGCACGCCCTCGAGCGGCTCACGCTGGAGCAGATCGTCGACGGGAACCGCCCGTGACCACAGATCCTCCGAGAGCAACCCGTCGATGCGAAGGCTGGCGCTCAGCCCTTCAGGAATCCTGTAGGCCCGGATGGGCGCACCCGACGATTGGGCGGCCAAGCGCCCATCCCACGGGGGGGCCGGAGCCTGGGCCCCGACCTGGAGCACCACGGCCCAGGGCAGGAGCGTTCGTCGGACTTTCCGGAATGGATTCGCCATGGATGCTCGCCTTCCTCCACCCCACCCGGAATGGCGGAGGGAGAATATAGCCCCCGAGGCGACTCGAGGCCCACCCAGAGCCCCGCGCGAGACGGAGCTCAACCCCAGATATCGAAGAAATCGACCCGAGCGGAGGACGGCTCGTCCTCGTCGTCCCCGGGTTCGCCTCCCAGGTACGCCAGCAGCAGCCCGACGGCCTCGGCCTGGACACGCTCCGCCGTCAGAGGCTGCCCACCGGGGTCATCGGGCGGAGCCTCGACCAAGGCCAGCATGGCGCGGAGGCCGAGGCGTGCCGCCAGCGGGGGATCCGGGTGGGAGATCTCCCCCGACCGCTCGAGAAGCAGCCTCTCGATGTCGGAGAGCACCCGCTCCCTGAAGGAGCCGTACGCTCCTTCTTGGCCACCCGCGCTGCCGCGGCCCAGAGCCCGGAGGTACGTGGCCCGCGCAGTGCCGGCCTCGGCAAAGAGGGTCGCCGCGCCCCACGCCACCCCGCGGAGACCCAGCGGGGTCCAATCCTGCTCGGCCAGGGCCTGGTCCCAGCGGACGGTCGCCTCCCGCCACACCCGCTCCTCCAGGTAGTCGAGGAGGTCCTCCTTGCCGTCGAACCGCGCGTAGAAGGAGCCGACCGACGAGCTGGCGCGGGAGACGATGGCCTGAACCGTCAGGCCCGCCGAACCCTGCTCCTCGAGGATCTCGAGCGACGCCCGCACCATGCGCTCCAAGGTGCGCCGCGAGCGGGTCTGCTTGGGCGGATTGACGTGCCCAGGTCGTTCTCCGGACATACCGAGCCTGAAATAGAACAGAATTTTGATTCTATATAATCCTCCGGCTCGTCTCCCACAAGGGAGTGGACGCCCTGTGCATCGACGACGCTCCCCCCTCGTCGCCGCGAGAGGACGGCGACGGTCGTGGCTGGAGAGCAGTGACGGGTCGATGACGGCAGGTCCCCACGGTGGCCGTCCGCTTCGCTTCTCTCACCTGCCTGGAGTGCCCCATGTCATCTCCAATCCCCTTCGCGCCACTCGGCCTGCTGCGTCACCCGTACGTGGAGATCCGTCCCGTGACGGGCGGAAGAGCTCAGCTCTGGAAGGAAGGCCGCGACCCAGGCGCCCAGCTCCTGTGGCGTCTGGAGGGTGGACCGAGGAGCCAGGACGTCCCGGTCGTCTCCCGGAGACCCGGCGGTCTCTCACTCGCCGTGATCCTCCCCCATCGGGAGAGGATGGGGCCCGAGGGCATGCTCACCAGGCTCCTCGGAGAGGTTCGACCCCAGAGCATCCTGCCCCACTACGAAGATCCCGATCCAGGAGAGCTGGCTCAGGTCCTGCGGAGGCCCCCGTTCAACCTGGGCGTGGAGTGCACCGAGTACCTGCGCTGGCGCGGGATCGGTCTCGACCGGGAGTCGGCTCAGCTGATCCGGCGGATCATCGACCTGTCGGCCGAGCTCCGGTCCATCACAGCGCTGTCCCGCGCTCTCTATCTGTCTCGGCGTGCCCTGGGACGGAAGTTCATGCAGCGGGGCCTCCCCGTCCCGTCCCATTGGCTCCACTTCGGACGCCTCCTTCGTGCCGCCATTCGCATGCAGACCTCCGAGGAGAACGTGCTGTCCGTGGCCTACGAGCTGGGATACCCCGACGGATTCGCCCTCAGCAACCAGATGGAACGGCTCATGGGCATCCGACCCAGTGATGCCCGCGAGCGACTCGGATGGGAGTGGATCATGGAGGCATGGCTCAGGAAGGAGGCGGACTGCGGCGGCCTCGCACCCGAAGCGACGTTGACGGTGTTGGAGGGAATCCCTCCCAAGAGTCCGGACCCCTCCGATCCACCGTCCCTGATGCGGTCCGGACTCCACCCCTCCAAGGAGCGGGGGAGGAGGGCGGCAGGATGATCCGCTTGCCCATGCCACCCTCATCGGGAAGATTCCGCTCCCCGGTTGCCGGATCTGGCCCCGGTTCCGGGCGCGGCCTTTCCAAGCCCAAAGAGAGTGCTTCTTCCACGGTGACTGACGCGACGCGCTCCACTGTGCGACTCGAATTCTTCGGAGGTCCTCTCGTCCGGGGCCTTGGAGGCGGCCAGGCGCTGTCCCCGACGCAGGAGCTCCTCCTGCTCATGGTATGGGGACACGAGCGAGCGGGAGTTTCCAGGCGGAGGGCGATCTGGCTACTCTGGGAGGAGGACGACGGCGCCACCGCTCGTCACCGGCTCAGCCAGCTGCTGAGTCAGCTGCGGCTGAGGCTCGGCCTGGGGAGTGACTTCCTCGCGGGTGAGGACGTGCTGCGGGCGTACGCCCCGTTGACGTCGGATCTAGCGGAGTTCAGGTCGGCGCTTCGTTCAGGCGCTATCGCCACGGCGGTGGAGCTCGAGTCCAAGGGGTTCGCGACCCACATCCGCCGGACCCCGGGACGGGAGTACGACCATTGGCTCCAGGGGAAGCGCTCCGCCCTTCGGCGGGACCTGCGCTCGGCCAGTCTCCGCGCCTGGGACGAGGGCCGGTCCGTGGGCGACTGGCGAGCCGCCCTCGAGGCAGCCGAAGGGCTTCTCGCCGCGGAGCCCCACGCCGAATCGGCCCTCAGGAGAGTCATCGAGGCTCGGGCAATGTTGGGTGGCTTGGACGCAGCCGAGCGCGCTCTGGAGGACTTCGTGGCCGAGAGGCCCTCAGGCTACACCCTCGAGTCGGAGACCCTCACCCAGTTGGACCGCGCCCGGAGCATGATCGTCGGAGAGGGTCGCTCACGCGGATCCGGGCCCGACAACCTCCCGCTGGTGGGTCGAGCGGAGGCGTTGGAAACGGCCCGGAAAGTCCTGCGGAGGGTTACCGATGGAGAGTTCGCGTTTCTCCTCATCAGAGGAGATGCCGGCGTGGGCAAGACCCGACTTCTGGAGGAGGTGAGGCGCGAGGCAGGACTGCTCGGCCTTCGATGCCTCCATGCCCGTCCCGTCGAGCTGGAGCAGCGGATTCCCCTCAATCCGCTCATCGATGCGCTGGACGACCGCGATCTTCTGCCTCTCATCCACTCGCTCGAGCACCCATGGAATGCCGTGGTGGGATCCGTCCTGCCCCGCCTTACGGCCGGCATGGAGCTGCCGGACGTTCCTCCAATTGCCGAGGCGAGCCTCTCACGGCGCCTCTATGATGCCTTCTCGATCCTGTTCACAAGGATGTCGGGGGAGGAACCGACCCTCCTGCTCATCGACGACCTGCAGTGGGCCGATGACACCACGATCGCCGTCCTGCAGTTCGTCCAGAGGAGGTGGACGTCCGGGCCGTTCGGCGTCGTTGCGGCCGTTCGGCCCGAGCATGCCTCGGGGAACGAGGGAGTCGCCAAGTATCTGGCGGAGAACCGGACCCTCGAGGTAACCGACATCGTCCTCCAAGATCTGGAAGAGGCGGACGCCCTTCGTCTCTTGGACCTCGTGGCCGAGGGAAAGCTGGAGGAGACGGTGAGGGAGCGACTTTGTGCGCTAGGCGGCCGGAACCCCTTCTACCTGATCGAGCTGACCCGTGATTACCTGAAGGGCAGACTCGAGCTTCCCGAGCTCCCGAGCGACGTTCCGGAGATCCCCATCTCACTACGACAGCTGGTCGATCCCCGGATCGGGAGTCTAACCGACGGTGCCGCGAGCTTGGCCGGCATCCTGTCGGTCTGGGGAAGGTGGATCCCCATGGTGGAGCTAGCCAACCTGGCCGGGAGGAAGCTCGAGGATTGCGCTGAGCACGTGGAGGAGCTGGAGGTGCAGCGCCTTGCCAGGCTCGAGCGAAGCTCCGTTCGCATGGCTCACGAGCTCTTCCGTGGCGCCCTCTACTTCGGGATGAGCGAGGCGCGTCGCTCGATGCTCCATCACCGGGTAGCCGAGTACCTCCTGTCTACGGAGTCGCCGCTGTCATCGGAGCTCGCCATCCACTTCGCCCGCGCCGGGGATCCGACTCAGGCAGCGCGATACGGTCGAGAGGCTGCGGACGCGGCCATGGACAGCGGAGCGATGTCCGAAGCTGCACATTTTCTCGAGGTCGTTGCCGACAATGTGACTGACCCGGTGCTCAAGGCGGAGGCGACCGCAGACCTCGCGCAGGTGCTGCATATGAACCGAGAGATCGCCCGGGCCGATCCCATGCTCGAGCTAGCGGCTAGCCGCCTGAGGAAGACTGGGAACAGCGGTCGAGCATTGCGGATGGACATCCGCCGAGTGGAGGGGCTTGCGGAGCTCGGAACCGCCACGATGAGCCACCTGTTGGACCGGCTGGATACCATCAAGGCGACGGCAAGAGAGGCTGGTGACTGGGAGGCACTCGCGCTGGCCCTCGACTGTGAGCTCCACCTGCTCCACCGCTCCGGCCGCGTAACCGAGATCAGAGACCTCTTCAACGAGGTGCGCGAGTGCGCCCGGGAGGGCGGTCCTGAGGCGGCATGCGTCGCAAACGGCTCACTGGCCTTGGATGTCCTCTTCGGGGACGGCTCCGTGGCCCTCGATGCAGGGCGCAAGGCCGTGCGACTCGCGATGGAGACCCCAAAGGGTGAGGAACATCTGCTGAGGGCGCAGAGCCGGCTGTTCCTCGTCCTGCTCTATAGAGGTCTGGCCCAATCAGAGGAGGCACATGCGCTCCTCCGCTCGGCCCGGAACGGCGCGAAGACGTGTGGCGACCTAATGCTACGTTTCTTCCTTGAGTCCAACTTGGGCGTCTCCTACCTCGATGCAGGTCAACTTGACCTTGCCGAGGCCGCGTTCAACAAGGCGGGGAGCATACTGGCCGGTGCGGAGGCCGCAGTACCGAGGATCAACCACTACTACAACCTCGGTGAGTTAGCGTATTGGAGAGGAGAGTTCAGTGAAGGCCTCTACCACTTCAACCGTGGAATGGCGCTTCTTGATGGACCGACCAGCCCAGCTGGGATGCACCAACTATTGAATGCCGGGGTGGGTCTCTGTTCGTTGAGCATGGGCTCCTGGTCGGAAGCCAGACGATGCGAAGCGGAGATCCTACCCTTCCCGGACCCATGGTACTTCGATCCTACTCTCCTCCTGGCGTTCGGGTCTGCCCTCAGGGAGCGGCGAGGCAATCAGGCGGACGCCGCATCTTTCCTGGCTCAGTACGGCCATCCTCTACGGGACAGACTCACGGCTGCCTGGCTCAAGGTCCTACTGCTGGAAGTCCGAGTAGCGCGACGCGCACGCTTGGCGGATTGGCGAGAGCGTGCTCGTCTTGGAATGCAATGCTCGGATGAGCTGGGTTTCAAATCACGCGAGCAGCAGTTCCGGGCTCTTCTCCTGTGAGGAACCAACGACGCGATCGGAAGACTAGTACA
>JBDHGI010000106.1:11840-26331 GCA_039589955.1 Gemmatimonadota bacterium | reverse complement strand
TCGCAAGAGGCCGTCCGTCCCGTCGTGGCCTTCCTTCAAGGTCACGAAGGCGGCGATGGACTGTCCCTTGATCTCGTGAGACTTGCCTACGACCGCCGACTCGGCGACCGCCGGGTGGTCCACCAGGGCGCTCTCGACCTCCATCGTGCCGATTCGGTGGCCCGCGACGTTGAGCACGTCATCCACCCGGCCCAGGATCCACAGGTACCCATCCTCGTCCCTCTTCGCCCCGTCTCCCGGGAAGTACAGCCCATCCCACCGGCTCCAGTACGTGTCCCTGAAGCGCTGGTCGTCTCCCCAGATCGTGCGGAGCATGGACGGCCACGGCGAAGTGATGGCCAGGTACCCGGCATTCGTCTCCTCACCCGCGTCCGTCAGGATGGCGGCCTCGATTCCCGGGAAGGGCAGCGTCGCCGTGCCGGGCTTCGTCTCGGTCAGCCCCGGAAGCGGGGTGATCATGATCGCTCCCGTCTCCGTCTGCCACCACGTGTCCACGATGGGGCAGCGCTCGCCCCCGATGACCCTGTGGTACCACATCCATGCCTCGGGATTGATGGGCTCACCCACGGTGCCGAGGAGGCGTAGGCTGGAAAGGTCGTACCCGGCCGCCCAGCTCTCTCCCCACCGCATGAAAGCGCGGATCGCCGTGGGCGCCGTGTAGAAGACCGTGACACCGTATTTCTGACAGAGATTCCAGAACCGCCCTCGGTCGGGCGCGTCCGGCGCGCCCTCGTACATCAGCTGGGTCACACCGTTGGCCAGAGGCCCGTAGACGATGTACGAGTGCCCGGTGACCCAGCCCACATCAGCCGTGCACCAGTAGACGTCCTCGTCGTTGAGGTCGAAGACGGCCTTGGTCGTGGCGTAGACCTGGGTGAGGTACCCTCCCGTGGTGTGTACCACGCCCTTGGGCTTCCCCGTGGTACCCGAGGTGTACAGGATGTAGAGGATGTCCTCGGAGTCCATCCTCTCCGGCTCGCAGGTGTCTGCGGCGTCCGCCAGCAGGTCGTGGTACCAGTGGTCCCGTCCCTCGACCATGGACACCTCGACGCCGTCGCTGAGCTCGCCGCCCCTGCGTACCACCACCACGTGCTCCACGGAGGGTGACGTCTTCAAGGCCTCGTCGGAGTTCGCCTTGAGAGGCACGACCCCACCCCGGCGCCAGCCTCCGTCAGCCGTGATGAGCACCTTCGACTGAGCGTCGTTGTTTCGATCGGCGAGCGACTCGGGGCTGAACCCGCCAAAGACGACCGAGTGCACCGCTCCGATGCGGGCACACGCCAGCATCGCGATCGCCGCCTCGGGGATCATGGGAAGATAGATCGTCACCCGATCGCCCCGGCCCACGCCGAGGCCCCGCAGCGCGTTGGCGAATCGGGCCACCTCGCCCAGGAGCTCGGCGTAGGTGTAGCTGCGGGTGTCGCCGGGCTCGCCTTCCCAGAGGAGGGCGACCTTGTCGGCTTTCCCTCCTTCGACATGACGATCGAGGCAGTTGTACGAGACGTTGAGCTTGCCGCCGATGAACCACTTCGCGAACGGAGGGTCCCACTCCAGGACCGTCTCCCAGGGCTCGAACCAGTCCAGATCCGCAGCCCATTCCGCCCAGTAGGCTTCCCGGTCCGCCGCGGCACGGTCATATACCCCTGGCTCCTTGATCACCGCGTTGGCAACGAACTCCTCCGAAGGGGCGAAACGGCGCTCCTCGACGAGAAGGGCATCGAACGATCCACTATCGCCACTCATGGCAGCGTCCTTTGTTCTGAGTTGTGCTTGGCCAACGGCCGCCGGCGGGGAGGCACCGGGAGTCGATGCTGGAAGGCGTTCGGACGGCGCACGACCCCGGGCAGGGCCCGGCGCAGTCCACTCGAAATCTGTATGGACTGGGGAACGAAGCAATGGCCTTCCGGAGGTAGCGGCGTCGTTGCCGTGGTCCCCCGTGGGAATCATCATACAGGGGTACTGCCCGGCCGACCCAGGTGAGCGCTTTGCCAGAATCCACTCTCCCCCACCATCGCTGGAAGCCGGAGGCCGCCGCGACGGCGCTCTGTGGGTTGGCGGTGCTGGCGGGCTGGAGCCTGCTGCGCCTCGGGGAGCCCGGTGTCGGGCATCTGCTCCTCTACGTCGCGTACGCCGCCGGCGGCTGGGACACCCTCCGGCGCACCCTCCGGGCGCTCTCACGGGTCGAGGTGGACGTGGACCTCCTCATGCTCCTCGCCGCTGCCGGCGCGGCACTCGTGGGTCACTGGGTCGAGGGCGCGGTCCTCCTCTTCCTCTTCTCGACGGGTAACACGCTGGAGACCTTCGCCTTCGGCCGGACCCGCCGATCGATCCAGGCGCTCATGGAGCTGAGGCCCGAAGAGGCGAGCGTGGTTCGGGACGGGGAGGAGCACCGCGTCCCGGTATCCGAGCTGCAGCCCGGGCAGGTCGTCCGCGTCCGACCGGGCGACCGGCTCCCCGTGGACGGTTCCGTGCTCGCCGGATCATCCAGGGTCGACGAATCGACGCTCACCGGAGAGCCCCTGCCCGCGGCCAAGCGCACCGGCGACTCGGTGTTCGCGGGCACGCTGAACGGTGCCGGATCCCTCGACATCCGCGTGGATCGCAAGGCCGACGACACCGCGCTGGCCCGGGTCATCCGCATGGTGGAGGAGGCCCACGATGCGAAGGCGCCAACCCAGAGCTGGATCGAGGCGGTGGAAGGACGCTACGCTCTGGGCGTGATCATGGCGTCGGCCGTGGCCGTGCTGGCCCCCTGGCTTCTCCTGGGGTGGAGCTTCGACGATTCCTTCTACCGGGCGATGACCCTCCTGGTGGTCGCGTCGCCATGTGCCCTGGTCATATCCATCCCCGCGACCATCGTCTCGGCGGTCTCCAACGCGGCCCGGCGAGGCGTCCTCTTCAAGGGAGGGGCCCACCTCGATGCTCTGGCGTCGGTGACGGCGGCCGCCCTCGACAAGACCGGCACCCTCACCGAGGGCCGGCCGGAGGTGGTCGGGGTGAGGGCCCTCCAGGGTGCCGCCGCACCACCGCTGCTCTCCGCCGCGGGCCACGACCCGGTGCCCGCCTCCTTCGACGTCGCCAACCATGCAGACCGGGATCTCCTGCGACTGGCGGCCTCCGTGGAGGCGCTATCTGAACATCCCCTGGGCGACGCCATACTCCGGGCCGCCGACGCCCTCGGCGTTCAACGGGATGAGGTCGTGGACTTCCGCTCCGAGGCGGGACGTGGGGTGGAGGGGGTGGTGTCCGGCACGGTCGTGCGGGTGGGACGCCGAAGCTGGGTGGAGGAGCTCGTGGGCGAGCCCCTACCGCGGGAGCTCGCGGAATGGTCGACACACGAGGAACGCCTCGCAGCCACGCCCGTGCTCGTCGCCCTGGGGGACCGTCACGCAGGAGCCATCGCGATCGCCGACCGGCCCAGGGCCGACGTGGCCGAGGCCATGAGAGCCCTTCGGCAGGCCGGAATCAGTCACCTGGTGATGCTCACCGGGGATGACCGCAGGACCGCCGACGCCGTGGCGGAGAGGGTGGGTGTGGACGAGGTCCACGCCGAGCTCCTTCCCGAGGACAAGACCCGTGTGCTGGAAGAGATACGTCGCCGGCACGGCCCCGTCGCGATGATCGGCGACGGCGTGAACGACGCTCCGGCGCTCGCGTCGGCGGACGTGGGAATCGCCCTGGGCGCAGCCGGCACGGACGTGGCGCTGGAGACCGCGGACGTGGTCGTCATGGGAGAGGATCTGGGCGGTCTCGCCCACGCTGTGGAGCTCTCCCGGCGTGCCCGCTCGGTGGTCCGCCAGAACCTCGTGTTCGCCGTGGCGGTGATGCTGGGACTCGTCGTCCTGGCCCTGGGAGGGTGGATCGGTCTCACCACGGGGGTCATCGGCCACGAAGGCAGCACCGTCGTGGTGGTGTTCAACGGGCTGCGTCTCCTGCGGCACGGACGGGGATGACCCACCACGGGTCACTCGTCCAACAGGAACTCCGCCAGCCGTGGGTCAACGAGAAGCGCCTGGAAGACGGTGACGGCCTCCGCAGCCAGGGAGGAGACCGCTGAGGCGCCCTCGTTCACGGTCTCACGGGGTAGGACGAGCTTGAATCGCACCTCTCCCGACGCGCGGAGCGGGTCCTCCCCGCGCCTGCGCCGCAGGCGAAGGGTGAGCTGCCCTTTGCGGCCCGGTGGCATCGACTCGTCCAGGATGCCTCCCAGGGCGCCCAGGGCCGAGGCGACATTGCCCAGGCTGCCGAGGTCCTTCGTGTCCAGCACCAGCGCCAGATTCCCCGTGAGGCCCCGGGAGGTCTCGTCCAGGTATACGTCGATGCTCGCCCAGTCGGGACCGATCGGGTGGTGGAAGAACAGGTAGGCGCTCCGCGTGGAGTCTCCGGCCCAGCGCCCCTCGAACTGATAGCTGGTGGTCTTCTGGAGGCCGGACATGACCCAACCCTGCAGCTGCACCCCGTCCCGCACGGCCTCGATGAGGGGCTCCAACGTGAGGAGCGGCAAGCGGTTACCGTGCGTCATCTCGAGAAGCCCGGTCGTCGGACGGCTCCGCCTCCCAGGTCCTCGGCCTGAATTGACGACAATAGTCGGAATCCTTTAACTTGAGAAGTTATACGAGGTTGTCTTCAGCTCTCCAGTTTGGAGCTTTCCAGAGATATGGCCATGCACGCCGACCCCAGCGAGCGAGTCCTGCGCAAGGCCCTGGAGGTGAGCGGACTGCGGTTCACGGAGCAGCGCGCGGCGGTGTTCCGCTTCCTCTCCTCCACGGACGTCCACCCCTCCGCAGACGAGGTGTTCCTCGCCGTCCGCAGGCAGCTTCCCGGGATCTCCCTGGCCACCGTCTACAAGAGCCTCGAAACGCTCGTCGGCTGCGGACTGGCCGTCAAGCTGACATACAGTGACGGATCTGCCCGCTACGATGGTAGGACGGACCCCCACCACCACGCCCGGTGCCTTCGTTGCGGGAAGGTCCTGGACATCCCCGGTGACTTCACCGAGGAGCAGGTGCGCGCCTTCGAGGCCCGATCCGAGGGCTTCATGGTGACGGGGTACCGACTGGAGCTCACTGGGTACTGCCCGTCTTGCGCCCCACAGGGAATCGCCACCGCCTGAGCTCGACGGCGGCCCGACGTCCTCGCAGAGGCCGACACGGGACTCCTCTGGCCATTCCGACATGGCCCGGACAGGCCCTCGATGACGAGTGGACCGATGCCCGAGGATAGCTGCTGATGAGAGTCCGACGGATGGTCGGCTGGCCCCTGGTCGGCATCGGTCTTCTCGCAGCAGCACCGTCCGTCGCCCCGCCCCTCTCGGACCTGGAGGTCGACCGCCTCGGGTCGGACCTACGGGCGCTGCTGGGCTCGGTTCGATGGCAGGCGGCGGAGTGGAGCGTCCTCGTGGTCTCCCTCGACCGTGGGGACACCCTGTTCTCCTTCGAGCCCGATGCAGCCCGGGTGCCGGCGTCGAACCTGAAGGTCCTCACCACAGCGGCTGCCATGAGGGAGCTGGGACCGGACTTCCGGTTCCGCACCTATCTGCTCAGCCGGGCCCCGACGGAGTCCGGGACGCTCCAGGGAGATCTGGTCCTGTACGGCACGGGCGATCCGGGTATCTCCGACCGCTTCTACCCGTCCGGAGCCGCGGTGCTCGACGCCCTGATCGACCAGCTCCAGGAGCATGGCATCCACTCCGTCGAGGGGGACGTCGTCGGCGACGCCTCCTTCATGCCTGGACCGGTTCGTCCCCAGGGATGGAATCCGCGGGACCTCAACGATCACTTCGCCCCGGGCGTGTCGGCGCTCTCCTTCAACGAGAACATCGTTACGGTCCGCATCACGGCAGGCGAGAAGGTCGGAGACCCTCCGTCCGTTCATACCGTCCCGGACTACCCCGATCTCAATGTCGTCAACCAGGCGACCACGGGAACGCGGCCTTCGCGCGTCCTCATCTCCCGGGATGATCCCCTGGACCCGGTATTGGTCACCGGATCGATCCGGCTCGGGGGCCGAGACGTCTGGAGAAGGTTGACGGTTCCGGACCCGGCCGAGTTCACCCTCACGCAGTTCCGGGCCGCGCTGGAGGAGCGGGGGATCGAGGTCCGCGGCCGAAGCCGCATCGTTCGAGACCCGAGCCGATCCATCCTTCGACCAGGCGGTGTCGCGGCCCCGGCTTCAGCGGGAATCCGACCACCGCACGTTCTCGCCACCCACGTCTCGCCCCCGCTGCACGACTACATCACCGTCGTGAACAAGAGGAGCAACAACCTCCACGCCGAGCTCGTCTTCCGAACCGTGGGACGAGACCATGGCGGTGCCGGGACCGCCGACGCGGCGGCCCGGGCCGTGGGCGCGTCCCTGGCGGAGCTCGGAGTGGACACCTCCGGGGTCGTGCTTCTGGACGGCTCGGGGCTTTCGGCCGGCAACCGGATCCGGGCCTCGACCCTCGTCGGTACGCTGGTGGGAATGGCGGCGTCGCCGGAGTGGGAGCTGTTCGAGGAGACCCTCCCCGTGGCCGGGAACCGACTGGAGCTCCCTCGGATGTACCGCACGCCGGCGGCGGGCAACCTGAGGGCCAAGACCGGGACCATGGACCGCACTTCGGCGCTTACCGGACTGGTGCGATCCGCCGAAGGCGAGCGGCTGGCGTTCTCCATCCTCGTCAACGGAGCGCGTGACGAGTACGGTGCCAAGAGGGTGGAGAACGAGATCGGGGCACGTCTCGCGTCCTTCCGGCGTGGCGTCGAGATGACGTGGCCTCGGGGCGACCACTGAGTCCCGGACCCGACGGTCAGCCCACTCGATCCAGGGCGTCGACGACCCGCTCGATCTCCTCACGCGTGTTGTAGAAGTGGGGTGCCAGCCGAATGGCTCCCTGACGAACGCCGAACACCGCCCGGAGATCCGTCAGCGCCGAGATCGAGCTGTCCAGATCACGCGGCATGAACGACAGGATGCCTGCGCGGCGCCGGGGCTCGAGGGGGGTCACGGGCTGCACGTCCGACCGACTCGTGATCCAATCCACCAGCGGCTCGTGCAGATGATGAATGTAGCCCTCGAGCTCCGCCACGTTCATCTCGAGGAGCATCTCCACCGAGCACGCCAGACCCAGGTAGTCCTGAATGCCCAGGGTGGCCAGCTCGAACCGGCGGGCACTTTCGAGCCACTCCATCCGGTAGTGGAGCATGTCGTCGAAGCGGGCCCCACCCTTCACCGCGAGCCAGCTGACCATGGGAGGATCGAACGCCTCCTGGAGCTCCCGCCGGACGTAGGCGAACCCGGAGCCCCACGGGGCGCACAGCCACTTCTGCCCCCCCGCGGCCAGCACGTCGATGTGGGCTTCCCGGGGATAGAGCGGGACGGCGCCGAGCGCCTGGATGGCGTCCACGAAGAAGAGGACGCCTCGACTTCGGCACGCCGCCCCAAGCGCGGCCAGATCGGCTCGGTAGCCACTCGCGAACTGGACCGCCGAGAGGGCCAGGGCCCTCACGCCCGGCCCGTCCAGCGCCTCCACGAGCGCCTCCTCCCGGGGTCGTCCGAGGTCGTCGGACGGAACGATGTCGACCGTGAACCCTCTCTCCTCCAGGATCTTCCACGGAAACACGTTGGCCGGGAATTCCCCCTCGCTGAGCACCACGGTACCCGGAGGTCCGGCCGAGACCAGGGCGACCGCCAGATTGACGCCGTAGGAGGTGTTGGGCGCCAGGGCGATCTCTTCGGCGGCCACGCCCAGGAGCCGAGCGACGGCGCTGCGGCACCGGCGCTGCATTCCGCCGAGCTCCCGCTCCTCGAAGCCATCGGCTCGGTTCCGGGCGCGCAGCAGGCCCGCCGCCTCACGGATCGAGCTCCGGGGAACGAGCCCCCAGGAAGCCGTGTTGAGGAAGACCGCGTCGGCCGGGTCAGGGTATTCCCTGGCCCTCACCGCGGCGATGGCCTCCCAGCTCAACGGCCGCTTGGGCTCAGCCGACCGGGAGGGAGAGTCTACCCGTCGCCGACCTGAGCCTACGGCGCAGCTCGACCGAGGACATGGTCTCCAGGGTCCGCCGGGCCGTACGCTCGCTGTTCCAGCGCACGTCCCTCAACTCCGCTCGGCCGTTGGAGGACGCGAACACGAGGTGGAAGCGGCCCTTGTAGTCCGGGCCGTCCTGACCTTCGATGGAGGTGGTCCAGGTGATGCCATCCTGGTCGGTGAACTCTCTCATGGATGATCCTCTGCTATGGAGCGCGGCGGGAAGATAGGGCCCGCGGGTCTGCCCATCCAGGTCCGGTTGCGTCCATGACCTCCGTGCCGTGGAGCCGGACAGCGCCCCCGGCAGGCTCCGCTGTCCGCCGGGCCTCGACCCTCAGGCTCCCGGCCCGAGCTCCTTGCGGTGGAGGACCTCGGGGAACTCGTAGTAGAGCACCCCGTCCTTCGAGATCTCCGAGCGGACTCTGAACCCGTCGTCCATGGAGGTGAGGATCTTCTCCGCCGCCGGAAGAGAGAGGTTCATCTCCGCCGCGACCTCGGTGACCGTCAGCGTCCCTCCCCTCAGGGTCGCCAGGCGCAGGATCTGCCGCTGCAGCCCCTGCATGATGGCCTTCCGACGCTCTTGCTGCCCCCTCCAGCCCCAGTAGTAGGACATCGATCCCGTCGCCCCCATCACGGCTCCGACCACAACCGCAGCCGCCTCGGCCTGAACGAACCCGAGCAAGACGAGAAGGCTCGCCACCAGGATGAGACCCACGCCCAGCGCTCTGCGCTTGACCCCGCTGCCGGGGAGCGGCTCACCGCTCGCGGGCTCGAGGGCATGCCGCTCCGGCTCGGCCCCCGTGAGCTCGAGGGCCCTGGATGCGTGCTCCCACCCCAGCCCGCACCGCGGACAGATGAGGTGCTTGCGCCGGGCGAGCCAGTAGATCAGACCACCGAACCCGTAGGTGAAGAGGCTCACACCCACCAGGAGCCCGAGATGTCCCCCCCGCCGGAAGTACGGGATGCCTTCTCCTTGATACCCGCACCGTGGGCACCGCCGCACACCGGCGGGACGCGTCAACGCCATGCCCACGGGAGTGCCCGTCCCACAGGTCGGGCACTGGACGGCACCGGGTTCGAGGGTCTCTCCGCAGGTGGAACAGCGCATGCTCAGTCAGGAGATGATCGTCGGCAGGTCAGGTCAATCCACCCTACGAGGGCGTCCAGGAGAAGATTCAGCCGAAAAAGCCTAGAAAAGACGAACGATACGAAGCCTCGTCGCGGCCCCCTCGCCGGTGCCGCCTCCGTACGCCCCACCGAGACGAACGGAGACGGATCCACCTGCCGGGGGCACCACAATGTAGTGCTCTCCCGACGAGGACCATAGCACCCCCGCCCTCGTGAAGTCCGCCGACCCCAGCATCTCCGGGACCAGGGGATAAGCTCCGCCCGAGGTCGCGAGGAGGGTGCGGAGATCCACGGTGGGGTAGGCGAAGCCAAACGGTGACGCACCTCCGCCCTCCACGAACAGGGCCGCCAGCCAGTCGGCGAGGAGCTCACGCCACGCGCGCCCCATCTGGGCGGTGACATTCTCGACGCCCGTCCTCGTGCTGGCGGTCATGCGTCGAAGAACGTCCCCTCCCACATGATCCCACAGGTACAGCGTGAACAGCCAGCCGGCTCCCCGTTCCTCGAGTGACCCGGAGCCCGAAACCCAAATGAGGCTCACTCCGGACGTTGACGTCAGGTATCGCCGGGCCCGCACGCGATTCCCCTTCCGGAAGCGCTCCACGCCCTCGGTGTCGCCGACGGCCTCGAACGCCCTGGCCACCAGCTCCTCGGCCATCTGGGCGAGCCCCTCAGACAGCCATTGAGCCTCCAGGGCCTCCGCCCCGAGCTTCAGGATGCGCTCGTTGAAATGGACCATGTGCCCGAACTCGTGGGCGAGGATGGCCGGCGTGACCTCGAGCACGAAGTCCTTCGAGCGGGGATCGGAGTACGCACCGTCGGGATCCGGCACGAGGGCATAGAAGATCTCGGCACGGTTGCTCCCCTCCCGGTCCAGGAGGTCGAGCCCGTAGAAGAACCCTCCGATGACCCCGGGCGCCCCGGGATACGTGAGCGCGTTCACCACCGGCGTGAACAGGATCACCACGCGCTCGTTGCCGTCCAGATCGGACGCCTCTCCGAGGTTCGCGGTCACCGTGGGGTGGATGATCTGGTCGAACTCCCGGGCCAGGGACTCCAGGTCCGAGGCCGTGAAGCCGCCACCGGGAGCCGCCTCATCCACGTAGAGCGCCGCCTGATCGCTCACGAGCCGGGCCACGGCCTGGACCTCCGTGAACTCACCCGAGGCGTTCAGCACCTGAAAGGTCTTGCGCTCGCCCACCTGGGGGACCCGCATGGGCGCCCGTGCAGGTGGAGTGGCGCCGGGCCGGGTCCACGACCGGACGAGCTCCGCCTCCCGCACACGAAGCTCGGACTCGAACAGCTCCTGCAGGGAGAGCTCGGCCGATGGCGGGGCGGCCTCACCGCGGGTGACGCCGATGGGCCCCATGCCGGCCGCCGCGCCCGACGCCGAGAGCCCCCGGAGCACGAAGTGGTGCTGGGCTGCTGCCACCGTGCTGGCGGACTGGGCCACCGCCAGATACCCGGCACCACCCGCGAGGCGGAGGCAGGTGATGCCCTGGGGATCGTCCACGTCCAGCCACCCGCCTTGGTTGAGAGACACGGCCTGCCCCCCCGAGGTGACGCTCAAGGGCAGGGGGCCACTCACCAGAGATCCGAGCTGCGCAGTCACCTGAACGTCCCGAGTCGGCAGGCACCTGGGAACTTCCACGGTAAGAGCCTCCGCGGACGCGCTCACCACCTCACCCCGAATGCCGGAGAACAGGACGACGTTGTGCTCGGCGACAGGACTGAAGTTGGCGCCGACCACGTCGACGGTGTCGCCTCCCCCGGCCGTTGGGACGGAGATCGCGGTGAGCTGTGGCCTCACCACCACGAAGGCTGTGAAGAGGGCCGACACCTCCGCCTGATCCTCCAGGGCGGCCCGGATCTGCACGCTGCCCGGGCTCGTGCCGAGCCTGATCCGAGCCTGGGCCACGCCGGTGGAGTCGGTGACGGCGACGCTCTCGGTGAGGACCGTGGCGCTCCCCTCGGCCACGCTCCACACTACCGCCACCCCTTCTTGCGGAGTTCCGCTGTCAGCCCGACGCACCTGGACGGCCAGGGGAGCGGCGAGCTCGTGACCGGCCTCCCCGAACTGGACGTCGCCTCCGGCAGCGACCACCTCCAGCCTCGGTGTCCCCGGCTCCACCGGACCGTCACCGCAGGCGGTGAGGACCACGAGGGCGCCGAGCCAAGCAAGGGGGCCCGTCGCCCTCCAAATCGAGGCGCAAGCGCTCACCGAATGCGCTCCAGCTGAATGAGGTCGAGAATGGGCGTACCCGTGAGGGACGAGGCGCCCGTGCGGATCCGTGCGGTGACGGTCAGCCGCTCGAGCGGTATGATCCCCTGCACTTCCTGCAATCGATCCGGTGGTACCGCCACGTACACGAAAGCGCCTTCGGGCCCTTCGTAGCGGGTGAGGAGGAAGGGCTCCCCTTCGAAGAAGTCCGTCCGAACGCTCTCGGCCCGCTCCAGGGAGACGAACTGGAGCCCCCAGACGACGACGCGTCCCCGGTGGCGCCGGGGGTCATCCGCCAGGTCGGCGGGCGAGAGGGGGTGCGCCCCGGAAGCGGCCGAATCCGACGGAGCCCCCGACGCTGGCAGCCAGGTCCAGCCCTCCAGGCGCACCCGCACCCAGTTTCCCTCCCGGAAGAGCACGGCGAGGTCGGCCCCCGGCACGGCACGGGCCAGGGTGTCACCGTCCGGGGCCGTCAGAATCCCTGCACCCTGATCACCCACCGAGGCGAACCACCCGGCGTCGCCAGCGGTCGTCGGAAGAGGCCCCGCTTCCTGGTCGGTCGCCACGTCCAGCGATGGCCCCCAAACCCACGCCCTTCTCCTGACGCGGACCCATCCCGGGCTCCGTCCGAGGTCTTCGAGGAGCATGCCGGCGCTCAGGCGGCCGATGATCCTCCCCGAGGGCGCTTCCCTGAGATTCTCTCCCCCCGCCTCCGACACGACGACGTCGAAGCCGTCTCGGTCGGTCTGTTGCAGTGAGCGAACCCATACCCATCCCTCGACATCGACCTGCACCCACTCGTCCCTCCGGTCGATCACAGGGAGCTCCGCGCCCGGAAGCGTCTGGCCCAGCACCGTGCCCTGAGGTTCGCTTCGGATGTTCTCTTCCACCCTCACCCGGGCAACGGACTGCCCCCGAGCCGCGGTCGAAGGAAGCAGGAGGCCGACGGCCACGAGAGCGGAGACCGCGGGGGAAGCGCGGCGCTGGCTGGAGTCTGAAACGAACCGGAGGGGGAAGAGTACCAAGGTAGTCCACAGGTATGCGGTTGGCTCCGGCCGGCCGATCAGGGGCCGGAATCGTGCCTCAATCTGTCCGAGGCCCCGAATACCGTCAATCGAGCTCGAAAGCGGAGAGGAGGTCACGCCTACATGCGTGTCCGCATCGTCCTCGGCAGCCTGGCGGCCGCCGGTTTGATCCTGTCGGTGCCCCCCGGGCTGGAGGCCCAGGCGGTCCCGTCTCCCTTCAGATTCATTGAGACGCGACAGGAAGCGGGCCTGTTCTTGGGAGCGTCATCGTTGAGCAAGGGCCGCTTCGGATTCGGCCCCTCGGACGCGCTGAACATGGGGGGACGGTGGGGAATCCGCCTCTCGGGACCCCTTGGGTTCGAAGCCGTGGCGGGACTCATATCCGGCTCTAGGGACGTCGTCAACCCGGCGCGACCGGAGGGTGACCGCAAGGTGGGCGAAGCCGATTCCCAGATCGGGACCATCGATGGTCGCCTTCGGCTCCAGCTCACGGGTGACCGAACCTGGCACCGCCTGGCTCCCTTCTTCGTCGCCGGAGGTGGCATCGCCTTCGACCTCTCTTCCGCCGCGGCCGACGACCAGCTCCTCGAGGAACAGGATCGCTTCGACTTCGGGAACAGCTTCTTCGGCACCCTGGGCACGGGCACCAACCTGTTCCTGTCCGACAGGCTGGTGCTCAGGGCGGACGGGAACTTCTCCCTGTGGAAGCTGGATACCCCGCCCGGCTTCAGCGACCCGGAGCGTGGGTTCGAGGCCGTGGAAGAAAGCGAGTGGGTGAGCGGGCTTCATGTCTCCCTCACCCTCGCGATCCACTTCTGACCGGCTGGACGCCGTGTCCCCCGAGAGGAGTCCGACCTTCGAGCGCCGGTCGGCGGATTGGCTCGGCGTGGACGAAGCCCAGCTCCGGATCTTGAAGTCCGCGCGTCCTGGCCCCTCGGAGCGGGTGCCCCTCCTCCAGGCGCCAGGCCGGGCGCTCGCTGAAGACCTCGTCGCGTCCGCCACCCTCCCGCCGTGGGCCAACAGCGCCATGGACGGCTACGCGGTCCGCGGGCAGGACGTGCACGGGGCCTCCGAGTCGGGCCCCGTGCGACTGAGGGTCAGCGGTCGCACGCGGGCGGGGGAGCGGGGCCGAGGACCCCTCGGCGCGGGAGAGGCAGTCAGGATCATGACTGGCGCCCCGGTTCCGGAGGGCTGTGACTCGGTGATACGCGTCGAGGACACCGACGCGGAGCGCGAGCCCGGCTTCGTGGTCGTCCGCGCGGATCGGGATCGGGGCCGCAACGTCCGGCCACGAGGGGAGGACATGCAGGAGGGAGACCCGCTCCTTGAGCGGGGGAGGACCGTCACCGCCGGCGTGGTAGGCCTCCTTGCGGCACTGGGCCGCTCCGACGTTCTGGTTCACCGACGCCCCGGCGTCGCCATCCTGGCCACCGGCGACGAGCTCCGGAGCCCGGAGCGGTTCGACGACGTCAGGGCCGGACTCGGAGTCCCGGATTCCAACGGCCCCATGCTCGCGGCTGCTGCCCGGTCCGCCGGCGCCCTCCCGTGGTCGCTTGGCGTCGCACCGGATGAGGGGAAGGCCCTGAAGGAGCGAGTCGCCTCGGGAATGGAGGCGGACGCCCTGGTGGTCGTCGGTGGCGCGTCGGTCGGCGAAGGCGACCTGGTCAAGCGCGCCCTCGAGGAGATGGGCTTCCAGCAGGACTTCTGGAGGGTCAGGATGCGCCCGGGAAGCCCGTTCGGCTTTGGATCTCTCCCCGGAGATCGGGGGCCTCAGCCGGTATTCAGCCTTCCTGGCAACCCGGCCTCGGCATTCGTCGCCTTCGAGGTCTTCGTTCGTCCCTTCCTGCTACGGCTGGGCGGAAATGCGCGGGTCCACCGATGCCGCGTGAGGGCCACGGCCGAGACCCGTCTCCCGGGGGCATCGGGCCTGACATTCTTCCCGAGGGTGACGGTGCGCCGATCCGGGAGCGAGCTCCTGGCGTCGTCCTCCGGGCGTCAGGGGTCAGGCCTGGTGCGCGGGCTGTCGATCACCGATGGTCTGGCCGTGATCCCCGAAAACGCCGAAGGCGTGGCCGCGGGGGAGGAGGTAGAGGTGATCCTCCTGACCGATGC
>JBDHGI010000106.1:0-11833 GCA_039589955.1 Gemmatimonadota bacterium | reverse complement strand
TCCGGGGAGCCCCTGGAGATCCGGGGGTCGTGAAGCCCGTGTGGAGAGCGACCCTGCTGGTGGTGCTGGTGGTGCTGCCGGGCTCGGGATGCTCCATACCTCGGTGGCCCGTCGACGCTCCCATCACCTCGCCCTTCGGGCTGCGTCACCAGGGCATCGGCCTCGACCTGCACCGCGGGGTGGACCTGGCGGTTCCGACGGGCACCGAGGTCAGAGCCATGGCCCCGGGTCGGGTTCGATTCGCCGGTATCCAACGGGGGTTCGGGAACGTGGTCTGGCTCGACCACGGCGGCGAAGTCATCACCGTCTACGCCCATCTCGCGGCCGTTAGCGTCGTCACCGGCGAGGCCGTGGACGGCAGGCAGGTCATCGGGCTAAGCGGGAGCTCCGGCGATGTGTCGGCGCCCCACCTGCACTTCGAGATATGGAGGTGGGGGCGCGAGGTGGACCCGGTTCCCTTGCTGGGCGGCTTCCCGAAAGCTAGGAGCCTGCCTTGAGGCTCTTGATCTCCTCGGTCAGACGCGGCACCACGTCGAAGAGGTCCCCGACGATACCGTAGTCGGCCACGTTGAAGATGGGCGCGTCGGGGTCCTTGTTGACGGCCACGATGGTGCCCGAGGTCCTCATCCCCGCCAGGTGCTGAATCGCGCCAGAGATCCCGATGGCGACGTAGAGCTTGGGGGACACGGTCTTCCCGGTCTGTCCGACCTGCTCTCCGTGGGGTCTCCACCCTGCGTCCACCACGGCCCGGGACGCTCCCAGCGCGGTCCCTTCTCCGATGGCGTCCCGGAGGTCCTCGAGAAGGTGCCAGTTGGACGGGTCCTTCATGCCCCGGCCCCCGGAGACCACGATCGTGGCCTCGGACACGTCCAGGGCCCCCTCGGCAGCGGCCTTCCGCTCCACGACCCGGCTCTTCCACGACCCCGGATCCACCGTTGGGGCGAAGGTCTCGACCGTGCCGGACGCCGCACTGTCGACGGGCTGGAACACGTTCGGGCGAAGCGTCACCATCGCCGGCGCGGCGTTCAGGCTCAATCGGGCAAACGCCTTCCCGGCATAGATGGGGCGGGTGACCTGGAGGACTCCACCCTCCACCCCCAGCTCCGTGGCGTCGCCGGCGAGAGGCACGTCGAGAAGGGCCGCCACCCGCGGTGCCAGATCCTTGCCCAGCGTCGTGGCCGGGAAGAACACCGCGGCGTAGTCACCGGCACCGATCCGGTCGGCCACGACCTGGGCATAGCCCTCCGGATGGTACTCCGCGAGGGCGTCATGCTCCCCCACGAAGATGGTGGACGCGCCCACCTCTCCCAGCATCCCGACAGACCCCGCGATTCCCGGTCCACCGAGGACGAGGGCATGGGCCTGTCCACCCAGCTCGGCGGCGACGCGCGCCGCTGCTGTCACGGCCTCCCGGGCAACCCCGCGAAGCTCACCGTCTCTCTGTTCGGCAAAGGCGAGTACGTTCGCCATGCGTATCTCTCCGAATTCGATGTGCTCGATGCGTTCAGGACCGAGTCGGCTCTACAGGACGTTGGCTTCTCCCCTGAGAAGACGCGTCAGCTCCGGCGCGGCGTCGGGTCCCTCGCCGACGATCCTCCCGGCGGAGCGCTCCGGCGGGTATTCGAGGCCGAGGACGGCGATGCGACCCTCCGAGACATCCGCGTCCCTTTTCTCCAGCGGCTTCTTCTTCGCGGCCATGATCCCTTTGAGCGAGGCATAGCGCGGATCGAACGCACCCTTGGTGACGGTCAGGATCGCGGGAAGCTCGACTTCGACCACCTCGACGCCGCCTTCCACCTCCCGGTGACAACGGGCGACGCCGTCCCCCACCTCGAACGATGCGACGCCGGTGACGCAGGGGCGGCCGAGGAGCGTGGCCGTCATGGGCCCGACCTGCTGCTGATCGTCGTCGGCAGCCTTCACGCCGAAGAGCACGAGGGGAGCGTCCATGGAGCTCAGCTCCGCCGCGAGGGCCTTCGCTGTGGCCAGCCCGTCCATGGAGGACCCACCCATCAGCAGCACCGCGCGGTCGGCTCCCATGGCCAGCCCCGCTCGGAGGGTCTCCTGAGAGGCGTCGTCGCCGAGTGTCAGAAGCGTGACCTCGCCATCACCGGAGGCCTCCTTGGTCCGTAGCGCCGCCTCGATGGCGTACTCGTCGTAGGGGCTCGGAATGAACTTGACCCCATTCGGATCGATGGATCGGCCATCCTCGCCGATTCGGATTCGTGTCTCGGTGTCCGGCACCCGTTTCACGCACACGATGACGTCCAACGGTTCGACTCCCGTTCCGTGGTTTCCGGCAACGATCGCTCGATGCCTGCTTGATTTGTTTGCGGAGAAGCGACGGGAAGGTGCGCCCGGCTACCCCTCACGAGATCTCCAGGTCCCTGCAATGTACAGCGTATCTCTGCCCGCGTGGAGTCGCCAGCGTCGGGACGACTCAGGTCACCCCGTCAGAGGCCGGCCCCCAGCAGGCTGAAGCAGATTGCGGCGATGCCGCCACCGATGAGCGCGTACGGAAGCTGGGTGCGCACGTGGTCGATGTGGTCCGTGGCCGCGGCCATGGACGAGATGATGGTGGTGTCCGAGATCGGTGAGCAGTGGTCGCCGAACACCCCACCGGAGAGTGACGCGGCCACGAAGGGCGCGATCGGAAGCCCGAGCGCGGCCCCCGCCGGCACGGCGATCGGAAGCATGATGGCAAAAGTCCCCCAGCTCGTGCCCGTCGAGAAGGCGATGGCAGCAGCCACCACGAACACGAGGGGAAGGAATACGAAGGGGGGAAGGACGCCACCCGTCACCTGAGCGACGTAGATACCCGTGCCGAGCTCCTCCGCCACGTCTCCGAGGGCGATGGCAAGCAGCAGGATCAGTGCCAGGGGCATGAGCCCGCCGGCCCCCTTGAGGCCGATCTTGACGAGCTCGTCTTGACTGAAGGCGCGCTGAGCGAGGAGAAGCACCCAGGCCGCAGCCAATCCGGCCATGACGGACCACAGGACCGAGGTGGAGCCGGAACCGGCACTCAGGTCTCCGTCACCGGTGATGAACAACGCCAGGGGCATGAACAGAACCATGACCGCGATGGGCACGAACATGTTGAAGGCCCGGGGCGGAATGCGATCGTTGGGAGGAGGCGAGAGGACGTCCTCGTCGATCATGGGGGTGGCCCCCGGCCACAGCAGCTGGCCACCGCGGGTGCGCGCCTCGGCCTTTCTCATGGGCCCGATGTCGATCTTCCAGACGATGACGGACAGCGTCAGGATCACCGCGGCGATGGCGTAGAAGTTCAGGATCACGGCGTTGAGGAAGACCCCCAGGGCGTTCTCCACCCCGAGCCCCTCGAGGATTCCTAGGTTGTAGGCGCCCCAGGCGTTCATGGGGACGAGGATGCAGATGGGCGCCGACGTCGAGTCGATGATGTAGGCGAGCTTTTCCCGCGAGCACTTGTAGCGGTCACAGAGAGGGCGGGCGACGGATCCGGCCACCAGCACGGTGATGTTCGACTCGATGAAGATGATGACCCCGGTGACCCACGCCAGAAGCTGTGCCCGCCGCGCCGAGTCCACCCATCGGTTGCGCTCGAGGTTTTCGACGAATCCGCGGACACCGCCCGACGCCTCCACCGTGGCGATGAGGGCGCCGATGATCAGGGTGAACAGGATGGCCTTGGCGTCGCCGTCATTCGCCAGAACGCTCACGGCGCCCTGGATGGCGCTCCCGAGTCCGGCCCCCGGGTCCCAGCCCTCGAGAATGGTCCACCCGAGGAAGAGCCCGCCCGCCAGGGAGAGGTAGACCTGTCGCGTGACGATGGCCAGAATGATGGCCAGCACCGGCGGAAGCACGGAGATCCAGGTCGGGTCGCTCATGCCCTGTTCGTCCTCGCGGTCGCAGGCATCCCCGGGACCCTCGTGACCCCGGCGGACCCGCGAACATAGAACCGGAGGGGCCGTTCCGCCGCCCTGCGCACGCCGATCCTCCCCGAGGTGCCCACCAGGCGGTCCTCTACCGCCCAGCCGCCCGCCAGCACCAGGGGGGCCTGACGCAGGTCATGCTCGTTCAGGTCACCCGTGACGCCAAGGGCCTCGCACAGACGCCCGGGGCCCGCTGCGAGAGGCCGGCGGCCGCCGCGCCGGGCGAGCATCACTTCCTCACCTTCGAGGGGCTCGAGCCCTCGCAGGAGGACCGCCTGGGGGTCTCCGGCGGCGCCGGTGACCACGTTCAGGCACCAGTGTACCCCATAGCTCCGGTACACGTATGCACGCCCCGCCGGACCGAACATGGCAGCGTTTCGCTTCGTCCGACCACGACGGGTAGCGGCGTGGGAGGCCGGGTCATCCGGCCCCTGGTACGCCTCGGTCTCCACCACCACCCCTGCCACTCGGAGCCCCCCGACCGTGGAGACGAGCCGCGCGCCCAGAAGGGCGCGCGCCACCTCCTCCACGGGACGCCGCAGGGTCTCTTCGGGGAGGGGTCCCCGCGGGCTCGCACCGGCTTGCCACGGCACATCCGGCTCCGGTGCCACCGCGGGGGTCAGCGGTCGTCCCGGTCTCGCGAATCCCTGCGCCGGGTTTCCCCTCGATCGCCCCCCGATCGGTGCCCTCCGGGGCCGGAGCCCTCTCCGTCCCCGGACAACCGGGCGACGCGACGCTGGTAGTCGAGGTTCCAGGCCTCCAGGACCTGCTCGGCACGCTTGGGGGACACCGTCTCGGCGATGGCAGCCGGATCGTCCCTCAGGGCCCGGAAGAGGTCGGTACCGAACCGCTCCACGAGGGATTCCGCCGTCTTCTCACCGACGCCCCGGTACCGATGGGCCAGGTAGCGAACGATGGCGTCCGGGTCCGTGGGCAGCCCCAGGGCCGATGCGTCGAGCCCTGCCCCGGCCCGCTCCTCGGAGGCGTCACCACCGGACGGCTTTCGGTCGTGCGGGGCCCGCTTCCCGGCAGACTGCGCCACTGCCTGCCCGGCGAAGAGCACAGGGCTTTGCGCGTCCCGTCGCCGGGTGGTCCCGAGCCGCGGACCGAGGCGAAGCTTACCGGACCCCAGCGTGGAGGGATCGACCTCGATCACCGTGGGCGACGCCTCGGTCTCCGACGGCTCCGGAGCCTCCGGAGCCCCGGTGAGGTCTCCTCGCGTGTCCGATCGGCCCGCTCGGCCACGGGCGGCTTCGCCTCCGCCGGCTCCGTCGGCCCGACTGCTCCCCCCGACGTGAGCGACACCTCCGTGGTGCCCTCCTCGGTTCGGGTCAGCCGGACGACCTCGTGGTCACCGGCCTGGGCCAGGAACCGACTGAACTTCGGGAAGCCGAGCTCGGCCTCGTCGAAGGTCCTGTCGAGCTCCAGCATCTTGCGCTTGAGGTCCGAGTCCCGGACCGGGTCGCGACCCGTCCTCCGCAGGTCTTCGAGCGCCTCCGTCAGGAGTCGGTACGCGACCCGCAACGGGTCGGTGTCCTGCTCCTCGGAGCGGGCCGAGCGGTCCGTCTGGGACCCCTGGGCCCTTCGGTCCCCTCGGGAGCGGCCCCGGTCCTGTCGTCCCCCTCTGCCCTCGCCGTCGTCCCTTCGACCCCTGCCCCTGGG
Organism: Gemmatimonadota bacterium; assembly: GCA_039589955.1. Taxonomy (GTDB): domain Bacteria; phylum Gemmatimonadota; class Gemmatimonadetes; order Longimicrobiales; family Gaopeijiaceae; genus SZUA-318. The sequence continues at coordinate 6,260 of JBDHGI010000106.1, read as the reverse complement.
GAGTGCCACCTCGTACTGACCGTTGTCCATCTTGTGGAGCTTGACCAGGCCACGCGATGACGCCTCGGTGAGGAACTTCGAGAACTTGCTGAAGCCGAGGCTCCCCTCGTCGAAGGACGAATCGAGCTCTTGCATCACCTGCTTGAGGCGATCCGAGCGCATGACGTCCCCGCGATCCGTCATCTTTTTCAGGGCGTCCTTGACCAGCACCCAGGGATCCTGCGCCTTGTGCTCGGCTTCCGTGGTCTGCTTCAACCCCGACAGGGACGTGTAGGAGTAGTACTCGTCGCAGTTTTGGACCAGGATGTCCGAGGTGGATTCCTGGATTCCGACACCGATGATGTACTTCCCGTATTCCTTGAGCTTCAGAACCAGGCTGGAGAAGTCCGAGTCACCAGTGAGAAGGATGAACGTCCCGATCTCGGGCCGGATGAACACCAGCTCCACGGCGTCGATGGCCATCCGGATGTCCGTCGCGTTCTTCTTGTTGCTCCCGTAGGCCGGAGCGAAGATGAGGTCGACCGACGCTTCCGAGAGTGGAACGATGTACTGGGGGTACCGGCGCCAATCGGCATAGGCGCGCTGGACGCTCACCTTCCCCTTGATGATATCTGAGTCGAGGAGCGTCTTGAGCTCCTTGGATAGGTCGCTGCGCATTCCCATCGTGACGTTGTCGAAGTCGATGAGGAGCGCGGCGTGGGGGGCCTCTGCGGCGCCTGGAACGGCGCCGCCATGAGGCGCGCGGGTGTAGGGGTTACCCATGGGTTGCTAGCTCTCGCAGACCAGGTTGTGTTGAGCCGCGAGACCTCCCCACCTTCGCCGCGTCCGGAGAGCGTGCCGAAGGTCGGGGAAGCCCTTGGGCGCCCGAGAGCGCCGCGGCTGGCTTCAGGCCGAACGGCCTCCCGACTGAACCAGGCGGGAGAGCTCGATCCGGCGTATCTTACCCGTTCCGGTGCGGGGGAAAGCGTCGAGGAAGCGGACCTGGTCCGGGATCTTCGGGTCCGCGAGAGTCTCGCGACACCAGTCCAGGATCTCGTCGTTCGTGACGATCGCCCCTTCCACCGGAACGATACAGGCGCAGCTGGCTTCACCGAGCAGGGGATCCGAAACACCGACCACCGCAGCCTCCCGTACCGCCGGATGCGCCTCGAGGCGGGTTTCCACCTCCCGGGGGTACACGTTGAAGCCAGCTCTAATGATAACCTCTTTGCGACGGCCCACCAAATGGACGAAGCCCTCCTCGTCCACGATGCCCAGGTCACCGGTGAGGAGAAAGCCCTGGGAGTCGAAGGTCTCGGCCGTCTCGCCGGGCTGTCGATGGTAGCCCAGCATGACGCCGGGGCCCCTCACCGCGATCTCCCCGACGCTCTCCACGGGCAGCTCCTCGCCGTCCCGCTCGACGATCTTCAGCTCCGTGCCTGGAAGGGGCCTGCCGACCGTGAAGCGCTGCTTCCCCGTCGGGTCCTCCGGACGGGACATGCACAGCGTGGACGATGTCTCCGCGAGAGAGTACGCCACCAGCACCAACGGGCACAGCTCCTCTCGTATGTGCCGTATGAGCTCGTCTCCCACGGGGGCGCCCGCCGCCATGACGATGCGGAGGCTCGACACGTCCCTGGGCTGGCGTCTCTGCTCCGCCAAGGCGGCCACGAAGTGGGTGGGCACCCCGTACAGGACCGTCCCCTGGTGAAGGGCGACCAGATCGAGGGTCCTTCCGGCGTCGGGCCAATCCTCCAGCGCGAGCGCCGCGCCGGACAGCGCCGTCGAGAGAAGTCCCGGCCCCAGCCCGAAGACGTGGAACAGGGCGCTCACGCCGACGATGCGGTCGTCCATGCCGAGGCCCAACCCCTCCGCAGTCCCCGCAGCCACCGACATGAGGTTCCGGTGCGAGAGCCTGACGCCCTTGGGCTTGCCCGTGGTGCCGGAGGTGTAGACGATGGCGAAGCAGTCTTCCTCCGGCCGTAGCTCCGGCACCCGGTACTCCCGCCCCGCACCGACGGACAGCAGGTCCTCGAACTGGAAGATCCGGTCGTCGTACCAGAGGTCCTCTTCCCCCACGGTCACCAGATATTGGAGCTCCGGGAGGCGGACGAGCAGATCCTCGAACAGCTGGAGGAACTCGACGCCATGGGCCTCCTCCACGGCGACGGCACACACGGCCTCCGAGTGCCTGAGCATGTATTGCAGCTCCGTCGGCGGCATCCTCGGATCCAGTGGGACGATCACGGCCCCGAGCTTGGACGCCGCGAACAGCGAGATCACGAACTCCGGGCAGGCGGGGAGCACCAGCGCGATGCGATCCCCCGCCTCAACTCCGAGCTGGGCCAGGGCGGCCGCCAGCGAGTCCGACTGGCTGTCCACCTCTCCATAGGTGAAGGCACCGCTCCGGGAGAGCAGGAAATCCCTGCCCGGGTCCGATGTGGCACGCGTGGTGAGCGCCGAAGCGACGGTGAACCTCGTGGAGCGCTCCATGAGCGCCATGACACCTCCAGGCGGGGAAGTCGGTCCGGAAAGATAGAGGCACCCAACAGGCACGTCAAACGCGTCAGATCGAAACGCAAACCTTTGGCAACAAAAGGCTTAGGGTGCCTCCCCCCGCAGGGTCCCGCGCCACTCCGCGACATCGGCCAACAGCCTCTCCAGCTGTCCTTCCGGGACCTCGTGGCTCCACCCTCCCTCGCCGTGCACCTGCCCGATCCGCCTGAGGAGCACGAACCGCGGGCGTCCTCCGCGTGTCTTCTTGTCGGTCCCGAGGTAGGAAAGGACCGGCAGAGGATCGTCTCCGACCTCCGGGAGCGCGCGTGCCAGCCCGAAGCGCTCCAGCGTGACCGCGAGGGCCGACGCGGTGCCGGGCTCAGTCACCCCCAGCCCCTCCCCCAGTCGAGCTTCCAGCAGCATGCCCGCGGCCACCGCCGTTCCGTGCCCGATGCGGTATCCCGAGGCGGCCTCCAGGGCGTGACCCACGGTGTGCCCGAAGTTGAGGATCTGCCTCAGCCCGCCCTCCTCCTCGTCCCTGCTCACGACATCCGCCTTCATCCGTACCGATCGCGCCACGGCGTGGAAGGTCGCGCCGGGCTCTCCGGCCAGCAGATCCGTCGCATGATCGTGGAGGAACCGCAGGTAGTCGGCATCCAGGATGGCCCCGTGCTTCACCGCCTCGGCGATGCCCTGGGCTCGGTCTGAGGGCTGCAGTGTGACGCCGACCTCCGGATCGGCCACGACGACCTTCGGTGGGTGGAAGGCTCCCACGAGGTTCTTGCCGCCGGGCACGTCCACTCCCGTCTTCCCCCCCACGGAGGCGTCGATCATGGCCACCAGGCTGGTGGGCACCTGGACCACGGGCACGCCTCTGAGGTACGTGGCGGCGACGAACCCGGCGAGGTCGCCGGTGACGCCTCCTCCGAGCGCCACGACCGCCCCATCCCGACCCAGGCCCCACCGCAGCAGGGCATCGGTGAGGATGGACCACTGCGCTCGCGTCTTGTTCACCTCACCCTCGGGAAAGGTGAACAGCTCGAGGTCGAGGCCGGCTCTCCGGCACACGGCCAGTACCTCCTGCCCGTGGATACCTGCCACCCGGTCGTCCGACATCATCGCATAGCGGTGTGCCGGCGCGTACCTCGACAACAGGTCGGGCAAGTGCCCCAGCAGCCCCCTCCCCACCATCACGGGATAGTCACCGTGGCGCGACCGGACGCGGATCGTCGTCACACCGCCGGGCGCCGTATGCCCGGAGCTCACGGCATGACGCTCACGGCCACCTGGACCTCGGGGGGGGCCCCGATCCGGACCATCACTCCGGGACGCCCGTCCAACTCGAGGATCTCGACCGTGGCCTCGGCGGGGAAGGAATCCACGGCCCTCGTCACAGCCGACGCGAATCGGTCCCGAGCCTCTGGCCCGTCCCAGACGGACACCCACACCAGGCCCTCGCCGGCTGGCGTCTCCACCAACGCGTACTGATCCCCTCCCCAGCCCTCGGCCAGATCCCCACCACCGGCACCCAGGTGCGTATCGAGGACGATACCTGTCTCGAACCGTCCCAGACCGTCCGTGTGGACGACTGCGCTCCCCTCCACGCTCAGTCGGACGGGTAGGTCGCCGCGGTTCCCGGTCAGGACCTGCTCGGTGGAGAGGGGCAGGTAGGGTCCGAAGGGGGCCGTCCGCTCCCCTCCGCGCCAGAGTCCCTGGACGTAGCCCGCCCCTTCCAGGTAGGGGAACAGCAGAGACTCCCGGATGACCCGCGGCGCTCCCGCCAACGCCGGGAACTGTGCCATGCCTTCCAGGGCCGGGCGCAGTCGGGCGGCGAAGTCCGGAATCTCGCCCAGGTCCATCGGGACGCCGCTCATCTCCGCCATGTACTCGAGCATCACCAGCGTGGCGTGACCTTCGATGGCGGCGTGGGCGGCCACCTGCCGGTCGTTCCCGAGCGTCGGTTCCGTGAGCGCGGCCAGATCCGCGGTCTGGTCCTGCACCGCGTGGACGAGCTCGTGGATCAGCAAGCCCTGTAGCATGACCTGAGGCTGATCGTCCAGGATGAACAGAGCCGTGGAGTCCGGGTCGTAGAACCCTGCGACCTGCTCCGTGTAGAGTTCGAGGAGGACGGACCTCAGATCGAGATCGGGCGGAACCAGGCCGAGCAGCGCGTAGGCGGCCACCGTGGCCCTGGCCTCCGGCTCCGGCATCTCCTCGTCGAGCTTGTGGCGGAGGTAGCTGACCAGCTCGTCACGGCTCCTCTTCTCGAGGCGCACCGGCTCGACCAGCTCCATCCCGGACCGCTCGGCGAGATCCGCGAGAAGGGAGCCCGCCATGGCCGCCAGCTCGTCGTCGGAAGACTCCACCAGGGTGGACGGCTGCTGGGCGCCTCCCCCGCAGGCCAGCAGAGCCACGGCGACGAGAGAGACGGCTCCCCCGGGGAGGGCTCGGCGAACACAGCGCGCGTGGACCATCATCCGTCCTTCGCCGAGCGTCCATATCGGTCACGGAACCTCACCAGGTCGTCCAGATGAGGGGTGGAGGCCTCGAGGACGTCGGAGTCGGCGACGGCCTCCATGAGATGCACCGTGCCCGGAGCGATGCGGTAGGATTCGTCACCGACCCAGAGCCTTACCTCGCCGGAGAGAAGGTACATGGTCTCGTCCTTCCGGCGGTGCATCTGCACCGACAGCGCCTCACCGGCGTTCACGTGGAGGATCTTGCCCACATACAGCTCGCTGTCGGCCCAGATGATCTCGTAGCCCCAGGGCTTCTCCACACGCCTCGGCTCCACCTTCACGCAACACCTCGCGGAATCCGTCGTAGAGTAAGAACGAGCGCCGAGATGGGGTGTACGACACACGTAGCGGTTCCGCGAGCCGTACCCGACCACGGCCGCAGTCTGTACAGGACCTCACCGGGGGTCAAGCCTTGCCCGGGGAGAATCGCGGTGGGAGGTTGGGCTGACGGAACGGCAGGCACGGACGAAACATCCACGTTGGAGGGCACCTTGCGCCGCGCAGTCGAGACCACCGGCCTCATCCTGCTGGCTTCACTCACCTGGATCGCACCTTCGGCAGCCCAGACGAGCGACTGGACGGTGCAGCTCGAGGGAAAGGTGGGTGTCTGCTACCCGCGACATCGGGAAGATCCTCGGCAGCGAGGTGCAGACCCAGATCAAGACGGTGCTCCGGGCCGCGCCGGTCTTCGGTGTGGGATTCCTGCTCCGGGGACCTTCTCCCAGCTTCACCCTCCGGGGGAGCGCGGCCTACATGAGCACGGACGCCCGCGGCCAGTACGGTGGATGCAGCGTGGTGTCCGGGCCCGGGTGCGCCCATCTGGACATCCCCGCCACCAGCGTTCAGGGCACCGTGGACATCCTTCTGCACAGAGACGGGGGTGGTGCGACGCTGAAGTACTTTATCGCCGGATTGGGGATCCGGTCCTACTCCTTCGACGAGGTCGAGTGTCGCGGGATCGAAGATCCCATCCTCTTCAACGTATGCAGCCCCATGACGGAGTTCCTGGCCGACCAGAAGGGTCTCCTCGGCCGTTTGGGGGTGGGGATCCAACGGAGCGTCGGTCCCATGGGACTTACCGTGGAGGTCGTGGACCAGGTGGGGTCGTTCGAGGGCGCCGGTGCACAAGGTGAGGGCGGCATTCAGAACGATTTCGTCGTCTCCGTGGGCGCCACGTTCCCGGGACGCTGAGGCAGAGCCTTGCCGGAGCGACCTCTCGTCACCCGGAACCGCTCGGCAGCCTGGAGCGTCGCCGGGCTCGTCCTG
>JBDHGI010000105.1:0-14616 GCA_039589955.1 Gemmatimonadota bacterium | reverse complement strand
CCCACCCCTCAGAGTAAGCTTGTACAAAGGATTCCGACCGTTTCCTTCTCACCCGTTTTCCCATACAATCCACCGCCACTGGGTGGAATCTCGCGGAGGAAAAACTGCAATAACCCGATCGACAGGCGAAAGGTCGCATCACCCCTCCGGGGCCCTTCTCGAGCTTGACCCTTCGACGAGCCGGCCCTTAGGTTTCAGACAATCCCCCGACGTACCGTCCCATGCCGCCCGGCCCCCGCCATTCGGCGCTTCCAGGGGCCGCATCATGTCCGATTCAGCGGCCCAACGGCCGATCCTCCTTAGCGTTCCTGCCTCGCGGACCTCCCGGACTGCCGTATCCACCTCTCGGAGCCCCTCCAGTGGACATCTCAGACCTCAAGAAGAAGAGCGTCGGCGAGCTGCACGATCTGGCTGAAGAGCTGAGCATCCAGAGCTACGTCAGCATGCGGAAGCAGGATCTCATCTTCCGCATCGAGCAGAGCCTGCTCGAATCCGAGGTGGTTCTCCGAGGCGAGGGCGTGCTCGAGATCCTGCCGGAGGGGTACGGATTCCTCCGCTCCCAGGACTGGAACTACCTGTACGGTCCGGACGACATCTACGTCAGCCCCTCCCAGATCAAGCGCTTCGATCTGCGAACGGGAGACACGGTGCTCGGGCAGGTTCGTCCCCCAAAGGACGGAGAGCGATACCTCGCCCTTCTCAAGGTGGAGAGCATCAACAGTCTGGATCCCGAGGACACGAAGCACAGGGTCGGCTTCGACAACCTCAGACCCCGCTATCCCGAGAGCCGACTGCATCTGGAGTACCCGGGTGGCAGCATCGCCGCGCGGGTCATCGACCTCATCGCGCCCATCGGTGCCGGGCAGCGCGGCCTCATCGTCTCTCCCCCGAAGGCCGGAAAGACCACCATCCTCCAGCAGGTAGCCAACTCCCTCTCCACCAACCACCCCGACTCTCACCTCATCGTTCTGCTCATCGACGAGCGGCCCGAGGAGGTCACCGACATGGAGGAGCACGTGGAAGCCGAGGTCATCTCGTCGACGTTCGACGAGCCCGCGGAGCGCCACGTGCAGGTTGCCGAGATGGTCATGGAGAAGGCCAAGCGGCTCGTGGAACACGGGAAGAACGTGGTGATCCTCCTGGACTCCATCACACGGCTGGCGAGAGCCTACAACACCACGATGCCCCACTCCGGAAGGATCCTCTCCGGCGGGGTGGACGCCAACGCGCTGCACAAGCCGAAGCGGTTCTTCGGGGCGGCCCGCAACATCGAGGATGGGGGCTCCCTCACCATCATAGCCACCGCGCTCATCGAGACCGGGAGCCGGATGGACGAGGTGATTTTCGAGGAGTTCAAGGGGACGGGAAACATGGAGCTCATCCTGGATCGTCACATTTCCGACAAGCGCATCTTCCCGGCCATCGACCTGAACCGATCCAGCACCCGTCGGGAGGAGCTCCTGCTCTCGGAGACGGAGCTCAACCGCGTCTACCTGCTGCGGAACTTCCTCTCGGACATGCCTCCCGCGGAGGCCATCGAGTTCCTGCTGTCGCGCATGAAGCAGGTGGAGACCAACCAGGAGTTCCTGAAGGCCATGGCTCAGGGGGTGTAGGGAAAGGATCGGCGGCAGGGGTGGCGGCGGGCTCCGACTGCCCTTTCCACCCATCCCCCCACGCCGCCGGTCAGAGTCGCCCTTCGCCACCCCTGCCGCCGATCCTCACCGTCCACTTGGGGCGGCGGGCTCCGACCGCCCTTTCCACCCATTCCCCCGCTCCGCCGGTCAGAGTCGCCCTTCGCCGCCCCTGCCTCCGATCCTCAACCGCCTACGAGGGGGGCGACCGGGCGTGGCGTCCCCCTCCGCGCCACCCACCACCCACCAGGGCGACGAGCGTGAAGGGCGTGCTGGAGGAGCCCTCGAGGGTCCCGCGGGGGGAGGGCCTTCCCGGAGCGACGTACGGCTGGCGGGCGGGGGTGGGGAAGGAGAAGACGTCTCTGAGCGGAGGGAAGACCCTCCCCCCGTGAAGGCCCGGCGGCCTACTCCTCCAACAGGTCCTCGTAGCGAGGATTCACGATGAGCTCCTCGCCGTCGAAGATCTTGCGATCCCACGGGAAGACGACCGTGGCGTCCGTCTCGAGCGCCGAGTAGTCCGGCTTGAACGATCGGGGCCGGGAGAAGCTGGTGGCGGTTCGTACCTCGGCAGGCCCGACGTCCCGCACCGCCGCGAGCGCCAGGCGGAGAGTCTCGCCGGAGGTCGTGATCTCGTCCACCACGAGCACGCGCTTGCCGGCGACCTGCCGGGGCGCAGCGGACAGGATCGCGGGCCGCTCCCGAATCTGCTCGTCGCCTGCTTTCCGCGAGATCTTCATGGAATAGAAGTCGACGCGGAGGATTGAGGCCACCACGGCAGCAGGAATCACACCGGCGCGCGCGATGCCCACCACCACCTCGGGGGAGAAATCCCGGGCCACCTTGAGGGCGAGCGCCCGGCACAGCTCACCGAACATCTCCCACGACACCTCGAAGAACTCGTGGTTGGGCGTACCAGAACCGGGAGATCCGAACGGTGAGTATTGCATGATGTGAACCTACCGCCACCACGGGATGGGGGGCAATCATGGCGGACGTGCCCACCGGGCGGACGCTCCTCGCCCGCGTTGACGCCCTCCCGTGATGGAGCGATCCTTCCGGCCATGTCGGAAGACCTCACCGAGACCGCCGATCGCATGCTGGAGGAGGCCCTCGCGGCAGAGGGGGCACGCGATCCGCGGGAGTTCTATCGCGAGCGACTCCGGGAGCTCAAGGCCGCGGACGGCGAGGGGTACCGTGAGGCCGTGGCGTACTACCGCGACACGCTGATCCCCCAGGTGGCCTCGGGCGCCGTCGATCCCCTGGCAGGCTGGACCGAGTACGGTCGCCTCCTGGCCGAATCCCTTGCTCCCGGAAGGACCGTCACCATCGACGCCACCGGCCGCGCCCACGCCTACGAGGCTCCCCCGGCACGGGACCACCTGATCCTCCATATGCCGGACTCGGGGGGGCGGGCCATTCTGGTTGGATTGCCACCGGAGCCCACGGCTCCGCAACGCGCTACGTACGACGTCCTGGTGAGCGGGAAGCAGAGGCCCCCGGGCTGAGGCCCGTCACCAGGTCGCCAGGTCGAAGAGCCTGGTGTACTTGACGGTGAGGCCCCGGTTCAGGGGAGTCTCCCGCGAGAGCGACCCGAAGCCGTTGGCCTGGTTGTACACGAGGAACAGGCCCGTACCGGCCTCGTTGAGCCAACCCAGCCGGACGTTGGTGGACCACGAGTCCACCTGGTCGGAATACTGCGTGAGAGATTGCACGTAGATGCGCGGGGTGAAGAAGTACGCCAACCGGAGCCCCGCCAGCGTCACGCTGAAGTCACCCTGGGGCAGGGACACGTCGTTGTGGTCCACACGCACGGACGCGCTGAAGGACGATCCCCGCCGCACCGTGAGGGTCCCGAAGGGGTTGACCCGACTGCCGGAGAGGAAGCTCCCCGCATTGAAGCCGCCGTTGAAGGACACGGGCGCGCTCTCGTCGGTGAAGAAGACGAGGGCGGGACCCCAGCCCTCGTACGTACCCGCGGGCACGATCACCCCCGGAGAGACCTCGAATTCGTCCGCGAGGCCCTCACGCACCCAGTTCCACGCGGGATGGAGCTCCATGCCGCTGTCCCACTCGACGTGGGAGTCCACGTGCACCCGACTCGTCTCCTCGAAGCCCGTTCCGAGGCTCCGGTAGGTGAAGTAGGAGGCGTGGGGTCGGATCTCCCGAATCCCCAATCTGGCGGGGCGGAAGTAGGTCATCCCGAAGACCTGCACGTACCGGTGCCCGGCCCTCGGCAGGAAGCCCATCTCCGGGTTGAAGTCCTCCCCGATCTCCCGGAGGTTCAGGGTCAGCCGAACGTCGCGGGTCGTGTACCCGCCCTGGAAGTCGACCACGTGGTCCCGCCCGTCACGTCCCGGTGTCTCCGTGCGCGCCACGAAGGAGCTGAGGGTCACCGCCTCCCCGATCCCGAGCTGTCCGTCGACCACGAAGGAGTTGTTCCAGTCGTCAGCGACGTCCGAGGCCCGTCGCATGAACGAGCCTCCGATCCGCGACCGATTGGGCAGCTCCCTGGCCAGCCGCACCACCGAGTACCCGTTGGCCGCGCTGACGCCCTGGACCTCGTCCGTCCGGATGTGGAGGAGCCCGACGTTGAGCCCACCGGCCTTTCCGGAGAGACGGCCCCCACCGACGATGGGCACCGCCCGGCCGTCGAGGATGCCGATCCGCCTGCTGAAGAACAGGTCGGCTCCGCCGCCGCCCAGGGAGAAATAGCCGGCGTTCTCCAGGAAGAAGGGTCGCTTCTCCGGGAACGAGATGTTGAAGCGGGTGAGGTTGGTCTGGGCGTCGTCCACCTCCACCTGGGCGAAGTCGGTGTTGAGCGTCAGGTCGAGGGTGAGCCCGGACGTGAGCTGCACCTTCGCATCGCCCCCGAACTCCCCGGCATGCCCGAGCTCCGTGTCACCGGCCTCGTAGTCCCGCACCGCCCGCTGCAGCACGTACGGGGTGATCTGGGCCATGCGCTGCGCCGGCGGTGTCACTCCCCTGAGCGTGCCGGAGTAGCTCAGCCGGTACTGGTCGAACTGCCGGGGCACCGGCGCCCAGAAGGACTGCTCGTTGAGGCGTCGGACCCGCCTGGCCACGTTGAGGCCCCAGCTCTGGTCCTCCCCGGTCCCATACCGAAGCGTGGAAAAGGGGATGCGGAACTCCGCGTACCACCCACGGTCGTCCCGGCTCGTGGCCACCGACCAGCTCGCGTCCCAGTTCAGGTTGAAACCACCGCCCGAGCCGGACTGCTGCCGCCGGTTGTTGGTGCCCCCCGCCCCGAAGAAGCGCCCCCCGCCCTGCCCCTCGTTCGCCACCTGCCCGTCGTACTCGATGCCGGCCGGGTTGGTGCCGAAGATGAAAGCGTTCTGCTCGTCACGAAACGTGTCCAGAATGAGCAGCAGCGCGTCGCTCTGCTCGAGGTCGTAGTCCCGGATCGCCTCCCCCGAGACGATGCCATCGGGCTGTGAATCGTACAGCCAGGCCCCCACATACAGGGCGTCGTCGTCGTACAGGAGGCGGATCTCGGTGGTTTCGGAGGCCGGGGAGCCGTCTCTCGGCACCCTCTGGACGAAGTCACCGATGGAGGGCGCCGTCAGCCAGACCGACTCGTCGAGGCGGCCGTCCACCACGGGGACCTCGGACGTCTTCACGGCGTCCACGCTGCGGACTTCCTGGTCCTGGGCGAGGACCGGTGGGTGGAGGGCGGCGAGCCCGCCCAGCAGAAGCAGGGACGCGATCCTATTCATGGAGCATGGACTGCATGAGCTCGTCCGCGTCCTCGGGAGGGTGCGTCAGGAGGCTCACCACCACCGTGGCGACCAGCGACAAGGCGAACGCGGGTATCAGCTCGTAGAGCCTTGATTTCAGGGCCGGGGTCAGGTACCACACCACGGTGGTGATCGTCCCGGCGACGAGACCCGCGAAGATACCGGCTCGGGTCGTTCTCTTCCAGTAGAGCGCCAGCACCGTCGTGGGCCCGAGCGCGGCCCCGAGCCCGGCCCACGCGAACAGAACAAGCCAGAAGACGAGCTGCTCGGCGAGGACCCCCATGAGCAGCGCCACACCGACCAACGCCACGACCACCCAGCGCGAATAGAGCACCAACGTCCGCTCCGGAACCTCCCGGCCGGCCTTCACGACCTTCTGGTAGAAGTCCCGCACCAACGCCGAGGCCGCCACGAGCAGCTGCGAGTCGGCGGTGGACATGAGCGCCGCGAAGATGGACGCCACCACGATTCCGAACAGAGCCGGAGGGAGATGCTGCTGGGCCAGCACAGGATAGAGATTCTCTGTGTCGGCGGCGGGCAGCATGGCAACGTCGGGCACGTACGCCCGGCCGACGAGACCGATGAAGACGGCGCCGGCGCCCATCACCACGTTCCAGAACGTGCCCGTGACCCCGGCGAATACGAGCTGGCGAGGGTCGTCGATGGACATGTAGCGGACGATGATGTGTGGATTGCCCGGCGATCCGAAGCCGATGCCCACCATCCCGAGGAAGGCCCCGAAGCTCAACGCCAGGGGATCGAGGAAGGAGGCGTCGTAGGCGCGGACCTCAGCCGATACCGCCGCCCACCCTCCTCCGTCCACGATGGCCACCAGGGGTATCACCACGAGCCCGAAGAGCATGAAGAAGGCCTGGAGCGCGTCGGTGAGGCTCACCGCCAGGAAGCCTCCGATCACCGTGTAGAGGAGCACGATGGCCGCCGTGAGCAGCACACCTGCCGTGTTGGAGAGCCCGAAGCTGGCGGCGATGGCCTTCCCTCCACCGGCGAACTGCGCGGACACGTAGCTGACCATGAACACCAGGATCACGAGGGCCAGCGTGAGGCGAAGGCGGCCGTCCCCGTCCCCGAAGCGCACGGCGAGGAAGTCCGGGAGGGTCACGCAGTCGTGAGCCCCGGCAAAGCGCCTGAGCCGGGGGGCATACGTGAAGAAGAGGACGGCCTCGGCCACGGTGTACCCCGTGACCGCCCACATGGCCGACGCCCCGGTCGCGTAGGCCATGCCGGTGACGCCCAGCAGGAGCCAGGCGCTTCTGCCGGACACCACGGCCGAGAGGGCCACCACGAGGCGGTTCATCTTCCGGCCGCCCACGAAGAACTCACCGATCCCCGAGCCCGAGAACCGTGCGGAATAGAGCCCGATCCCGAGAAGCACGAGCAGGTAGGTCGCGAAGGCGGCGACGGCCCAGGCGTCCGCCTGCACGACGGCGGTGACGCTCTCCTGCATCTCAGACGGCTCCCTGGCGAGGGGTCGGGGAGGGGGGCTTCACTCGTCCTCGACGAGATAGGCGACGCCCCAGCCTCCCAGGCCGATGTGGGTCGCGATGACCGGGGTCGCCGGGGCCGTGAGGATCTCGACGTCCTTGCCGTATCGCTCGCGCAGCCTCTGCGAGACGACGGCCACCACGTCATCGTCGCCCACGTACACGATCCCGAAACGGACCTGGCGGGCGTCGGGGGGAATGTGCTTCTCCAGCGCATCGAGCAGCGCCTCGCGGGCTCGCCTGCGCCCGAGGGCCTTGGTCACGGGGACGACGCGTCCGTCCGAGGTCAGCCCCAGGATGGGCTTGACCTGGAGCACGGAGCCCAGGACGGCCTGGCCCCGCCCCACACGCCCCGACGCGATGAGACGGTCGAAGGTATCGACCGTGAACAAGATCCCCGACTGCTCGCGGATTCGCGCGAGCTCGCCGACGATCTCCTCGGGGGGCGTCCCCAGCTCGGCGAGCTCACATGCCTTGAGAGCCAGCAAACCCTCGAGGAGGGAGGCCCCGTGGGAGTCCACCAGGTGGACGGGAGCCCCGTGGAAGCGACCCGACGCGGCCTCTGCGGAGCCCAGGGTCCCCGACAGCGAAGAGCCGACCAGGACACCGACGATGGCCTCGCCGTCCTCCGCGGCCCTCGTGAACGTCTCCAGGAAGTCCGCCGGCGCGGGCTGGCTGGTCGTGGGCACCGGCGCCTCGAGGGCGAGTCGCTCGTGGAACTCCCGTGCCGCGATGTCCACGCCGTCCCGGTACATGTCGTCCCCGTCCAGGAGCCACAGCGGTGTCACGTGGACGCCGTGGGCCCGCACGACCTCCTCGGGAAGATCCGCCGCCGAGTCGGTCATCACCGTCACCGGGCGGCGGGCCAGCTTGACGTGCCCATCGATGGCCCGCTCCACGGCGGCGTGCTGCGCCGCCATGTCCTCCGCCTTGTGGGTGACCAGCGTACCGTATTCGCGGAGGCACGCGAAGACGTCCCCGGGGTCGTCGGTGTGGATGTGGACCTTGAGCACGTCGTCCGACCGGATGACGATGAGGGAATCGCCCCGGGAGCGCAGCGCCGCCCGCACGTCGTCCTGACTCGGCAGGTCTTCGCCCCTCACCAACGCCTCGGTGCAGAACGCGTACTGTTCCGAGGAGTCCGGATACTCGACCCGGGAGAATGCGGCCTCGGTGTCGTCATCCCCAGCCGGGGCCTGGGCCACCAGGGGATCCCCGTGTATGAACAGGAGCACCCCCTCGAGCAGGCTCACGAACCCCTTCGCGCCTGCGTCGACCACGCCGGCCCTGCGAAGCACCGGCAAGAGCTCCGGAGTCCGCTCCAGCGACGCCTTGGCGGCCTCCACCAGCCGTCCGAGAAGCTCGGCGAAGTCCGGGTGCGCTTTCTCGTGCGCCGCATCCGCCGTATCCCGCATGACCGTGAGGATGGTTCCTTCCACGGGACGCTCCAGGGACCGGCTGAGGTTGAGGACGCCGCTTCTCAGCGCGGCGCCGAACTCCACCGTGCCGATGCGGGCCCGGTCCTTCAGCTGATCCGCGAACCCGAGCAGGAAGTGGGAGAGCATCATCCCACAGTTGCCCCGCGCACCGAGGACCGCCGCCTGCGCGGCCTCGTGGGCCACGGCCGCCACGTCGCGGTCGCCGTTGCCCTCGAGGTGATCGGCGATGGCCCTGACCGTAAGGGCCAGGTTCGTCCCGGTGTCGCCGTCGGGCACGGGAAAGACATTGATGCGGTTCAGCTCCCCGCGCTGATGCTGGGCGTGCTGGCACGCTGCCACCAGCGAGCGCCGGAGCCTGGGGCCGTCCAAGTACGCGATTCGCATGGCGTAAGGGTGGCGGGGCTCATCGGTGATCGTCAACTTGGCAACCCCCCGACCCGAGGAACACACCTAACCAATTCCCCGTAGGGAGTGTCCTGGGGAGTGAGATGAGCAATAACCAGAGTCAACCGTCCGGCTTCAGCCGCTTCGTCGCAGAGCTGCGGCGCAGGCACGTCGTCCGCTTCGCCATCGCGTACGCGGCGGCGGCCTTCGTCCTGCTCCAGCTTGCCGAGATCGTCTTCCCGGCGTTCGGCCTCGGGGAGGTGCACCTCCGCATCCTGGTCATCGGTGTCACGCTGCTCTTCCCCCCGGCCGTCGTGCTCGCCTGGGTCTTCGACATCACGGCCGAGGGGATCAAGCGCACCGCGGATCTGCCGAGCGGGCGCCAGCCGGGGCGTCTCACACCGCGGCTGGCCCTCCTCGTGGTGACCTTCGCCGTGGTGGGATCCCTGGCCGTCTGGGTCGTGCAGGTGGGCGTGTTCGAGGAGACTGCAACGGACTCCGCCCCGACGGACCCCGGGGCCACTCTCGTGGCGTACGACCCCGACGACCCCATCGAATCCCTGGCCGTCCTTCCCCTCCAGAACCTCTCGGGCGCAGGGGAGCAGGACTATTTCACCGCGGGGATGCACGAGGAGCTCATCGCCCAATTGAGCCAGGTCGCCGGCCTCCGGGTGGTCTCCCGCACCTCCGTGGCCCGGTACGCCGGCACGGACCATTCGGCCCCCGCCATCGGCCGGGAGCTTCGGGTGGACGCCATCATCGAGGGCTCCGTCCGGCGTCAGGCCGATACGGTTCGCATCACGGTTCAGCTCATCCACGCGGCGAGCGACTCCCACATCTGGACGAAGCAGTACGACCGGACGCTGGAGAACGTGCTGGCGTTGCAGGCCGAGGTGGCCTACGACATCGCCCAGCAGGTACGGGCCGAGATAAGCCAGGAGGAGCAGTCGCTGCTCACGCGAACCGCCTCCCGGGACGTCGATCTCGAAGCTCAGGACGCCTACCTCCGGGGGCGGTTCGAGTACCAGAAGGGAACCCCCGAGGGATACGAGGCGGCCTGGCGGTACTTCGAGGAGGCGGTCTCGGAGGACTCGACGTTCGCGCCGGCCCTGGCGGGGCTGGCGGGAACGAGATTCCTCCTCGGGATGCGCGAGGGGGATCCGGAGGCCGAGGAGCTCGAGCTCGCCATCGAGGACGCGGAGAAGGCCCTCCGCATGGACAGCACCTCTCTCGAGGCCCAGGACGTGCTGGGAGCCATCCGGCGCAGCCTGCCAGAGATCTCCCGGATCACCGCCGGCCACGTCCCCCCGCCACCCGCTCCCCACACGAAGGTGATCCACCTTCCCGGCACCACGGACAGCGTCGTACTGAGGTTCGACACCTCGTACGTGGGTGCGATGACGGAGCTGGGTCGCCGCTTGGAGGAGCGCGTCATGGTGGTGGGAGCCCGGCAGGGCGACGCCGCCGTGGCCGTGGTGGCGGCCGCCCGGCCGCTGATGGCCATGGGTCACTTCGACGAGGCCGGCAGGCTGCTGGAAGAGGCCGTGCGGGAGGCGCCACACTCGTCCGCGGCGTGGCAAGGCCTGCTCCAGGCCCGGGTGGGCGCGGCCGACGCCGACGGTGTCGTCGAGACCGTGGCGCGGTGGCGCGAATCGGGAGCCCCTGGGGCGCCCACTGCAGCGAACGTCGCCGACCTGCGGGCCGGCGTGCGGGCGAATGGCATGTCGGGATATTGGACGTGGCTGAAGGAGGATCACGAGAGTCGGCTGGCCGAGGGGGAAAAGGTCTCCCTCACCCGGCTGGCAGCGGCCTATTGCGCGCTCGGTGACACCGAAGGAGCTCTGGAGCTCCTCGTCCGGGGGCTGAAAGAGGGCGATCGCGGCCTGGTTTTCCTGCAGTCCGACCCGGTGTGGGACCCCCTACGCAAGGATCCCCGGTTCGTCTCCATCCTGAGGCAGATGAGGGCCGTGCGCGTGGGGCCTCGCGGATCTCGCTGAGTCAACCCTCCCACCCCGGCCCGCGTACCACCCGACCGGGCATGGCCCCGGTGGGCTCGCCGTGCCGGAGCACCTGCTCACCGTTCACGAAGACGTGCAGCACGCCCGTGGCGTACTGGTGGGGCTCCTCGAAGGTGGCATGATCCGTCACGGTCGCGGGGTCGAAGACCACCACGTCGGCGAAGTACCCGGGCTGTAGCCGCCCACGGCGGTGAAGGCCCAGGTTCTCGGCGGGCAGGCTGGTCAGCCTACGCACCGCCTCCGCCAGGGTGATGACACCCCGCTCCCGGACGTACCGCCCGAGGAGCCTGGAGAAGTTGCCGTACGCCCGGGGATGGGGATTCGACAAGGTGAAGGGCTCCCGCGTGGCCAACGCGCCGGCATCGGACCCGAAGCTCATCCAGGGGAGGGCGACCTGCCTCGCGACGTTCTCCTCGTCCATCATGAAGTAGACGGTGCCGACGCGGCTTCCGTCCTTGACCACCAGGTCCATGGCCACCTCCTCGGGGGTGGTTCCGTACAGCTCAGCGGCCTCGGCCAGGGACACGCCCGTGAGGTGCTTCAGCGAGTCGGCCCGGAATCCCACCAGGATGACGCGGTCGGGCGAGCCGGCCGCCAGCGCCAGGTTCTCCCACTCGTCGGTGGGCGTCCTCATCTCCGCGGCGACGCGCGCCCGGACGCCGGGATCCTTCAGGCGCTCCGCCCAGGCGTCGTATCCACCCTCCTGGACCCAGGGGGGCATGGCGGCGTCGAGCCCCGTGGCTCCCGCCGTGTAGGTGTACATGTCCGCCGTGATGCGCAGCCCCTCGCCTCTCGCTTCCTCCACCCGGCGGATCACCTCGTCCATCTTCGGCCAGTTCTCCTGGCCGGCAGCCTTCAGGTGGTAGATCTCCGCTGCGGCGCCGGACTCCCGAGCGATGTGGATGAGCTCGTCCACCGACTCCAAGAGACGGTTCCCCTCGGATCGCATGTGGCTGATGTACATGCCCCCCGACTCGGCGGCCGCCTCCACGAGGGCGACGAGCTCGGGGGTGTCGGCGTAGAAGGCCGGCGCGTAGATGAGGGACGAGCCCACCCCGAGGGCTCCCTCGGCCATGGCCTCCCGGACCAGATCCTGCATCCGGCGGAGCTCGTCGGCCGTGGGTGGCCGGTCGGCGTAGCCCAGCTCGTGGACCCGGACGGTCGTTGCCCCCACGAACGAGGCCACGTTCACGGCCACGCCCTTATCCTCCAGGTGCTCCAGATACTCTCCCAGGGTCGTCCAGGCGATCTCGAACCGGATGTCACCCTGGAAGCGCAACATGTCCGCCTTCATGCCCTCGGTGAGGGGGCCCATGGACTCGCCCTCACCGAAGACCTCGAGCGTGACCCCCTGGCGGATGTCGCTCTGCGCGGTGCCGTCCTCCAGGAGGGACTCCGTTGCCCAGGACAGCATGTTGATGAAGCCAGGCGCGACGGCGAGTCCCCGGACGTCCATCTCCGTGGCCCCCCTGAGCGCGCCGATGTCGCCGACCGCGACGATGCTGTCTCCCCGAAGGGCCACGTCTCCCGTGACGCCCTCCGCGCCGGACCCGTCGTAGATGGTTCCACCGCGGAGGACGACGTCGACGTCCGGCGTGGGCCCACAGCCCAGGAGCAGGGCGACGCACACGAGAGCTGCGGGGCGGCGCATGAGGACCTTCTGAGGAATGGGGGTCACTTGAGGAGCTTGAAGATTCCTGTATCGCGGTGCTTCCGGACCTCGTTCCAGAGGAAGACCCTGCCGTTCATGGTGATGTAGACGCCGGGAGGAAGCACCTGGACCGCCGTGAGGGCGCCTCCGAGGTTGAACAGACCGTCCGAGCTCCCGAAGGCGATGGGGATCATGGCGCCGGTGAGGACGATCGTCTTGCCCTCGACCTGCTCGGCGAGGACCGCCGCCGTCTCCACCATGGTGTCGGTCCCGTGGGTGATGACGATGCGAAGCTCCGGGGCGTCCCGGCAGTTCTTGGCGATGAGCTCCCGGTCGGACATGGACATCTCCAGGGAGTCCACCATCATGAGGGTCCGGACCTTCACCTCCAGCTTGCAGCGGCCCAGCTGGAGCATCTCCGGGATGTGGGTGTCCTCGAAGAAGAGGCGACCGTGGATCTCGTCGTATTCCTTGTCGAACGTCCCCCCGGTGACGAAGAGACGGATGGGCTCCTCCAACCTGCACCCTCCCGATGAAGCGCGTGAGCGGACGGAGAACATTCCCCGGCCCGATGCCGCCTGGCAAGCCTGAAGGATTGCGGCGACCGAACCGTATGACGGGCGTTCAGACAATCCCGAGTGATCCCGAGCACCGAGCGAGGTTCAAGATGTCTATTCGTCGTGTCGCGGCCCTCGCGGTCGTCGTGCCCATCCTGGCCTGCGGTGACGCCGGCACCTCGGACTGGGCCGGCACCGTGGTGGACAGCGCGGGCATTCCGGTGGTCCAGAACCCCACGGACGGTCTGTGGGGCCCTGAAGCGGGCTGGACCGTCGTGGAGGAGCTCTCCATCGGGGCGATGGAGGGCGAGGACGTGTACCAGTTCGGCCAGATCATCGGCGTGGACGTGGACGCCGACGGAAACGTCTACATCGCCGACGGGCAGGTTCAGGACGTGCGCGTCTTCGACGCCATGGGCACCTACGTGCGCACCATCGGCAGCGCCGGATCCGGGCCGGGAGAGCTGGGCCTGGGCATGAACGGCGTCTTCGTGGTGGGCGACGAGGTCGTGATTCCCGACATCGGGAATCAGCGCATCTCCCGGTTCTCCCGATCCGGCGAGTTCATCAGGAGCCAGCGCATGGATCTCCTGCAGGGCGTCCCCCTCCGGTGGGACATGGCGTCGGCGGGGCGCCTGGTAGTGCAGCGACGCAACGTCAACCCGGCGGATACGGCGACGGGTCCGAGGGGCGACCCCATCACGACGCTGGCACAGGAGGGTGAGGCGCCTGACACGCTGGCGGTGCTGCCGCCGGGCGAGAGCCTCCAGATCAGCGGCGGACAAGCCCGGGTGCGGTTCTTCGATCCCGAGCCCATCTGGGACGCCGACCCCGACGGCCGACTCCTCACGGCCAAGAACAACACCATGAGGTTCGAGGTCTGGGGAGCCGACGGGTCGCTGCAGCGGGTGATCACCCTTCCCTTCGAGACGAAGCCCGTCACCGAACGGGATCAGAGCGTGTTCCTCGACGCCATCGCCGACGCCGCGCGGCAGCAGGGGGCACCTCAGCAGGCCGTCGAGCAGTTTCTCCAGCAGGCGAGCTTCGCCGACAACTATCCGGCCTTCGTGAGCCTGGCCCTGGGGCCCCTGCAGTCGGTCTGGGCCCAGAGGTTCCTTTCGGGAGACGAGCTCGCCGGAGAGGAGGGCACGTTCAACATCCAGGACCTGGGATCGAGCACCTGGGACGTATTCGACGCCGAAGGCCGATACCTCGGTGCCGTCACCTTCCCGGGCAAGTACCAGCCCATCCGCGCCATGGGGGATCGCTTCTACGGCATCGCCCGGGACGAGCTGGACGTCCAGAGCCTGAAGGTCTACCGGATCGAGACGGGCTGAGGCAGAGCGGGCGCGCTCTTGCGGCCCCCCGGGGGACTGGTAGGCTAACGGGGGCGGCCACCACGGTGGTCGCCCCCGTGCCCCTTCCACCAACCGATGCCGCCATGTCCTTCACCGCCGTCAACCCGGCTACGGGCGAGACCCTGTCCACGCACGACGACATCGCCCCCGAGGAAGCCGTTCGCGCCGTCGAGCGCGCCCATGCCGCCCACCTCGCCTGGCGGGACACCTCCTTCGCCGAGCGCACCGAACGCCTGACCGTCCTGGGAGGCCTGCTCCGGGAGCGGACGGCCGAGTTCGCACGGCTCATGAGCCTGGAGATGGGCAAGCCCCTGGAGCAGGCCC